>CAMFND010000129.1 GCA_945965395.1 uncultured Bacteroides sp.
GCAGTGGACTGTCCGGTTGAATGGCGACGGGTATCTGCTTCAGAAGAAGCCGTACTTCAACCTGAATGCACAGGCCCGCTTCTATCCGCTTCAGGATGGACATACTCATCTGTTGGGTACTGTGGGAGCTGGTACGGCCCCTGAATCGGAATTTGTGGACAAACTGATGCCGGGCAGTTTCGAGAAATGGAATTTTATGGTGGGAGTAGGTGGTGTGTACATGGTGAGCAAGCATGTGTCCTTAGGGCTGATGGCTACGTACTATCATTTTTACAACCAGTCTTCTTCAGTCGTGGAAGAGGATGCGTCATACTCCCGTTACAAAGATTTATATAATGTCTATGCGCAACTCATTTTTAGTTTCTAAGTTTGTCCGTCTGTTGTGCCTGACCGTGGTGTGGGGTTGCGGTGTGACGACATACGGCTGTCGTCCGGCAGGAGGATTTGGCTCATACAAAGAGTTTGCTATCTTGCCTTTGCAAGAGGAACAGAAAGCAGACTCCAAGTGGGCTTCCTATTTGTGGAGGCAGTCGGCCCGCAGGGTAACAGACAAGAATTGCCTGACGGAAGTGGAAAAGCCGGACGGGCAGTTCCGAGTGTATGTGCATATCGACTCGTCTTTGCATGCGGATTATGCCGTTCGGACAGAGGGTGGAAAAACTATTCTCACGGCACCCACGGAAGAAAATATGCTTTGGCTCGTATATCAGTGGATAGCCCGGATGGCAGAGGAAGATGATCGTTGGCAGGCCAATGATTTAGAACCGGCAATTATCGGACTGAATGACGGAGCAAGGAGTTTTGATTTCGCTTACCGGAGCATTTACTCTCCTTCCATGGCCAATCCGGATGTGCAGGCTATCACAGCCAACCGCCATGTGGATTATCACTGGGGGCTGTGGGGACATAACCTTCGGAAAGTGTTTGGTAGCGATAAAAACATTCCTGAAACGGCACGGGCATTGGTGGCAGGAAAACGTATCCCTGCGCAGTGGTGCTTCTCGTCGGATGCACTATATAAAGCTATCGAATCGTATATTTTAGAAAATTACGGTGACGGAACAAAGGCAGCTTCTTCTTTGTTTGCCATTCTTCCAGATGACAATCACGAAGTATGTCAATGTGACTTTTGCCGGAAGGCTGGAAATACTTCGGCCAATGCGACTCCGGCAGTCACCTCCTTATTACGGAAGTTGGCAGTTCGTTTCCAGGCGCATAGCTTTTATACTTCTGCTTACGCAACGACCGTTACTCCTCCCGCAACGTCTTTGCCCGAGAATGTGGGCGTGATATTGAGTGCGATAGACCTTCCGCTGAGTTTTGTGACTACACAAGGAAAAGCTTATCAGGAATGGACGAATCTAGTGACTCGCTGGCAGAAGGTGACGCACCGGATACTTGTGTGGGATTATATGCGTAATTTTGACGATTACCTGACTCCTTATCCTTGTCTGGGTAGCATTCAGAATCGGTTGCGGACTTATAAGCGTTTAGGAATATGGGGCGTATTCTTCAACGGCAGCGGAGATGACTATTCCACTTTTGATGGCGTGCAGACTTTTGTGCTGTCTTCTTTGTTGAAGGATACAGAACTGGACGTATCTCAGCTTGTGAAGCGTTATTTCCGTCGGTTTTATCCTCAAAGTGGCGATTTACTGGCTGCATATTACCTGAGTTTGGAGGAACAAGTACGCGGCAGGCGTGCGACACTGGAATGGTATGGAGGCATATCCGATGCTGTGAACGCCTATCTGTCTGTCGGAGAGTTTCAGCAGTTCTATACCGCATTGGATCGCTTGTCGAAAACGGCAGGAGAGGAAGAGCGAAAACGGCTGAATCAGTTGCTCACGGCCCTGAACTTTACGCAACTGGAATTGATTCGTAGCGGAAAGGGCGTATCGTTGCAGACTTCCGAGTTTTTGGATTTACTGAAAGGCTACAAAAGCTTCCCGAATTGGAGTCGGTATAAGGAAGCCAACGGTTTGCTGGATGAATACGTGGCAGAATGGCAGCGCATCCGCTTTCATGCTACACAGAAAAGAAATAAGTTGTCTGGTCAGGCCGTATCTGTGCTTGCTTCGGACGGGAATCGTACTGTACCGGTTCCTGCATGGACAGACGGGTATTATGGTTTTCTTCACGACTATCATCTGCACTGGGTGATTACTTCTCAGAAGGAATGGCAGCTTGTTATCTCCAAAGGGCAGCCGCAACGTTCCGGAAGGATGGTACTTTCGTTTCTTCATGCTCCGGCTTGGAAGATAGGAAGTCCGTCGGAAGTAAAAGTCTTCCAGGGTGAGAAATTGTTGGGCAGCTGGAAAGCTTCCTCTGCTCCGGATGATTTTTCAATTGTCAAAGCAGTCGTAAATACCAAGGCAGCCGGGTCGCAGGGAGATATAAAAATAATAATAACTTCAGGTCATCTCAAAAAGATGGCTTGTGATGAAATAGAATGGTATGAAGGTAATGAGTAAGTATTTGTGGGTGGCCGTATGTTTGTGTTACAGCCTCTGTTTTCTGGCAGGATGTCACACCCGGCTGCAGACGACCAGTGTCAGTGTGACGGACGCCAACCGTCATTATTATCCAATCAGGACCGGGCAAAAACTGGCATTGGATTATGAATTGAAGAACACGGGAGATGCCGAGCTGATTATTAGTGAGATACAGACCACGTGTGGCTGCATTACGGTGAACGAAGGTCGGAAGGTAGTGCCCTCCGGACGTTCAGTAGTGCTGAAGTTTGAATATGACAGCTCTAAGAACATCGGTTACGTGGCACACGAAATTCTGCTTTATGGTAATTTTGATTCAACCAGCGTGTATCGTCTGACCTTTGATGTAAATGTGGTGCCGCATGCCGATTATACCCAGGATTACGAGGAATTGTATGAAGATCGTCAGTCACGCTTCCCTTTGCTTTCAAAGGAACATGCACGAGACCGGAAGAATTATTATGTAGACAGTGTCACGAAAGACCAATGATATGTATGTAAATAAAATGGAAAGAAATATGTTAGCTTATACGTATATGGAGCACGGCCGTTTCTCATTGATAGAGAAGCCTGTGCCCGAACTGAAAGACCCGAAGGACGCCCTGGTGCGCGTCACGTTGGGAAGTATCTGTACCAGTGATTTACACATCAAGCACGGTAGCGTGCCGCGTGTTGTACCGGGCATTACGGTGGGGCATGAGATGGTGGGCATCGTGGAACAAGTTGGAGCGGAGGTCACTACCGTGAAGCCGGGTGACCGGGTGACGGTCAACGTGGAGACTTTCTGCGGAGAATGTTTTTTCTGCCAGCACGGGTATGTAAACAATTGTGAGGACCCCGACGGAGGATGGGCACTGGGTTGCCGCATTGACGGGGGACAAGCGGAATATGTGCGGGTGCCGCATGCCGACCAGGGGTTGAATCGCATTCCCGACGGAGTGACGGACGAGCAGGCGCTTTTCGTGGGCGATATTCTGGCTACCGGTTTTTGGGCTGCCCGTATCTCGGAAATTACGACCGAAGATACGGTGCTGCTGATTGGAGCCGGACCTACGGGTATCTGTACGTTGCTCTGTGCCCGACTGAAACATCCGCGCCGTCTCATTGTGTGTGAGAAATCGGAAGAGCGTATCCGTTTTGTGCAGACACACTATCCTGAGGTCCTGGTCACTACACCGGAACAGTGTCAGGAGTTTGTGAAAACCCATAGTGCGCATGGAGGAGCCGATGTAGTTATTGAAGTGGCTGGGGCCGATGATACTTTCCGGCTGGCATGGGAGTGCGCCCGTCCGAATGCCATTGTGACCGTTGTGGCTTTGTATGACCGTCCGCAGGTACTTCCCTTGCCTGACATGTACGGCAAGAACCTCACCTTCAAGACAGGCGGAGTAGACGGTTGTGACTGTGCCGAAATCCTCCGGTTGATAGCGGAAGGAAAGATTGACACTACGCCACTCATCACACACCGCTTCCCGCTTAATGAGATAGAAGAAGCCTACCGCATCTTTGAAAACCGTCTGGATGGGGTGATTAAGGTGGCGGTGAGTCCTCGAAATGATAAATGATTCGATACTGCAACTAAAAAGATACAGACTATGCGAAAGAATTTTGGAGTAAAAACATGGTTGTACCCGATGCCCGTATTTATCGTGGCAGCGTACGACGAAAATGGAAAACCCAACGCCATGAATGCAGCGTGGGGAGGAATCTATACGGATGACATGGTGGGCATCTGCCTGGCCGAAGGACACAAGACGACCCAGAATATTCTGGCTACGAAGGCTTTTACTGTGAGTATGGCTACAGTCGACCATGTGGCAGCTTGCGATTATGTGGGGCTTGTCTCAGGAAAGAAAGAGCCGGACAAATTTGCCAAAGCCGGTTTCCATGCCGTAAAATCGGAGTTTGTGAATGCACCGCTCATTGAGGAACTGCCTATGACGCTGGAATGTGAGCTGGTTTCGTACGACCAGGAGAGTAACCATCTGGTAGGCCGAATTGTCAACGTGTCGGCAGCAGAAGAGATTTTGGATGAAAACGGCCAGATTGACCCTGCCCGTTTGAAACCGATTACATACGACCCGATTCATCATCACTATCTGGTGATAGGAGAGAAGGCGGGTAATGCCTTCTCCGACGGGAAAGCACTGAAATAAAACATAGCCGCCACGCATTTGGGAAGGGATACGTGGCGGTTTTTCTGTGTATTAGGAGTTTCAGTAGCAATAGGGATTATGCTCCTGTCTGCGCTGCCTCTTCCAATTGAGATTTTAGTTTTTCTATATCTTCCGGAGAAGCTGCCGATTTGAACTTGATTTCTCCATCCTTCCCGATGATCACGCAATGAGGAATGGAAAGTGCTTTTTGTGCATTGCCGAAGGTTGTGTATATTTCATCCTTAAACGCTTCCTGCACGCGTACATGCTCGCCCATCAGGTCATAATGTGCTGCCATCTTGCGCCATTTGGCATCCTCTTCCGGACGGTCAATGGAGAGATACAGCAGTACGATGTCGTTCGCTTTGGCATATTCTTGTAAGGGTTTTACATAGGCGAAAGAGGCACGACAAGGACCGCACCAGGTTGCCCATATATCCATGAAGATAACCTTTCCTTTATATAAGTCGGTAATCTCTTTGAACGTCTTTGCGTTGTCTATATTAGGGAAGTGGATGTAGCCGGGTATTTTAGCTTGATTGAAAGCCTTGTTCTTGGCAATAGCCTCATCTATCAGCGGTTGCCATTTGCTTTGTGGATACAGTTGCTTGAATCGTTCTTCCAGCGGAAGTATTTCTGGGTCGTATTTTTCCTCGTTTGCGTCCCTTAGGAAAAGCAGTGCCATGGCCGATTCCTGCGCCTGACCCGTAAGGTTCTTTTCGATGTAATGGAAAATCAACTTATTGGGATTTTTCTTCAAGTCTTCTTCTACCGGTTCTTCTTTAGTGTAGTAGGTAATGCCGGCATTGTTATAGACTACTTCATGGAAAGCGGGCGAGAAAGTGCTGGCCGGGTGATTTACTCGACAGAATTCCATCATCTTTTCCCATTCCTTGAGCCAGCTTTGCTTGGTGGCTTCGGAGTAGCGGTAGGCAATGCCGAAAAGCTGGTTCTGGAAGGCCCACATCGTCTGTATGCGTGTATTTTGGCAGGCTTTTTCATATAAATCCTCATCCACACCTTTCATCTTCTCATCTAAGGCTAATACCGCATCCTGTAACTTTCTGCTGACTGAAGTAGCTATGGTGTCCTGGGTAATACCCCACTTGTCGCCTTTTCTTGAAAGTACATCAAACACGTCTTGTCCCAGTTCGTCCATTAGCCTTGATACCTCCATGTTCTTTTCATTCTTGCCTTCCAAAATAGAGATGGGATGCGTGGCTGCGGCATCAATTTGCAGGCGATAGTTTCCGCCATCGGCAATGAAGGAACCTAAGTAACGCTTTCCCCACAGGAACAGGCGTATCTGTTCGTACCCGTTACAGGGGAGTGTGAGACTAAACGTGCTGTCCGTATTCAGCTTCAATGTATCCTGAGATTGCGAATTAAACATTCCGTCGATGGATTTCTGATAGATAATTGTGCCTCCGTCTAAATTTTTTACCGAGCCTGTAATCTTTATTTCGTGTGAGCCGGTGCATGAGGCAAATGTTCCTGCAAGCACACTGAGTGAAAGGAATGCGATGTGTTTGGCTTTCATATACTATAGAGTTTAAGTTTTATGGCATATTATGTTATTGAGACCCAAAGGTAAGGACTTTTTTTGTTTGAGCTTATATTTTCCTTTGGAATTTGTTGGCTTTTTGATTTCAGGTAGTCGGATTAGAAATTGCGAGAGATATGAGGAGAGGCCATATTTTTGCTATTACCACTTCCATACGTTGAACTCACACATAGAAGTCCCTATATTACCCGTTCCATCTGTCCCTTCAATTATCCCAATGAAATTGGTGTTAATGTCGGAACAGAAAAATTCTACCTCTGCACATCCCTTCTCGTCCGTAATTATGTCCGGTTTCCACATCAGGACGTTGCGTGCATCGGGCATAGGCAGTAGCATGTCAGCTTCCGCAGGCTTATAGAACTCGCGCTTGCCGTAATAGCCCTTTACACGATACAGGTTATTCATGCGCAGAAGTTCTTCTTCTGAATAAAAAGAAGCTTGATATACAATACTTTGAATATCCACTACACTGAAAGAAGTACCTGAAGTAGAAGTATCACCATGATATTTGAATTTAGCAATAGAATAGGTTTCACCATTGACTGGTTTCTTTCTACCTTTTGCTGGGCAACGACCAAATTCATTATGGTGAGCATTGTAATCCATTCTATAGTTGATTAAATAATTACATGAAGTACAGACATAAACAGAATTTGTATTCAGCTGCGCCAGACTGTCCAGCCTTCCCATCATCTTGTCCCTGAATACCCTTCCTTTCGTTCCTGTAACGGTCACCTCGGACAGAAGGATACTGCTGTCACGGCTTATGACGGAATTGTCAAACTTTTCTACTGACTTTACAAGATTCATGTCTTGAAATGCGGTATAGCATCTGAGATGACTTCTAAGACTGTCTACTATCTGGAAATCAGCCTTGAACGACACTTCCGGCTTGTACTCGTCCTTGTCAAGCATGGGTTTCAGATAGACATAGCCGCCACGCAGGGTAAGCATCTGTTCGGTAGGGACTGCAAAGTTCCCCATCGAGTCTGTCATGACGAACTGGGTATCCGCATCCGGTCCGGATACCTGGAGAAGCTGCTGCACGTTTCCAACCTCATTACGTTTCCTTTTCTTGCCTATGGTTTGTCTTCCTAAAATCTCGTCAGACAGGAAGATGTCCGGCTCTTTGGTATCATCAAAGTTCTCCCGTACATACCTTCTCCAACCTTGGGTAAGCAGAAGAAGGTCGAGCGACCGAAGCCTGTTTTTGTTCCCGTCATTGAAATAGTATGCAGGATTGTGTATGTTGCCTTTTATTTCAGAGGACAGCATGCAGTAGGAAAGCATATTCTCAGGAACCGCCTCATTGATGTATGAGGCATCGAAGATACTCAGACCGAGGTGTGCCACGACGGGTTTGCCATGTTCATCAGATACACGGATTGAGACTTTTCCTTTCTCCCTTGTGGCGTATCTCTCCTTGTCAGTTCTGATTTCTATGTTCAGCTTCCTTTTGGGGTTGAGATAGACAAGGCGTTCAGCAACGGGAAGTCCCTTTTCATTGTAAAACGTAAACTCTGCTATTCCTTGAAGAGGGAACTCGCTCACAGGAATTCTTACCTTCAGGATTTCATTCAGGGTTCCTTCGGCCATGCAGTACTTCACGCCCCTCATTTTCCCCTCAAGACGTATCCGCTGCGGAGCTACACCCTTCTGTTGCGAAAGAAGGAACTCCATATATTCGTCGGTCTGCTTCCTTAAATGGAGTGAAAGACCGGAAGATTCCACATTTGGAAAACCATATTCAGTACCGTCATCAAGGACTGCGGTATAACGAGAACCCTTGTGAGGAAGAAGCATGAACATCCCCATACCGTCATGAAGAGACTCCAGACGTGCTATACGTCTGCCGTCCTCACGAAGCTCGCCCTTCACATTTGCGGGCATCCCTTTTTTGTCAGTGCCCTTGAAAGCCACCTTTGCCGCTACGCCGTCTATGAGACTACCGCCTTCGGGAAAGAAGGACAAGCGAGACGCTTTCCGTTCTGTTTCACTGTCCTTTGCATGTCCTTTGTCTGTTATGTTCTTTACGATGCGTATCAATTTCGGATGGTAAGGTTTCAATGTATCAGCCGTGAATGAACACTTTGTGTAGGCATGTATCCGGTAGTCTCCCGGTCTGAGGTTCTTGTTCAAATAGACATGACCGTCAGATATGCCGGACTGTATGGGGTACTTTTCCTGCCATACGATGCTGTCTTTATCGTCCAGCATCTCAACGAACAGCGTTCTACTTCTGCCTGAAAGGGTTAGATTACCTCTATCAAAGACATAAGACTTGAACCACAGGTCTTCGCCAGTTTCGTAGATGTCCTTGTCGGTCTGGAGATAGGTAAGTTCTTCTGATAGTATTTGTCCGTTAACGGATAACGCAAACAATAATATTGAAAATAGTGTTAGAGCTTTGCTTGCTTTCATTTGTTGAAAAAACTGATTTCAGTAACGATTGTACCTTTCAAAGGTAGATAAATATTTTAACTCTTACTAGGAATCTCTTATCGTTTTTGATTTCAGCCTGCCAGATTAGGAATTGCGAGAGATAAATCTTACCTTTGTGTGTACGAAAGGATTAAAACGATACGGCCATGAACAGACTTTATCCGGTAGGCATACAGAATTTCGAAGATCTCCGTAGCAGGGGATATATTTATGTAGACAAGACTTCGCTTTTATATAACCTGGTACAGACAGGTAAGTATTATTTCCTGAGCCGTCCCCGACGGTTCGGTAAGAGTCTGATGATTTCCACGTTAGAGGCTTATTTTCTGGGAAAGCGTGAACTTTTCAAAGGACTTGCCATGGAAAGTCTGGAAAAGGACTGGACGGTGCATCCCGTGTTACACATGGACTTGAATACTCGGAATTATTATGATGATGAGTCTTTGCTTGGTATTCTGAATCAGAACTTGGAAGTATGGGAAAAACTCTATGGCGACGAAAAGAAAGACCGTGTGCCGGAGGAACGTTTCATGTATGTCATTAAGCGGGCGTATGAACAGACAGGGCGTCGTGTGGTGATTCTGATTGATGAGTACGACAAGCCCATGCTTCAGGCCATCACGAATCCGGAATTGCAGACAAAATTCCGTAACACGCTCAAAGCTTTTTATGGTGCCCTCAAGTCGTGCGACGGTTCTATTCATTTTGCTATGCTGACGGGCGTGACGAAGTTCAGCAAGGTGAGTGTGTTTAGTGATTTGAATAACCTGCGTGATATATCCATGGTGAATCAATATGCAGAAATTTGTGGTATCAGTGATGCTGAACTTCATCAGTATTTTGAAGAGGATATTCATGCCCTTGCCGAAAAACTGGGTATAGATTATACTAAAGCCTGTGAACTGTTGAAGGAAAACTACGACGGCTATCACTTCTGTTATAATTCAGTCGGCATGTACAATCCTTTCAGTCTGCTGAGTACTTTTGCCAATATGCAGATAGGCAGCTACTGGTTTGAGACGGGTACTCCGACTTACTTGGTAGAGTTGATGAAACTTCATCATTATCCGGTAGAAGAGATTGAGCACATCGTAACCAGCGGTCCGGTGCTGGATTCTATCGATGCGGCTTCTACCGACCCGGTACCGGTCATCTACCAGAGTGGCTATCTGACCATCAAGGATTATAACGCGGAGTTTGAGAACTATACCCTCGGTTTCCCGAACCGGGAGGTGGAGCAGGGCTTTCTTCGTTTCCTGCTTCCTCACTATGCGTCGGTGAGCATCAGCAAGTCTCCTTATGAAATCCAGTGCTTTGTGGGTGAGGTGCGTAAGGGGGATGTGGACGGTTTCCTGAGCCGCCTGCAGACCTTTTTTGATGATACTCCCTACGAACTGGCCCGTGACCGCGAGGTGCATTACCAGAACATTCTTTACATCGTGTTCAAGCTGATGGGCTTCCACACCGAGGTGGAATACCGCACATCGCGTGGTCGGGTAGATTTAGTGCTCAAGACATCCGATTACATCTACGTGATGGAGTTTAAGTTGAACGGTACCGCTGAAGAAGCCATGCAGCAGATAGAGGAGAAGGGCTATGCCTCTGCCTTTGCATCCGATGGCCGGAAGGTGATAAAGGTCGGGATAAACTTCAGTGACGAGACACGAAGCATTGAACGGTGGATTGTAGCGTAGTTGAAATAGAATATTATAAAAAAGGGGAAGCAGCGTATCGATGTGCTGCTTCCCCTTTTTAATATACTATTAGTCAGAGTCTTTTATTTCCCTCCAAAAAACTTCTTCCGGTAATAAGAATCCGCCGTATACAGTGCTGCCGTAGGGTTATTACCCGTCACACGGTCCTTGGTCACGAGGGTGGTGACGTAGGCATCCGAGTATTTGTAGAATAGGCTGTCGTGCCCCACGCAGAGACCGATGACTACATTCAGGTCGGTATGTGCTTCGTTCAGCAGACGGGCTTGCAGAATCGGGTTGCACATGGCGGCACCAATACTTTCACATTGTGCGGGGATACCCATCGATGTTTTGGGCTGGCCGGCTACTTTGCAGATGACCGAGTAAGCCTCGAAGCCATTGGCACGGAGAATGCGGGCAAAAATACGGGCTTCGCGGATGAGGCCGATGCAGTTGGCAATGCCGATGCGGTGCGCACCGATTTTTCGGGCAAACTCCATGATTTCCTGCACGCGGGTCCACTGGCAGTAGCCTTCGTATTCCACTTCCGCACTGGCAATCATAATCTCGCGGTTGCGTCCCTCGTCGTAATGCTCCAGTGCCCACTGGCGGTCTTCCTCTTTCAGATTTTCGGTGGGACAGAAATCAGGATAGGTGCGGTCTTTGTATTTGCAGTTCTGTGTGCCGCAGTCCACACAGGTTGGTATTGTTTCTTTTTCCATAAAGGCGTGTGTGATTGGTTGAACTGAGGACAAAGATACGAGATTTCTTTCCAATTGGTAGACAGAAAACCGTATTTGGTGGATTCTATTTTTTTATGTACGACAGATGTCGTAACTTTACGGCCTATTCAAAAAAGTCTGCGTTATGCCCGTTATCGAAATCACCTCGCTGAAGCATCCCGGAGTGGAAGTGTTCAGCACCCTGACCGAAGCCCAGTTGCGCAACCGCATTGACCCGCAGCGGGGCATCTTTATCGCCGAAAGCCCGAAAGTGATTCGGGTAGCGCTGGAGGCTGGCTATGAACCCGTGTCCTTGCTTTGTGAGCGGAAGCACCTTACGGGTGATGCAGCGGACATTGTGCAGCGCATGGTGCATCTGCCAATTTATACGGGCGACCGGGAACTGTTGGCCCGGCTCACCGGTTATACGCTGACGCGGGGTGTGCTGTGTGCCATGCGGCGTCCGGCTCCGCGGCCGGTGGAAGAAGTATGCCGTGGAGCACGCAGGGTAGTGGTTATTCATGGGGTGGTGGATACCACCAACATCGGGGCCATCTTCCGTTCGGCAGCCGCACTGGGTATCGATGCCGTACTGTTGACCACGGATTCGTGCGATCCGCTGAACCGTCGGGCGGTACGCGTGTCGATGGGGGCGGTGTTTCTGGTGCCCTGGACGTGGGTAGACCGTCCGCTGGAGCGGTTGAAGGAATTAGGCTTCCGTATGGCAGCCATGGCGCTGACCGACCGTTCCGTACCGCTGGATTATCCGCCGCTGAAGGAGGAACCGCGACTGGCCCTAGTGATGGGTACCGAAGGCGATGGACTGCCGGAAGCAGCCATCGAGGGAGCGGACTATGTGGTACGTATTCCCATGGCACACGGGGTAGATTCGCTCAATGTGGCAGCTGCTTCGGCCGTAGCTTTCTGGGAGTTACGATGTGGTGAGAACCATTGAAAAATACGAAGTTTATACTCCGAAAAAAAACTCCTTTACGCTTGAAATAAAACGTAAAGGAGTTTTCAGTAAAACGTCCTTGCGTTTCAATTCAGACGCAAGGACGTTTTGTATGAAATGCACTTGCGTTCTCATTGAAACGCAAAGGCGTTTTTTCGAGGGTCAGATTTCGTCCGGCCAGGGGCACGGTTTTCCGGTCTTTTTGAATGATGGACGCTGTGCGCCGGAGCTGCGGAGGAACTCGCCGAGGTTGGCCGAGAGGGATTTCACTACGTCCGGATAGCGTTCGGCCAGGTTGTGCTTTTCGCTGATGTCGGCCGGAATGTCATACAGTTCCTTCTTGCCCGTTTCGTAGAAATAAATCAGCTTCCATTTTCCCTGACGTACGGTGCAGGTTGCGCCGATGCCCGGGCCTTGCTCGCCCCACAGGTTCGGACAGTTCCAGTAAAGGCTTCTGCCTTCCGACGGGTCGCCGGTCTGCTTGAGCAGGGGTACGAAGCTTACGCCGTCCACGGTCTGCGGTGCCTTCCAGTCGGTAATGCCAGCCATTTCGAGGATGCTGGGGAAATAGTCTTCCACGATGACGTACTTGTCGCAGCGTGTATTGGGCTGAGTCACTCCCGGCCAGCTCACAATCATCGGTTCGCGGATACCGCCTTCGTAGGCCGAGCCTTTTCCGCAGGTAAGCGGTGCATTCTGTGTGTAGAGCGGTTCATCTCTCCATTCCTTACCGGTGGCATATCCTCCGTTGTCACCACAGAACAGGATGATGGTATTGTCGGCTTCTCCGTTCTTTTCCAGCCAGTCCATGATGTCGCCCAGACTCTTGTCCATGCCTTCGATGAGGGAGGCATAGGCCGCTTCCTTGTCCGACATGCCTTTCTTCTTGTACTTGTCATAGAAACGCATATCCTTGTCGATAGGGATGTGGATGGCATAATGCGACATGTAGAGGTAGAACGGCTGGTTGTACTCCTTGGCCTTGTCGAGGGCTTTCAGGGCTTCCTGTGTCAGGGCTTCGGTGACGAAGGTTCCTGTTTTCCAGTATTTCTCCAGTCCCGGAATCGACATGAGCGAGGTGGGGTTGCCTTTCTCATCGTGTCCGTAGTTCAGTTCACTCAGATAGGTAGCCAGTCCGCCTGCCGCATGGCCGGCAATGTTCGTTTCAAAGCCGAAGTGGCAGGGATTCTCTCCCGGAGTGTCGATGGCTCCCCAGTGTGCCTTTCCGCAATGGATGGTGTGGTAGCCGCTATCTTTCAGGTACTGCACGAACGACTTGGCCACGAAGGTGTGGTTTGTGCCTTCCACCTGTGCAATGCCGTTGTAGTTCCAGTCGGGAAGTTGCAGCACCTCGCTTTGAGCATCCGTGGTCTTGTTCTTCTGTAAGGTCCAGTTGGTCACCCGGTGGCGGGCCGCATTGGCTCCGGTCATCAGACTGCAGCGGGTGGGCGAACTAATGCTCGAGGCGTAGGCCTGTGTGAACATCATTCCCTGACGGGCCAGACGCTCCATGTTAGGGGTTTCGTAACGTTCGTTGTACATGGTTTTCTCTGTCCAGAAAGGCAGTGAAGTGTCCTGCCATCCCATGTCGTCCACCAGGAAGAATATGATGTTCGGACGTGGGTCGGGACGGTCGTTGGCCAGGGTATGCAACGGGGAAAGCACGGGGGCTATCCCGAAAAGTGCTAAAAGATTTTTGTTCATAATATCTTTCTTTAGATTAAGGATTTACGTGATAAACACTAAAGTTTCGGATGAGGGGCTCAGCCGTGCATTCTTCCACTACCAGACGGAAGGATTTAGCCTCTACGGCAGGGAAGGATTCAATGCGCTTGTGCCCCACGGAAGTACCTTTGGCCACAGTAGTCCACTTGCCGTTCACCTGGGCTTCTACCCGGTAGGCACGGATGCGTTCACCGCCGGTAATGTCTTCCTGAATCTGGTAATAATTGACGGGCTGTACCTTGCCGAGCGAGAGCGATACTTTCTTCTTGCCGGTAGCTGAAGTTTCTGCCAGCGGCTGGCCGAAACGGCGGTTGATTTCGGCACCCCATTCCTGCAGGCGGCGCACGTCACCTTCCGGAATCAGTCCGTCGGGGTTCGGGGTAAGTCCCACCATCAGCGTGGCATTGCGGCCGACTGACTTTTCGTACATCTCCATCAGGTTGGCTAACGGATAGACGGCCTTGTCGTCATCACCCGGTTCCCAGAACCATTCGTGGCGTCCGTTGTATCCGCGCAGAGGTGTGTCGGCCATGGCAGGTACCCAGAACTTGCCGTTGGGATCGCCGTGTGCCAGCAGCTTGTTGTGGTCGGTCACTCCGTCAGTGGCGTTGCTGTGGCTGTACGGGTAGGGGAAGCTCGACCAGCAGGGGTAGCCTACGGTACCGCTTTCCGAACCGCCCCAGCGCAGGTCGGCACGGTTCACGTTGTGATAGAACAGACAGTTGGGCTGGTACTTGTTCACGATGGGTTCCACGTCGGGCCCCATTCCTTTCGGGTCGTCGGCACCGCCGTCAAACCAGATCATGAAGAGTTCGCCGTAGCGGGTGCAGAGTTCCGTCACCATCTTTTCGCACAGGCGCTTGTACCATTCCTGGCGGTTGCGGGCAAACTCGCCTTCGCCTTCTGCCTTGAAGTTGTGGATACCCAGCAGGGAGTTCCAACGGATGCCGATGTAGATGCCCGGTTGCACACCATACTTGCGGCAGGAGTTCACGAAGTCGCGCACGATGTCACCCTTTCCGTCGCGCCATTTCAGGGCCTTCATGCAGTAAGGATTCACGTCGCTCTGCCACAGTCCGAAACCGGTTTCATGGGTGGCAGTGAGGATGGCAAACTTGGCTCCGGCAGCCTTGGCCGACTGAATCCACTGGTCGGTGTCGAGCTGGTCGGGATGGAAAATGTTATAGTCCTCAATCGGGTTGATGCGGTTGTTGCCTTGTCCGTACACCAGTCCGTCAAACACGTGCAGGTCATAGTGGAACACCACGCCCAGTTCGGCTTCGTGCCATTTAAGCTGGTGGGGAGCCGGGCGGGGACCTTCGTAGTCGGTATTACGGGCTGCGGTAGTGGTCGCGCAGAGGGCGAACAGTGTCAGTAATGTCAGTAATGTCTTTTTCATATTCATGGTTTCAAGTATTTTTCAAATGGGTCATGGGTCTGTTCGAGCCATGAAGAAAGAGTTCGTTTCAGTGAATCACAGAGAACCGGCTGACTTTCCGCAAGGTTGTGCAGCTGGCTCGGGTCGTGAAGCCGGTCGTACAGCCATACGTGCGCGGGCTGGCCTTCTTCTACCTCTGTTACATACGTGTAGCGTGCGGTGCGGATGCCGCGTCGGCCAGAAGTAGAATCCGAAGGCACGCAGTAGTAATAAGGCTGGAAAGCCTCCTCAGGCGTTTGTATTTCCTCGTTCAGCAACAGTGATCCCCAGTTGTGTGTCTGTACGGATGCCGGTATCTGTGCTTCCATTCCCATGAGCGAGAGCAGAGTAGGATACAGGTCGGCAAACGCCATGGGCAGGTCACTCTTCTGCGGATGCAGCTTGTTCTTCCAGCAGCAAATCATGGGGATGCGCATGGATTCTTCGTAGAACACGTTCTTGCCTTCTACTCCGTGTCCGCCCATGCAAACGCCGTGGTCGGAAGTGAAGACGATGAGGGTATTGTCGTACACGCCGCAGTCTTTCAAGGCCTGGACGATGCGTCCCATATGTTCGTCCACTCCGGTGATGCAGGCGTAGTAGTTGCGGATGTTTTCGCGGAAGTAGTCGCCTTCAGGAGTGCCCTTTTCCGGAATGTAGGGCAACTGTCGGGCCAATGCTTCCACATCGAGCGAGTCGTACAGCCGCTTGTAGGTTTCGGGCACCAGTTCGTAGCCCGTATGCGGAGGATTCATGGACACCACCATGGCAAAGGGACGGTCGGTTTTTGTGCCTTCCGTACGGATGAACTCGATGGCGCGGTCGGCCTCGTAGGCAGGTCCCCACTGGTTGACGTAGTAGAACTCCTCCCGTCCGGATTTCGTATCCCAGTACATCGGTTTCAGGTGATTGTCGTACGTGCCGTAAGCAATCCACTTGTCGAACCCGTGGCGGCGTTCGGGCGGACACCATTCGTTCCAGGCCACTTCTCCCTTGTTGTTGTACGTATCCACGTAGGGGCGGTATGGGGCATCGAGGTGCCACTTGCCGATGTAGGTCGTGCGATACCCTTCTTCCTTCAGCACATCGCTCCAGCATACGGCTTCTTCCGAAAGCTCCACGCCGTAGGGGGTATTCTGTGAGTTGCAGTTGCCCGTCACCCCGTTGGCTGCCGGATACATTCCCGTCATCAGCATGGCCCGTGCGGGCGATGACACCGGATAGCTGCTCACGGCATCGGTGAAGAGGATTCCTTCGGAAGCCAGGCGGTCAAGGTTCGGAGTCTGTACGGGTTCCTTTCCCATACATCCCATGGCATCGCCTCTGAACTGGTCGGCCATGATGAAGACCAGGTTAGGACGTGCGGGCTTGGATTCCGGCTGGGAACATGCCGAGAACGGAAGTACGGCGCCTAAGGCAGAGGTATAAACGAGTAGTGTCAGTTTCATATCAGGGATAAAACAAGCTTCAGTTCAGGTAATTGTGATTTTAAGTCTCAGTTAGATAAAGAGGCGTGCCAAAGATAGGAATAAATGTTTAATCCTTGGCACGCCTAATTTATAATAGATTTAAAAGAGTTCTATCATTACTGGTTGGCAAAGCTACCAGCTTTTACAGGCCATCCCGGATTCTGATAAACAACCGACGTAGAAACGTCGCCACCTTCTTCAGGAGTTGACATGCGGAATACATCGTACGACAACGGAGAGAGGTAGTTGGCTTGTTCGAAACAATAGCCGTTGTACTTGTTTACGAGTTCGTTCTTGCCTTGCGGACGCAGGTATTTGCTGACAGATGCTTCGTTAGGAGCTGTATAGTCAAGTTTGCAGGCTGTGCAAGCAGCTTCGAAGCCTGTATGGAATTCATCCCAGTAGTTCATACCTTCTACCCAGTAGTTCTGCATCTTGTCGAGTGCACGCCAGCGGTACAAGTCATCCTTACGCATGCCTTCTGCAATCAGTTCGCTGCGGCGTTCACGACGGATGTTGTAAAGTGTTGCGTCCACCAGTTCGGATCCTGAGTAACGGGCCAGGTCGATTTCTTTAGTCAGGTCGGTAGCTGCAATGGTTTTCTTGTAATCTGGATCTACACCTGCACGGGTACGCAATTCTGTCCAGAAATTTTCGAGTGTTTCATCTTCCAGTGTATTATATCTCAAGTAGTAAGCTTCGATATAGTTCAGATAAGCTTCGGCTGCACGGAAAATAGGCAGAGCCAAAGGATAAGCGCTGTTGTAGGTTACATCGTTGTCTACCCAGCCTTTGCGAGGAATATAACCGGTACTGGTTACGCGGATACCACTGGCAGCAATCAATCCGGGAAAGCCGTACATGATGTCTTTTCCATTGGAAGTGATGAGTTTGTCACCCGGTTTTGCTACAGAGCTTACCAGGCGCGGGTCGCGGTTCTCCATTGTGCTTTCCAGACTCTTGTCGCCCTGATAATAGTTGCCGGCTGCATAAATAGGCAGACCATTGTCCATCAGATAACTGTCAACCAGTGAGCGGGTAAATCCGGTGTTGTCACCGTGAACAAATATGTAAGTGTCTGTACCGACTTCAATGGCACCGTATCCGTGAGTAGCACCCACTACCTGATTCTGTACTTTGGCATCTTCGCTGTACATACGCCACAGCAACACTTCATCGCGTTGTCCTGAAAGGTCGGTCTGATTGTACAGGCTTGCATAATCCGGTGATAAGGAAGATGCAAGACCCACTTCCTTGGCAGACTTGATGGCTTCGTCCAGGAAGAATTCAATTTCCTTGTTCATGTCAGTATGGAAGGAAGCGGCATCACCCGGCCATCCCGGTCCACCCGGAACACGTGCAGTACCTGCATGATATTTTTCCCATGTAGCTTCGTACAAAGCCACGCGTGACTTGAGCAGCAAAGCACATTCGCGGTTCAGACGATGAGCTGTAAAACTGTTTGATTTGGAGTACATCCGTTCACTGGCATTGTCCAGGTCGCTCAGGATAAAGCGGGCTACTTCGTTACGTGGCTTACGTTTGTTGGCTTCTACGTTGGCTGCATAGTCCCCATCATTTAATACTTGGGTCAAGATGGGAAGGTCACCATAAGCTTTCAATAGGTTGAAGTAAGCATAGGCACGGAAGAAATACATTTCGCCGATGTAATGCTTCACGTTGTCACTTAAACTCAATGTGCCTTTTTTTATGTTTTCTTCTGTACGTTCCAGGAAGAGGTTGCAGTTACGAATGTTGCTGAATCCGTCATAGCTACCAGTAGAAGGTACTTGAATACGCTGAGGGAGGAAATTATCCACCTGATCTACTGTCGTCATGTCATCACTGTTGTTGTCTGTAGTGAAGTATCCGAAAGTACCCGTACCTGTGCCGTGATCGGGCAGTAAGCCGTACATGTTGTTGCAATAAGGCTCCAACTGGTTTTCGGCAGTGAAGAAGTTGCCGTCTACATTGTCTGAAATAGGTTCTTTATCCAAGAAGTCTGAGCAGGAAGTTCCTACCAGCAAGGTAGCCGAAAATAAAAATATATATTTCAGTTTCATAATCATAGATGCTTTAATTGGTTATAAGGTTACGTTTACGCCACAAGAGAGTGTACGGCTCAACGGATAAGTCATACCGTTCTGATACAATGCTTCCGGGTCGAAGTTTTTGTTGATGGAAGTACCTGTCCACAAGTTGTCGCCTGAGAAGAATACTCTGACGCGTTCCAGTCCGATTTTGTTAACCCAGGCTTTCGGCAGGGTGCAAGTTCTTCAGACGGATATAGGCTGCATTCTGTACGAACTGTGACTGGCTCTGACGGTTCTGGTTAGATTTCCAAAGAGGACGCGGATAATATGCACCGGTGTTTGCACCCAACGGGTCGCCTTCCGGACGGAAGAAATCCCAGTGTTCTTTGTATCCGGTAGAAGACCATGCGTCGCCGTCTACACCCCAGAATACCATACCACTCAGTAAATAATCACGCTTAGCTACACCCTGGAAGAAGATGCTCAGGTCAAAACCTTTCCATTCAGCGCCGATGTTCAAACCGAAACGGAAGCGCGGTGTGTCGTTACCAATCACTTTGCGGTCGCCTGGGTTGTCTACTGTATTCTCACCGTTGGTGATTTTTCCGTCACCGTCGAGGTCGGCATACATCATGTCACCGGCTTTCCATCCTGAAGCAGCCAGTGTGACACCCGGAATGGTGTTCTGGTCTACCTTTTCCAAATGTGCTGCCATTTCTTCGTCAGTCTTGGCCATACCTACAGATTCATATCCCCAGATTTCTCCTAAATACTGTCCGGTGTAATAAGTGGAAAGTGATTTGCTGGCATTAGGGTATTCTGTAATCTTGGTACGTGAATCAGAAAGGTTGAATGCTACATTGTAGTTGAATTCACCGATACGGTCTTGCCAATTCAACTGGAATTCCCATCCTTTGGTACGCAAAGAGGTATTGTTGCGTTTAGGAGCTTCTGCACCCACAATCGGAGAGATTTCCTGTGCCGGTCCTACCATGTCTTTCGTGTCACGGATAAAGTAGTTGAAGTAACCGCTCAGACGGTTGTTGAAAGCACCAAAGTCTACACCGTAGTTATAGCTGTATACACGTTCCCAAGTCAGCAAGGAGCTTACCAGTCCCGGTGCACCTGCGATGTTTGATTTGTTGGCCATATCGAGCAACCAGCGTCCGCCTGCGTCAGGACTACCTACTGTTACATTCTGAATAGCATAAGTAGGATAGTAAGAATCTGTGTTCTGGTTACCGAGGCTACCGTAAGAGAAGCGGGGTTTCAATGTGTTGACCCATTTGCTCAGCGGTTCCCAGAAGGACTCGCGTGCAACGTTCCAACCGATAGATACAGACGGGAATGTAGCCCAGCGGCTGTCTGCCTGGAAACGGGAAGAACCGTCACGGCGGATGTTGAATTCAAACAGATAACGTCCGTCAAAGTCGTAGTTCAAACGGCCGAAATAACCTAAAGAAGCCCATTCTCCACGGTAAGCACCGTTGCTCTGTGTACCGGTAGATGTATTGACATCGGGATTATTATCGTTCATCACGTCCGAACGTTTTGCCCATACGTTGTTGTAACGGTAGCTTTCGCTGTTCATACCGAGCATTACCTTCAAATTATGTTTTTCAAGGAAATTGAGACTATAGTCGGCATAAAGTGAAGTGGTAATCATTGTTTCACGCTGCTGTTCGCTGTAAGCCCATGTCTTTCCGGCTGCCAGGTCGGCATCACCACCCAGCCACTGTTCTGGAATAGGATTGTTGTCTTTGTCATAGAGATATACTCTGGCTACATTATAAAGATGTTCGAAGCTGCCTGTACGCAGAGCCAGGTCACCGTGAATAGTCAGTCCTTTCATTGGGGTCAGAATCAAGCTACCCTGTGTGAAGTAGGTATCATCTTGCGTATTGGAACGTCCGCCTGAAGTCAGCTGCATCAGTTTCGGGTTACGGGTATAGTGACCGTTGTTGTCGTAAAGCGGCATGTTGGGGTGCAGCTTGGTAGTTTCAGCAAAGAAACGGTCGCCGTACAGTTTCAGGAAGGTCGGCATACCGATGTCTTCACGAATGAAACGGCTGTTGAATTCCAGACGCATCCATTTGGTGATTTCTGCACTGATACGGGCACTGGCATTGTAACGTTTCTTGTTGTCGTTTGCGTAGTTCATCTGTCCGTCCTGGCTCAGGAATGCTCCCGACACGTAGTATTGTATTTTTTCATTACCACCCGACAAGCTTACGTTATGCTCTTGTCCGAAAGCGGTCTTGTCAATGAAGTTGCGTGGCCAGTTCTGGTTGTCATTGGAGTTCTGGTTGAAAGCAAAACAGTTACCGTTCTGTGAAAGAGACGGGTCGGCAGTGGTAGTAATTTCACCGCGCATGTACTGTTGGATACGATCCATTGTAATGTCCGAGAAGAAGTGTGCTTCACCAGAACCTGTGTTGTCGATGGCACGGTTGAAGTACTGTGCAAAGGTGTAAGCGTCGAGCATGTCGGGGATATTGGTCGGACGAGACCAGCGCAGGTTGTTAGAGTACGAGATGCTTGTCTTACCCTGCTTTCCTTTCTTGGTTGTAACCAGGATAACACCGAACGGAGCACGAGAACCGTAGATGGCAGCAGAAGCCGCATCCATCAATACCGAGATGTTGTCGATGTCCTGCGGGTTCAACTGGTTCAGGTCGCCTGCTACACCGTCAATCAGCACGAGGGGAGAAGCGCTGGAGCCTGTTCCCAAGTTACCTGTACCACGGATGTTGAAAGAAGGATTGGCATCCAGTTTACCACCGGCATCAGGTATGCTTACATTCAAGCCCGGAACGACACCCTGCAAAGCCTGACCTACAGACGTTACCGGACGAGATTCCAGTTTCTTGTTGTCTACCGAAGCCACGGCACCGGTCAGGTTCACTTTCTTCTGTGTACCGAAACCTACTACTACCACTTCATCGAGTGTCTGAGTATCTTCCGACAAAGTGACCTGATAAGAAGTCTTTCCTTTTTGTACGGGGATTTCCTGGGTTTGATAACCGATGTAGGAAACTACTAATGTACTTCCTGAGGCAACGTTGTTCAGCTGGAAGTTTCCGTCCAGGTCGGTGATACAACCGTTGCTTGTACCTTTAACTACTACTGAAGCTCCGATGATGGGCTCATTCAGTTTCTTGTCTGTAACAATTCCGGAGATGCTCACCTGTTGCGCTTGCAGTGGTAATAGTCCCGCCAGCAAGGCTATGAGCAGAGAGATGAATTGTGTTTTCATGTGACTCATGGTTTTAAGATTAAAGTTTATATTTAGATGGTTAAACAAGTTGGCAGGTTTCCTTGTCGCAAATCTCTGAAATAAACGGTGTAAGGGCAGTGGGTAAACGTTGCATTAACAGTCGGTATTCTTCTTATATGCATTTTTATGGGGGTAAAAACTGTTTTTTTTACCGGTATTCTGACTTTTTAGACAAGATTTTTGTTTCTTTGCGTAACCATTACATAGCTTAATCTGAGAAATGAAAAATAAATTCTGCCTGCTCATTGTATCTTTCCTTTGTATTTTCTCGCTTCTTCCGGCGGGTGCACAGACACTTTCCGAGAAGGATTTTCAGGTATTGAACATGAACGACGGATTGTCGGACAACGACATTCATTCCGTGGCAAAAGATACGGAAGGCTTCATGTGGTTCGGAACCGGCAGCGGACTGAACCGTTACGACGGACGTACTTTCAAAGTGTTCCGGATGCCAGGAATCTCTTACCGGAGAATTGACAGGGTGGTGTCGCTGGATACGGATTACCTGCTTCTCCGTTCGGAACAGAACCTGTTTTTGTTCGACAAAAAATACGAACGTTTTCTTCCTGTATGCGATTCGGTGAGCAAACAGCCTGTGATGTTCGCCGACTTTGTGGCCGATTCTGACGGTAGTTGCTGGGGCGTATCTTCCGGTGAATTGTCGGAAGTGAATTTCCCGTCCTCCTTTGTGCAGGACACAGCGTTTGTCTCTGTGCGTCATGTGGTGAACAATTCACAAAGTGATCCGTTTGTGGTGCTGTGTATGGGAGAAGACGGGAAGATGCTGTATTGTGCAAGCCGGAATGGAACTGTCTATCGTTTTACGCCCGGACAAAGGCAGTTGAAGAAAGTTTGTGACGGGCAGTTGTCGTCCGGCAGGTGGGTATCTTCTTTGCTGAACGGTGATTCGTTCATCTGGATTCCTACCGTGGGCGACGGATTGTATGGTTACGACCTGACAAACGGAAAGTTGCATCACTGGCAATATATTTCAGAAAGAATGGGGGAGCAGCTGTCGCATAACGATGTCTTTCGCTTGCTCCCGATAGGGAATTCCCGGTACCTGGCCGTTACATGGAACGGATATACTTTGTTGAGTCTTACACCGGAACGGGCAATCAAGTTGCGTGATTTTCAGTCCTTCCTTCATAACGGGAAACAATATTTCGAAACACGCATGATTTCGGGCTATTACGACGAGGAAGGATTGCTGTGGATTGGTACGGAAGGAGGAGGGGTGCTGTTTTCCGACTTGCGCCAGCTGTTTTATCACCAGTATGCACAGACACGTTCCAATGAAATTTGTGGCATCCAGATGGATGAAGAAGGTTACGTCTGGCTGGCTACGTTTCACAAGGGCGTGTTGCGGAGCACGCAGCCTTTTGACGTATCACATTCGCTGTCATTTGAATCATTTGATACCGGCATTCCGGGCCTGAAAACCGTGCTTTGCAGTTCGTCGGACAAAAATGGAGGTTTCTGGTTCGGTACGCAGGACGGGCGGGTGCTTCGTTACGGAAAAGACCGGAAGTGGGATGACATGCGGATTGGCACCCCCGGACAGCCTTCTCCGGTGGTATGGAGCCTGCTTATGGTTTCGGACGAACAGTGCTGGGCGGGTACCAGCGACGGGTTATACTGGGTGGACTTTCAGCGGGGAACTTCAACGCACGTCAGCTGGAGTAATCCGCAAATTCCAGATCACATACATATACGTGCGTTGGCAGCCGGTGATAATCAGACCTTATGGCTGGGAACTGGAAGAGGCTTGCTTCGGCTGTGGATGAGTGGTACCAAGGTGCTGCGGACACATGCCGGATACGAAGCCAGAGCCGGTATGCCGGATACGGAAATCGAAGTCCGTGCCTTGCTGTATGGAACAGACAGGAAGCTGTGGGCAGGATACGCCGGAAGCGGTCTGGTGGCTTGTTTGCCGGAAGGAGACAGCATCCTGACCCGTTATACTACCGCTCAGGGGTTGTGCAGCAATTTCGTGACCGTACTGGCCGAAGACAACGACCACTCTCTTTGGGTAGGCTCCAACTCCGGCATTTCCCGTCTGAGCCGTCATTTGCAGTCTTTTTATAACTATTACATTTCGGGTAGCAACCGTTCCGTCTTTTTCGGCAAGGATTTTCTTTTCTGGGGAAACCACAGCATGCTGACTTATTTCCGCCCTTCCGACCTTCGCTTTAATTATCCGAAAGAAAAGGGACGGGTGATTTTTACCGACCTGGAAGTGAACCACACTCCCGTGCAAATCGGGCAGAAGGTCAACGGGCAGGTAGTGTTGCCCCAGTCGTTGCTTTATACTTCCGAACTGCATCTGACGCATGAAAACCGCAGTTTCTCCCTGCTGTTTACCAACCTGCTCTATCTGACCAAACTCCAGAAATACCTTTTCCGCCTGTATCCTTATCAGGAGGAATGGATTATGGCCGATGAAGGAGAAAAAATCTCGTACGACCGTCTGCCGGCCGGTACCTATACTTTCCAGGTGAAGACCATTTTCCAGGACCAGAGTGAAGGGGATGTCAGTACCCTGAAGGTGGTGATTGCTCCTCACTGGAGTGAAACCCTCTGGTTCCGTCTGCTTGTGGCAGTTGGCCTGATCAGTATCGTGTTGATTTACCTGCATCGTGTGCGGTTGAAGCAAAAGCGGATACAATATGAACTGCGCCTGGAGCATGAACTGTTTACGGTCAATATGGAGCGAAACAAGGAAGTGGAACTTCGCAAGGAGCGTGAGGCCTTCTTCACGATGGCAGCCCATGAACTGCGTACTCCGCTTACCCTTATTTTGTCTCCGCTGCGTGAACTGCTCTCCAAAATTACACCCGCACATCCGTTTTATAGTCGTCTGTCCGTCATGTTCAAGTATGCCGAAGGACTGCATACCCTGACCGACCGTTTGCTGTATATCCAGAAAGCAGAAGCCGGCATGGTGAAGCTGCGTCTGTCTGCAGTGGATGTGCTATCCCTGATGAGGGATGTGGCAGAAGGTTTTCAGCCGCTGGCAGCCGAACGTCGGATAACGTATGCATGGGTGCAGGGGTCGGAACATATTACGATATGGGCCGATCGGGAGAAACTTTCATCAGTCATTCAGAACCTGATTTCGAATGCCTTTAAATACACACCTGAAGGAGGAAAAATCAGTCTCTCGGTAGAACGGAAGGAGTTCGATCAGAAACCTTTCTGCTGTATTTCGGTGACGGATACCGGAAAAGGAATAGATGCCGGATTGCTGCAGCATATTTTTGAGCCTTTCGTAACCGGCGATGCAGATCCGGCAGTTTCTACCCGCATGGGAGTGGGACTGAAAATCGTGAAGCACATTGTGGAGATGCATCACGGACGGGTGAACGTGGAGAGTGAACCGGGAAAAGGAACGTCGTTCGCTGTGTACCTGCCCGAAGGAAAATCGCATTTCGAAGAAGACGATTGTACGTGGGATGAAACTCCGGACGCGGATGATAAAGAAAAGGGAAGAGAAAGTATCTCAGACCTGATGCTGTTGCCGGAAGCGGAAGAAACCTCACAGAAAACGGAGGAAGAACGTACCGCCGCCCGCCAGACGGTGCTTATCATAGAAGACAATGCCGACATGCGCCGTTACCTGCGCGACCTGATGAAGAAATACTATCGGGTACTGGAAGCGGAGAACGGAGAAGAGGGAGTGAAGGTGGCCGTAGAACAGATGCCCGACCTGGTACTGTCGGATGTGATGATGCCGGTGATGGACGGATTTACCTGCTGTGCGGAATTGCGCAAGCGGAAGGAAACGGCTCACATTCCCATTCTGCTGCTTACGGCCAAGGCAGAGGATAAGGACAGTGTGGAAGCTTCTTATCGTGGAGCCGACGACTATGTGCGTAAACCCTTCAATCCGGAGGTGCTGCTGGCCAAGGTGGCCCATCTGCTCGACATGCGTCGTCGCCTGAAGCAGATTTATACCCGTACGCTGCTGCATGCTTCTTCCGCATCGGCAGAGAAACCCGAAGGCACCGAAAGTGAGTTCATGCAACAGGTGCTGTCGTGCATCGAGGGCAATGCCAGCAATCCCGAGTTCAATGTCAAAGTACTGGCCGGAGAACTCCACATGAGTCAGGCTACGCTTTACCGCAAACTGAAGCAGCACACCGACTTGTCGGCTGTGGAGCTGATTCGCCACATCCGCATGACGCAGGCCGCATTCCTGCTGATGGAAACCAGTCTCCCGGTCACGGAGGTAGCCGAGCGCGTGGGCTTCAATGACCTGCCCACGTTCCGCAAGCATTTCACGGACATGTTCGGCGTGTCTCCTTCCAAGTATGCGGAGGATAATCAGAAGAACAAGTAAAAAGACAGTTCAGCCCCTTTGCAGCGTTCTGTATTCATTGGGGCTGTGACCTACCACCCGCTTGAACATGCGGCTCATGTGCTGCGGATACTGGAAGCCCAGGCTGTAGGCAATCTCACTCATGGGCTTGGTGGTAGAAAGCAGCATGTCCTTGGCTCTTTCCACTACCTTTGACTGGATGTACTCGGAAGCCGTTTTACCCGTCTGCTTACTGATCATGTCGCCGAAATAGTTGGGCGAGAGGAATACCCGTTCGGCAAAATATTTCACCGTAGGCAATCCTTCTTCCTGAGGTGTCTGGCCGTCGAAGTATTCGTCCAGCAGCTGCTCAAAACGTACGATGATGTCCTTGTTGGAGGCTTCGCGTGTAGTGAACTGCCGCTCATAGAAACGCATGCAGTAATCCAGCAGCAGTCCGATGTTGGCCGTAATCAGCCGCCGGCTGTGCTTGTCGGCAGGACGTCTCAGCTCCGTATCGATTTTATGCAGGCAGTCTATCACCGTGTGCCGTTCTTCTTCCGAGAGGTGCAAGGCTTCGCGGGCTTCGTAAGAGAAAAAAGAATAATTCCGGATATCGTGTCCCAGTTGGGTACCATGAATCAAGTCCGGATGAAAGAGCAGTCCGTATCCGGTGGGACGCGTTCCTTCCTGCGCGTGGATGGAAGCCACCTGTCCCGGTGCAAAACAGACAATGGTTCCTTCCTGGTAGTCGTAAGGCTGCCGGCCGTAGGTAATGTCTCCGCAGAGTGTATCTTTCAGAAACAAGGCATAGATGCCATAATTTATGGTAAATGGCTGTGTAGGCTGAGTAATTTTTGAAAGGTCTACCACGGTAACCATGGGATGATACATTTCCACTTTGAAGAATTTGTTGTATTTATCCACTGTGTCCAGTTCTATCACTTCTTCTTTCATCATCTGTCAATTTTATTTTCAGGCAAATGTAATACTTATTCTCGGGAATACCTACATCCGTGTTATGGAATGGCAGACATAAAATAAACGTAAAATCGAGCATTGGGGTAGAAACATCGGTAATTTGTATCATTGTCTATGGTTTCTTTTGCGTAATTTTGCCACATACATAATTAAAACGACAAAAAGGAACAAACAATGAAGAACTTTGATTATCAAACCCCGACCCGTCTGATTTTTGGCCGGGATGTAGTGGCTGAACTGCCAGAGGTGATGCGCTCGTTCGGACGTCGCATCCTGTTGACATACGGTGGCGGAAGTATTAAGCGTATCGGCTTGTACGACCACGTGAAAGAACTGTTGAAAGATTTTGAGATTTTTGAACTGGGCGGCATCGAACCGAACCCGAAATACTCCACCAGTGTAGTGGAAGGCGTACGCATCTGCAAGGAACAGCAGATTGACGTGATTCTCTCCGTGGGCGGCGGTTCGGTACTCGACTGTTCGAAAGCCATTGCCGGAGGTGCCAAATACGACGGCGAGACCTGGGACCTGATTATCGGCAAGGCTCCTACGTTGGCTGCACTGCCGATTGTGGACATCCTTACCCTGGCCGCTACGGGCAGTGAGTACGATGCCGGAGGAGTCATCTCCCGCACGGAGACCAACGATAAGGTGGCCTACATCGACCCGCATCTGTTCCCGGCCTGCTCTTTCCTTGACCCGACCTATACCTTCACGGTCAATGCCAAGCACACGGCAGCAGGAGTGGCCGATGCCATCAATCATGTGATGGAACAGTATTTCACTCATGCCTCCAATTCCGTGGCCGACGGTTTCTGTGAAACACTGGTAAAGACCCTGATGAAATATGCTCCGATTGCACTGGAGAAACCGGACGATTACGAAGCACGTGCTGAAATCATGTATGCCTGCACCTTTGGCTGCAACGGCCTGCTGGCCCTCGGTACCGGCGGCTCTCCCTGGCCTATGCACGGCATCGAACATGCCCTGTCGGGATATTATGACATTACGCACGGAGAAGGTCTGGCCATCATCACACCGCACTGGATGCGCCACGTGCTCAACGAGCGCACACAGGAACGCATCGTGAAATTTGGTGTGAACGTGTTCGGACTGGCTGCCGATCAGGCTCCGTCGGAAATTGCCGAGCAGACCATCGCACGTACCGCACAATTCTTCAAGAGTCTGGGCATGCCGATGACCCTGCGTGAGGTAGGCATCGACGATTCCCGTCTGGAAGAAATGGCACACCACATTGCCGTGAATGAGGGACTGGACGCACCGGGTACGTTTGCTCCGCTGAACGAACAGGACATCCTTTCTATTCTGAAGTCTGCGCTGTAACAAATAATATGGGCTGTCTTTAATAAAAGGCAGCCCATATTATTTGTGTGTTTCGAATGTTTCAAGTTTTATTTACCGACATCCATCAGCCATTTTCCATCCACTTTGACCATTTTCTGGCTGTCTTCCTTTTCAGTGCCGTCCCCGTAAACCTGTTTGAATTTTACTACAGCTGAATTTCCGTCTTCAGCGATTTCTTCGGAAATAATTTCAATACTCTTGATTCCACCGTTTTTCTCCAGTGTTTTGTCTACTTTTTCTTCCATCATGGAAACTAATCCTTCACGAGCCTGTTTGATTTCGTCAGGACTTCCTTTACTGATGTTGATACCATCCACAAACTTTTCATATTTTTTGTTCTGAAGAGCAGACATGTAATCTTCCAGCGCGCCGGAAGGACTGTTTGAACTACAAGATACCATGGCAAGCAGTGCGATTGCCATCATTCCGAGACGAATCATTAATTTCATCATAATTTTAGTGTTCTAGGTTAATACTAAGAGTGTGTTAATTTAAGGAAAATCATAGATCGTTTTCAGGTGTTTGTTGAGTAAAAGGTCACTGGGCATCAGGTAAGTGCCTCGTACTACGGGAAGGTCCATGTGGGTGATTCTGCCTTCGGAAAGGTCGATGCCTTCTTTCCGGTATGCAAATTCAATAAGTTCTGTACAATACATTTGTGAGCTGTCGGACAGATTGTAATCATGGTCAAAGAGTATCCCTCGCTGGGCCATGAGTAAGGCTGTCTGTGCTGCCCGGGCTGCGGCCAATGAGTCCTTTCCCCACCGGACTATTTCTCCGCAAACCGCTCTTTCAGGAGAGAAGAAACGGGTTAAAGGTTCTATTTTCACGCGGTCATGGTCTCCCTTAAATTCAGGTTCACCCGGAACTGCATGGATGACATGCCATTCTCCCTCCATTTTTTTCAAGATTCCCACATGCGAATATGTACCATTCTTGTCGGCAGCTACTACAATACGGCTCATGAAGCCTGTTCCACGGCGAAAAGCAAGGTCACCGTCGGAGAACAGTTCTGTCGGTAAAGTTTGACTGTCAGTTTTTCCCAGATTATGGCAAGAAGGACATACAAAAGATACCCACAGAATGAACAAAGTATAAGATAACTTCCTCATAGAGGACAAAAATAGCAAATAAATTTATTTATGCTAAAAGAATGGAAATAAAATTTGAATAAATGTTTCAGATTGTTATGAAATTTGTCTAATTGTCCGAAATGTGAAAAATGTGTTTCCGGAATAGCCTGCACTCAGGCTATTCCAAACAATTCAATCTCAAAAATCAGGGTGGAGCCGCCGGGGATGCCGGGCTGCGAGAACTTGCCGTATCCCATTTCCGACGGAATGTACACCTCCCATTTGTCGCCCACGCACATCTGCTGCATGGCGATAATCCATCCCTCAATCAGGTCGCTCAGGCGGAAGGCTACAGGTGCGCCGCTACGACTGCTGTCAAACTTCTTGCCGTTGATGGTCCATCCCGTGTAGTGCGCGGTGACGATACTCCGTGGTGTGGGATGCTTGCCGTCGTTCTTGCCCGATGCCAGCACCTTGTAGTAGATGCCTTTCGGGAGCGGCATCACTCCCTCTTCCTTTGCCTTTTCGGCCAACCAGTCCTTGTTGGCCTGTATGTATTCTTTCTTTCCCATTGTGAATGATTTTGACGTAAAGGTACGTATTTTCCGGGATACTTAAAATAGTCCGTTAATCCATGTCCACAGTGCCGTGGTCAGATAGACTGCCAGCTTGGCCACCCAGTAGATAACCACACACAGCACCAGGATACCCACGCCTGTTAGTACGGCCTTGCGGTTCACTTCCTGAATCACCTCCTTGTCACTTTCCACGAAACCCACAATCAACCGATAGTTTTTCGCGTACGAACGGCTGAAAATATCTAGCAGGTCGCCAATCCAGAGTGGAATGATACCCAGCATCATGTCCACCAGCATGTTGTAGAGGATGGCCAGGGTGAGGGGAATGGACTTGATTTTGAACAGCGACACCGTGAGAAAGGGCAGTGTCATGGCCGAAGAGAAAATGTCGCCTGCTGTCGGGAAGAACAATCCGATGAGAGGGTCGAGATAGTATCGGTCCATCACATTCTTGATGGTTCTTATCAGCCGGTAAAGCGGGTCATTCTCCCACTGCATGCGTTTTATGTTTTGTTTCGTACTTTTCATGTGACAGTTAGTTTGGCACAAAGATACTGAGATTTTAATGGCCCTTTCAATTGTTTTTAGGTAAAATTACGCTTTATTATCGTTGTATTGTTCTGATTGTGGTGGAATGCGTCTATTTTTGTTCCTCATTGTGTACCTATGAACAAAAAACTGCTTAAATACTGGAAAAACTGCCTGCTGGATGCTGAGTGGAGTAACAGCATGTTCTATAAAGAGCCGCGCGTGACGCTGGCGTTTGAAGGCCGTATGCCGGAGTCGATACCGGAAGAAGACATCGAACTGCTTTTCCCCGACGGAAGGGAAGGCGGCAAGAAGTGTAAGGTGCGCATTGCTCCTTGTGTGCTGCTTCCCGAATATGAGAATGGCAAACCTCTTGGTAAAACGCTTCCTGAGTATCCTTTTTTCATTACGGCGATACTAGGACCCGACGGTTCCTTACAGTTGCCCGAAAATCCGATGGACCGTGTGCCTATGTTCGTTCGCAAGTTCCTTTCTCCTAATGCCAAAGACGACCGTACTCTTGCTTCCCTCGACGAGGTGGACAGCCTGCTGAGTGCGTTCAAGACCGATGTGGCTACCGGGGAGGAATACTGGGAGGCGTGCGAAGTTCTCTTCCGGAAGGCCACCGGGATGACGTTTGCCGAAATGAACTATACCGACCAGCCGGAGATGGTCATCACAAAGGCACCTGTTACGGGGATGGCACAGAATATCTTGCGGTTGTACGACAAGCTGCTGGACTGCAAGGAAGACCTCCCGCTGTTGGAGTGCCTGACGCGCTGCGAGTGCGAACCGTTGCTTCCGCTTCCTGCCCGTCGGGAGGTTTATGCCAACCGGCGGCACTTGGCCCAAATGAGCAGTGATTTCCCCTTATCCGTTTCCCAGCGTGAAACGCTCGCCATGTACACCCATCCTCGTGGAAGCCGGATTTTTGCGGTCAACGGTCCCCCGGGAACGGGAAAGACCACCTTCCTGCAGACGGTTATCGCCAACCGACTGGTGCATTCTGTGCTGACGGACGGAGAACCTGAGCTTATTGTGGCCAGTTCGGTCAACAACCAGGCCATTACCAACATACTCAAGGATTTCGAGATGGAAGCCGTTGAGACAGATGCGGCTGAGGTACGCCTGGCGGCACGCTGGTTGCCGGACCTGGATACGTTAGGCCTGTACCTGTCTGGAAAGAAAGAGCTGACTGAACGCTATGCCATGATGCTGAACAACTGTGGAAAGGGCTTTCCAGAAGCGTACGATAATCCAGAGCGGGTGGACGAGTACCGCACGTACTACCTGGAACTGTTCAACCGTTACTTCCATACCTTATGTAAGGATGAAACAGAGTGTCAGCACTACCTTCGTGGACAGATGACCCTGCTGAGGGACTGGATTGAAACGGGCATGGAGGCTGCTGCACAGAAAGAATCCGGTGGTATAAATGGAGGAAAGAATCTGTTTGTCCGGATGATGCAACACTTCCGTAAGACTTCTTCCGCCTACGAAGAAACCATGGCCCGCTGGGAGGAGAACGACGATTTCAGGGCACGCTACACCCGGCTGACGGAAGGAGAGGAGTATAAGAACCTGCCCTGCATGGAAGACATGGCCGTGCGCCTGGACATCAGCTACCGCTACCAGATGTTCTGGTATGCCATCCACTACCGGGAGGCTGAGTTCATTCGCCGCTTGAGGCGTTGTTCCGGAAGCCTGAGCCGTTCGGACCGTGCCGTCTACCTCGAACGTCTGAGACGGCTGGCCTGCGTGATGCCGGTGTTCATCTCCACCTTCCATTCCCTTCCGCGCTACATGACCTGCAGCAGCGAGGGCAATCCCTTCGTGCCCCTCTACAATACCATTGACCTGCTCATCGTCGACGAGTCCGGACAGGTGTCGCCCGAATTGGCCGTACCCTCGTTCAGTCTGGCCCGGCAAGCCATCCTCGTGGGCGACATCGAGCAGATAGAACCCATCTGGCCCGTGACCGGACAATACTCTTTCATCAATCTTCGCCGCTCCGGGGTGGTCACTTCGTCAAAAGATCCGTTGTATGCCTTTCTGACCGAACACGGTTTTCTGTCCTCTTCCGGAAGTCTGATGAAAATGGCCCGCAAGAGTGGCAGCTATCAGGTGGACGGCGAACGCGGGGCCTTCCTGCGCGAACACCGCCGCTGTCTGGACTCCATTATCGCCTATTGCAATGATTATGTGTACCACGGGCGACTACTCCCCTTGAAAGGTGATTGTCCGAAATACGCGGCTCTTCCCTCCAAGGGCTATGTCCATGTGCACGGATACAGCCAGAAGGGAAAGACTGGAAGCCGATTCAATGAAGCCGAAGCTGCTGCCATCGTGAAATGGCTGTCGCGCGAGAAAAGAAAGCTGGAAGAAGCCTACGGAAAGCCTATTCCTCAGGTAGCCGCCATTGTTACCCCGTTCAAGGCACAGGAACGACTGTTGCGCGGACTGCTGGCTGAACTGCCGGGAGGCACAGACTTTGCCACGATGACCGTCGGCACCGTCCACTCGCTGCAAGGAGCCCAGTACCCGCTGGTGATATTCTCGCCCGTCAATTCACCCGGCGACACTTCCTACTTTATGGAAGCGGGCGGAAAGTACAACATGCTCAATGTGGCCGTGTCGCGTGCGCAATACCACTTCCTGGTGTTCGGCCACATGAACATCTTCCATCCCGACCGGGACACCCCATCAGGCAACCTGGCCAAGTGGCTATTCGATAGTCGGCAGGACGAAATCTCTTCCCACTTTCTCTACCAAGACGAAGAACCCCTTCTGAGCCAGTCGCTCGATGTGTCCCGTCAGCCGGCCGCAGTCTGCCGTTTGTCTACCCTTGAGGCACATACGGACATCTTGCGTCAGGCTTTCCAGACCGCTCGCCGGAAAGTGGTGATTGTGTCGCCCTTCCTGTCCATCCGTGCCCTTGAGAGTGACCACCTGCTGCCCCTCATTCAGGAAGCGGTGGAACGTGGGGTAGAAGTGGTGGTGTATACCGACCATTACCTGGATAAGAAAAACGGATTGTGGAAGGAAGAAAGTCTGCAAGCCCGCCGTGCGCTGGTAGAACACCACGTCAGTCTGCGGGTATTGAAAGGCATCCACAACAAGACCTTGGTGGTGGACGACCGCCTGCTGGTGGAAGGCTCGTTCAACTGGCTTTCGGCCCGACGGAACAAGGACGATGCCCGCCACGAATGCTCCATCCTGGTGCAGGCTCCGGCCGCTGCTGCATGTATCGACCAGCTGATGAAAGAACTGGAAGCCATTGACAGGGAGGCTCTTTTCTACTGTCCGCCGAAGCAGAAGATTCTCTGTGCAGACTTTTTCTGTCAGCCTCTTTATCACAACTATTGGAACAGTGCGCTGATACATCTTCGTGAACAGGCCAGTCGGCTGAATTTTCCGGATGAGGGTTCGGGAAACGTTTCGGAAATTCGGAAAAAGTATCCGCGTCACGGGGCAGCTTGGACCGACGAAGAAATGCAGCTCGTGTGGGAACTGATGAACTACACTAACGACCTGCGCGTGTTCACCGACTGCCTGCACCGGAGCGAGCGCTCCATCCGTTATAAAGTGGAAGGCACGGCTCCTTAATCCCCGGGCTGGCCGTTTCTTTCCGGCAAAAACGCTATTTTTGCACAAACTATTCAAGCAGCCTATGCAACTTACCTATATCTTCCACAGCGGCTTTGCCCTCGAGACCGATCGCTGCATCCTCGTGTTCGACTACTGGATGGACCCTGCCGGCGTAATGCCCCGTCTGTTGCAGTCGCCCAAGCCCCTGTACGTTTTCTCCAGCCATTTCCATGAAGACCATTTCAACCGCGACATCTTCTCCTGGCGGGCCCGGAAAGCGAACGTGCGCTACATCCTTTCGAAAGACATCCTGAAACACCGTCGGGCGCAGAAGGAAGAAGCCGACGCCTGGCTGGGGAAAGGTGCCACGTGGGAAGACGAACTCCTCCGCGTGACGGCTACCGGAAGCAACGACAGCGGTGTGTCGTGGGTGATAGAGACCGACGGCAAGCGCATCTTCCATGCCGGCGACCTGAATAACTGGTACGCCCGCTTCCTGACCGACGATTATCACGGGGGACTGGTCTACAGCCCCGACTTCGGCATCGACATTGACCCTGCCAAGGAAGAAAAGCGTTTCCTGGGCGAACTGAAAGACATCCGCAAGCTCACCGACCGTTTCGATGTGGTGATGTTCCCCGTAGACGGGCGTATCGGCAACGGCTACACCCGCGGAGCCCGTCAGTTTCTCGACGTGTTCCGTACTGGCCTGTTTGTACCCATACATTTCGTGGCCAGCGGTTTCGAATCAGCCTGGCGGATGAAAGAGTTCACCGACGCCAAGTCCGTCCCGTTCTGGTGTATTCGTCGGGAAGGAGAGTGCTGCAAAGTGAAGAAACACATCGAGGTAGTGGCTGCGGTGATAGTGCGCGACGGAAAGTACTTCGCCACCCAGCGCGGCTATGGCGAGTTCAAGGACTATTGGGAATTTCCCGGCGGAAAGGTAGAGCCGGGCGAGAGCAGGGAAGAGGCACTGGTGCGTGAAATCCGTGAGGAACTGGACACTGACATCCGGGTGGATGCCTTCCTCACTACGGTAAACTGTGAATATCCGTCGTTCCACCTCACGATGCATTGCTACTACTGTTCGGTCGTTTCCGGTAGTCTGGTGCTGAAAGAGCATGAGAGTGCCGCCTGGCTGAGACTGGAAGAGCTGGACAGCGTGGCGTGGCTCCCAGCCGATGTGGAGGTGGTGAAGGAGATTATCGCCCAGGCATCCCGTTAGTTGTGGTCGTATCGTTGGGCACCGGCCAGCAGATAGATTACCCCTATTATGGGTACTACTATGGAGCTGATGTTGATAGCCGATGCTTCGTCCATGAACAGCCGCAGGAGCAGGTAGCTCACGAAGACTAGTACGCCGATAGCGCAGAACACACGGCACATGAAGGCTTTGAGCTCTTTGACGTCGACTTTTTTCTGCTGCTCGGGCGTCATGGTGTTGTATCCTGCAATGAGTTTGGGGAATCTCCAGACGAGGAGCCCGAGCAGGATGAAGAAGGCTGAAAAGATGGGGATGAATGAGTTCATATTGTGAGGTTTATTTATTGTTCGGAGTATGATAAGTATCTTCTGATTCTTCCGCAGCCATAAGCGGCTCCTCTTCTTCGTCAAAGGAATAGCTCACGGTGTGGTCTTTCAAGTAAATATGGTTGAGCGTATATTCCAGTGCCAGGAGCGTCTGTTCCCGTTTCTTGGGTTTCAGTTCACATTCCCATATCGTCATGCAGTGCCACCCCATTCGTGCCAGTTCCTGCTGTACTCGCTTGTCACGTTCGATGTTGCGTGTGATTTTTCGTGTCCAGAACTCCGTGTTCGATTTGGGAATGACGTAATATTTGCAACCCTCATGACCATGCCAGAAACAGCCGTTGATAAAGATGCAGGTGCGGTATTTCCGCAGCACAATGTCCGGACGTCCCGGCAGACACGGATGGTTCAGGCGGTATCTGAATCCGCGAGCAAACAGATACTTCCTGACTATCATTTCCGGCTTGGTATTGGCCGAATGAATGGCAGCCATGTTTTTGTGCCGCTGGTCTTTGGAGAGGACGTCCATGATTCTGCTTTGCTACTTTACATTGTTATACATTCTGATAATATCTTCAATGGAGATGACTTCTCCCGGGCGCATTATGTCATAAATAGATTTCCATGTATCTCCAATGTGAATGTATTCTCCAAGTTTGAATTTCAGGCATGGTTGTGTATTACCCTCTTTATCCAGATAATTGCCGAACTGTAGTCTCTCTATTTTTATAGAATCCGTCAATCTTTCCACCTACCATAGGCAGGAAGTATTTTACCTCAATGAGATTGATTGCTGGAATCTTTTCCATCGTGTACAATTGAGCCTGATGGCTTCGGAATATTTCATAATTCTCATCTTTGACACGGATAAAACCTGTAAATACATTTTTTACAGAAGTGACTATTTCTGATGGAACTATGCCCCTTGTCTCAGAAGCGTATTGTTCAAACATAGGTTTCGGGTCTTCTCCCATTTGACATTTCTGGATGACAAAGTACTTACCCAGCTTGTCCAGAAGAGTTTGGTTTTCATCAGGAAAATCTTTACTGAGAGCCAATGAATAAATGTCTTTTTCTGGATATGGCGTATAGATTTTTCCAAGTAATTCCTGAAAGTGCTCTTTGATGTATGACTCTGCATTCACTCCGCTGCGTGCTTTCATGGCATGGAACTGGAAATTATCTTCCAGAATCTTTTGTATTTCCTGACGGAACTTCTCTCTAACCGCAGCCTTCCATGAGTCTTTTTGTAAGGCATTGTTTCGTGCATACAATGACACTACATAAAGAAAATTTACATCATAGTGGCATACAAGCAATGTGTCGCGATCAAATAGTCGGTTGTCAAATTGTCTGTTATTGAAATGAGTGTGTTGCTTATCTGTGATTTGCAATTCTTCTTTGTAGTTCAGTTCTTCATTTAGTCGGGCACTGATAAAGAAATTTGGGATAATGTTATATCCTTCAGTCAGGTCATCCCGCAACTTGGACACTCCTTTTGCCTTTGACAAGCTGTTCTTTTCGTCTTCACCATTCATGAACAAGTTCAAGTTCCATTGAATCACGTTACGAGCATAGGTAAACTGCTTGTAGACAGAATGCTGTCCTATGGCATTGCCTCGTTTGTAGTATTTAGAATCACCTATGTAATAAATAGGCTGTTCATCGGTAGTTGTCAGGCTCTTGTAGGTGTACATGTGATCCACCATCTTTCCGTCTTCCTGCTCTTTTAATCCATTAGGTATGTCTTTGTCGCCGATGAGTTCATCAATAATCGCTTCAAAAACAATATTGAAATTCTTTACAAGAAGGTATTCTTGCAGGTCGGTATTTATC
>CAMFND010000130.1 GCA_945965395.1 uncultured Bacteroides sp.
CATAGTAGAATGACACTATTTGTAGAAGTATAGTCATTCTCTACTATATTGTTATATAAGCTTGTAATAGTTATTTGAACTATTCAAAGTGGAAAATATAATGGTTACTGACATTATGATTTCAGTATGGATTTCGATTATTTTTCGATTTTTATCTCTGGGAACAATTGCCGACACAAGTCAGAATTAACAGAGGAATATAAAAGCTTTTTATTTGCATCAATTCCAGTAGCAATATAATTACATTTAATTCGTATGACATCATCAAATCTTTTTATTTGACAAAATTGAACACCCACAAATCTTAGTAAATCTTTTGCAATATCAGGCCTAAAACAAACATTAACATGCTTCTTAGTAGCAATAGATGGGTAGCACCAAGCATCTTGTATATCTTTGGGTGGGAAATCAAAATACTCTTTTGTTATCATCTCTGAGACTCTGTATAAATATTCAGTTCCAAATCCCACATCTCTTGTAAATTCTGTATGTAAGAAATGAGTGAACATTCTCAATTTTAGGTTCTCTTCTTCTGTTAGTTCTGGGATATCTTCCCAAAAGCCTATCATTACAACTTTAATAGGAAATTCTGATTCATAAACGATTAGTCCAAATTTTTCATCTTCATGTATTTTCATTTCTTCTATTGCGGTAAAAGGACTGATAGGAGATGTATACAATAAAGATTCATGTGCTTTGTTTAGCCTTCCAGGTTGTAATATTAGTTCAACTGGTGGATTCCATACATCTTGTTCCTTAGATATTGTATTGTACGGTATACTTGTATCATTTGAATTTATTTTACGAACACGATAGAATCTTGTTTTAGCAGGATATTCCATAAACCTTGGAAACAATATAGAATGTTTATCCCCATTTATATTTATAGAAAGAACCTCCATTAATGCATTAGATAGATCTTTATTTGAGATTTTCTTTAAGTCTATCATTCTAAACTTTTCTATTTTTTTCTCGATATCTAATATTGTAATCTTAGATAAAAGAGAATGAATGTCAAAAAATTCAATTGGACATTCTGGAAATCCTGCATTGACCATTTGCTCTTTGAGTTTTTGTAAATGTTTTTGGGAGAGTTCTAAAGTCATTAATTTAATGTGAATTGATATATATAATTCAGAAAAAGCTCATAAAGCTAGCCAGTTACGACGATAGCACGATTCTTTATCATGCTTTTTGTGTTTAATTACCTGTAAAGAAAGCGAATATTTTTAATATCTTCTGTTGGATAATCATCGTTACCGTCCCTTGTACATCGAGTCATAATACTTCTGATAGTCACCGCTCGTCACGTTGTCCATCCATTCCTGGTTGTCCAGATACCAGCGCACCGTCTTTTCTATGCCCTCTTCAAATTGCAGGCTCGGTTCCCAGCCCAGTTCCTTCTGCAGCTTCGTAGAGTCGATGGCATAACGCATGTCGTGGCCCAGACGGTCGGTCACGTAGGTAATCAGATCCATGTCTTCACCCTCCTTGCGACCCAGCAGACGGTCCACCGTGTTAATCACCACCTTGATGATGTCAATGTTCTTCCACTCATTGAAACCGCCTATGTTATACGTCTCCGCCGTCTTGCCGTTATGGAAAATCACGTCGATGGCCCGCGCATGATCCTCCACATACAGCCAGTCGCGCACGTTTTCCCCCTTGCCATACACCGGCAGCGGCTTGCGGTGACGGATGTTGTTGATGAACAGCGGAATCAGCTTCTCCGGGAACTGATACGGCCCGTAGTTGTTCGAACAGTTTGTCACGATGGTCGGCATGCCGTACGTGTCGTGAAACGCCCGCACAAAGTGGTCACTGCTCGCCTTGCTGGCAGAGTAGGGGCTGTGCGGGTTGTACTTCGTATCCTCGTAGAAGAAATCCTTCCCGTACGCCAGGTGATGTTCCGACGACGAAGCCGTGGTAGTGAACGGCGGCTCGATACCTTCCGGATGCGTCATCTCCAGTGCCCCGTACACCTCGTCGGTAGAGATGTGATAGAAACGCTTGCCCTCATACTTCTCCGGCAGACCTTCCCAGTACACCTTGGCCGCCTGCAGCAGCGACAGCGTACCCATCACGTTGGTGCGTGCAAAGGTAAACGGGTCCTTGATGCTGCGGTCCACGTGACTCTCCGCCGCCAGGTGAATGATGCCGTCCACGTGATACAGCTCCATCAGCTCCTGCATCTTCTCATAGTCGCAGATGTCCGCTTTCACGAACACATAGTTCGGCTGGTTCTCAATGTCCTTCAGGTTCGCCAGGTTTCCCGCATACGTCAGCTTGTCCAGGTTGATGATACGGTACTCCGGATACTTGTTCACGAACAGGCGCACCACGTGGCTGCCAATAAATCCGGCACCGCCGGTAATCAGTATGTTGCGTTTGAATGTAGTCATAAAGGATAAAGAAATTACATTGTTTATGTAAGATTCTTAGTTGTTGAAATAATTCAACGCTTTCTCAACTATATGGTGCATATCGTAATATTTATATTCAGCTAAACGACCGCCAAAAATCACATTAGTTTCTTTATCAGCCAGTTCTTTATATTTTAGGTACAAAGAATTGTTCTTCTCATCATTTACCGGATAATACGGTTCGCTGCCTTCTGTCCATTCCGAACTGTATTCTTTCGAGATAACGGTTTTTGGGCAAGCCTCTATTTCTGTACCAAACATTTCAAAATGTTTGTGCTCGATGACACGTGTGTAGGGCACTTCTTTCTCAGTATAATTCACTACTGCATTGCCTTGATAGTTAGGCATGTCCAATACTTCAGTTTCAAAGTTTACGGTACGATATTCTAATTTGCCAAACTGATAATTGTAAAATTCGTCAATGGCTCCTGTAAACACAATCTTGTCAGCCAGTGCCGAAAGCTCTTCACGATTGGCAAAAAAATCACAATTTAGGCGAGTTTCTACTCCTTCTAACAGACGCTCTATCAAAACATTATATCCACCAATAGGAATACCCTGATACTTGTCGTTGAAATAATTGTTATCAAAGACTAGACGTACAGGCAGACGTTTGATGATAAAAGCTGGTAATTCTGTACATTTACGTCCCCATTGTTTTTCAGTATAACCTTTTATCAAGGCTTCGTAAATATCTTTTCCAATAAGCAGTTGCGCCTGTTCTTCCAGGTTGCGTGGTTCAGGCACTCCTTGTTCCTTCATGCGTGCCACAGCTTCAGCCTTTTGCTCTTCTATTTTAGCTATTGCTTCGGCAGGAGTAGTTACGCCCCACATTTGATAGAACGTGTTCATGTTAAAGGGTAGGTTGTACAGCTTACCTTTATAGTTTGCTACTGGGGAGTTCGTATAGCGATTAAATTCTACAATAGAGTTTACAAAATCCCAAACTGTTTTATTTGATGTATGGAAGATATGGGCACCATATTTATGAACATTGATACCTTCCATCTTTTCACAATAAATATTTCCTCCCAGATGAGGACGGCGGTCAATAACCAGGCATTTTTTGCCTTGTTGTTGAGCTTTGTAGGCAAATACAGCACCGTAAAGTCCTGCGCCTACTATAAGATAA
>CAMFND010000131.1 GCA_945965395.1 uncultured Bacteroides sp.
GTGTGATTTTTGTGAAGATTTTCAACCTGGTTCTTCCGAAAGGTGACAAGATTAATCCGCTTATCGGTAATGCCGGTGTATCTGCCGTGCCCGACTCAGCCCGTATTTCTCAAGTAGTAGGTTTGGAATATGATCCAAGCAACTACTTGTTGATGCATGCCATGGGTCCGAACGTAGCAGGTGTAATCGGTTCGGCAGTCGCTGCCGGTATCCTGTTAGGATTCCTGATTTAAAAAATTGCTTTTATTAAGATAGAAGGAGGGATGCGTCTGGTGATGTATCCCTCTTTTTTACGCTTAATGGGTAAGTGTAAAAACGCAAGTGCATTTAAGATAAAACGCAAGTACGTTTTGCATCAAACGCACTTGCGTTTTACTTTAAACGTCGAAGCGTTTTCTTTCAAACGCACTTGCGTTTTTTCATCCCTCTAGAATTTTTGAATAACGATTTAATATTTATTAAGGGTGATATGTAGCCATTTGATAATTTGCTGTTTATTGAATTTTCTTCCGAAAAGAAGTGGGTGTCATTCCCGTATGCTTTTTAAAGCATCGGTTAAAGTGTGCGATTGATTCAAAGCCGCATTCCAGACTGATTTCCGAAATAGTCCATTTTACGTTTAATAATAATTTGCAGGCATAGCCAATTCGCATGTCCGTAATATGTTGTCTGAATGTTTTTCCGGTGTTTTCCTTGAAAAAACGGCAGAAGGCAGTTGGGTTCATGGCAGCGTATGAGGCTGCATCCTCCAGGCAGATTGGCTGGGTGTAATGCTTGTTGAGGAAGGCCATGACCTTTTCAATCTTTCGTCCGTTAAACCGCGCTGGAACTGGGTCGTAGGCAGGAGAGGAGATGACTTTTTCTGGAGTGAGATGCGTCAGTGCATCCAGCAGTTGCAGAAACTCCACTATTTGTCCCACTCCTTCTTTTTGCGGGATGCGCTTTATTATCTGCGGAATATCATATGTGCAATTGGATAATGAAAACAGCAGCCCCCTTTGTGCCTCTTCCAGCAGGCGGTTGATACCTTGAAACTGGCTGTAGTGCGAGAAAGCATATTGCATGAAATCTTTTTCAAACTGGATGATGATTCCGTTCACTCTTAATTCTTCCTTCAGGTCATATTCCGGTGCGTTTTCCAGGTAATGAGGAAGGTTGGAACCTAAAAGAAACAGTTGCTGATCGGAGAAACCGGTTATGCCGTCGCCTGCCATTCCCAGGCCATATCCCTTTTCGATGTAAATTACTTCAAACTCACTATGGAAATGCCAGGGATAAGTGAAGTTCTTGTAATCGTAGAACCGGGCCTTCAGCGGGTGGGCATCCGTAATATCCAGTTGTTCATTGAGTATCTTTCTCATATCAGGAAAAGGAAAAACTAAGATGCTGCAAAGTTACGCAAATAACCTGCAAAAATTGGCAAATGTTCATATTTATTTCTTCTCTAACTTTGGGGTAGATAAAAATTGACATAATATGAACAGTTTGTTTGATGTATCCGGAAAAGTGGCTGTAGTTACAGGCGGTTCCGGGGTATTGGGAAGTAACATATCTGAAGGCTTGTTGAAGGCCGGAGCCACAGTCGCAGTGATTGGAGCACATTCCGACCGGGTGGAAAAAGCGTTGGAAAGACTGCAAGCGACCGGGGGAGAAGTTTGTGGTTTTACCTGTAACGTGCTCGACATGGACAGTTTGCGGGAAGTGAAAGAAAAAGTGCTGATCCAGTGGGGAAGGGTAGATATTCTGGTCAATGCAGCGGGAGGAAATATCCCGGGAGGTACGTTGGCCGAAACGCAGCACGTGTTCGATATGAAGGTAGAAGACTTGAACAAGGTGGTAGACCTGAACCTGAACGGTACGGTATATCCTTGCCTGGTGTTCGGAGAAGTGATGGCCGCACAGAAAAGCGGTAGCATTATCAATGTGTCTTCCATGGCATCTTATGAAGCCATTACTCGTGTGCCGGGCTACTCCATGGCCAAAAGTGCGGTAGAGAATTTCACTCGCTGGATGGCTCAGGAAATGGCCTTGAAGTTCAGTGAGAAGATTCGCGTGAATGCCATTGCGCCCGGTTTCTTTATCGGCAACCAGAATCGTGCCGTACTGATAAATCCTGACGGTTCGCTGACGGAACGTAGCCGGAAAGTTATTGCCAAGACTCCGATGAGGCGTTTTGGTGACATCTCGGAACTGAATGGAGCCGTACAGTTCCTGTGCAGTGAGGCGGCCAGCTTCATTACGGGAGTTACTTTGCCCATCGACGGAGGATTCAGTTCATTCAGTGGAGTATAATTTAAGGAAACGGTAACGATGGAAAAGACTTGGAGATGGTTTGGTAAGAAAGACCGCATTACGCTTTCCATGCTTCGGCAGATTGGGGTGGAAGGCATTGTGACGGCGCTTCATGAGGTGCCCAACGGGGAAGTTTGGACCACAGAGGCGATTAATGACCTGAAAAACTATATCGAATCGTACGGTATGAGATGGTCGGTTGTAGAAAGCCTTCCGGTGTGTGAGGCTATCAAGTACGGCGGCCCTGAGCGTGATGATTTGATAGAAAATTACAAAATCAGTCTGGCTAATTTAGGGAAATGTGGAGTAAAGACAGTGTGTTACAATTTCATGCCGGTCATTGACTGGATACGTACAGACCTGCATTATGCCTTACCTGACGGAAGTTCTTCGCTTTACTTTAACCGGATACGTTTTGCCTATTTCGACTTGAAGATTTTGCAGCGTGAAGGAGCGGAACGTGATTACTCACCGGAAGAATTGCAGAAGGTGGAAGAACTGGACCACCGTATTACTCCTGAGGAAAAGGCCGAACTGATAGATACGATTATTGTAAAAACGCAAGGGTTTATCGACGGTAATATTCAGGAGGGAGAACAATACCCCGTTCGTAAGTTCCGCGAACTGCTTGCATTATATAAAGGAATAGACCGTCAGAAGCTGAGAGAAAATCTGTGTGAATTCCTGAAAGCAGTGATGCCGGTGTGCGATGAGTATGGAGTTAATTTGTGCATTCATCCGGACGATCCTCCCTTCCAGGTGATCGGCCTGCCGCGTATTGTTACCAGTGAAGAAGACATCGACTGGCTGTTGAATGCCGTGGACAATCCGCATAACGGACTGACTTTCTGCGCCGGTTCCTTGAGTTCCGGAAGCCAGAATGATACCCGTGAACTGGCCCGCCGTTTTGCCCGTAGAACTCATTTTGTCCATCTTCGCAGTACGGAAATATTGCCTGAAGGAGATTTCAGAGAGACATCACATCTGGCAGGAAGAGGTCATCTGCTGGAGCTAATCCGTATTTTTGAGAAAGAAAATCCTGAACTTCCCATGCGAGTAGACCATGGACGTACGATGCTGGGCGATGAAAAAGAAGGATACAATCCCGGTTACTCTTTCTACGGACGTATGTTTGCACTGGCACAAGTAGAAGGCATGATGGCGGCAGTCCGTGATGAAATGTCCAGCGGGATGATATAACTCAGGGCTGTTTTTGCGTGCGGTATTCTTTAGGAGAGATGCCGGTATTTTTTTGAAGAAACAGTTCAGGTAAGAAGAATCTGGAAACTGACAGAGGGAGGCTATTTCTGCAATGGATAAAGCCGGATTGTTGAGCAGGACTTTCTGTTCGGTGGTCAGCTGTTTGAGACTGATGTTTTTTCTTCGTAGTTGTACTGTGGAAACACTCTCATGTACTTGAAATACGTCGTATCGATCTGTAGAAAGAGCTTTTTAAGATAAAGCAGAAAGCGGATATGAAAATTACCGGATGTATTTATGAGTTGCATGATATTTCCTTCCCAGAAGATAAGCTCTGATATTTTATATAGATAAAATTGCTATGCACCAGTGGAGAGAATACCTTCTCCGCTGGTGCATAATAGTTGGATATCATAGTTGAAATGAAGCTGGGAGATTTTCAGAAAATAATGGAGTGCCTAGAGTGTAGGCTGGTACGGTATTTTCTGAGTCTTGTTCGGACTAGACATATTATTGCTGATTGAAAACTTGCATTTATTCTGATAACACCTATTTCTATATCTTCGCCAATTCTCATATAAGTCTCTCATATACAGTATTTATATGCTCGGATAATTGTTTGCACATTTGGGATTGAACTAAAACTATTTTTAATTGAGCACTTTTAAAGAACTCATTTAATTTACTGTTAATACTGTTAGTATTGTCTGATTATTAATGAATTATTGAAAAATATACGAATCAACAAATTTATATTTTTAAATATAATTTATTTGTTATACTTTTACGATTGAAAAACAGAAATAAATCTTTTACAAGACCAAAAATGGACACACCTTTATTTACTTTGGAAATATTCTCGGGGACATGTTGTTTACTTTTATCAGTATTTCTACACTTTCTTAGCTATTCTGCAAAACAGAAAGATCTCACTTATCAAAAAGGGCTTACGTATATCAAGCTTGCATTGATAATAATGGGGTTATCAACCTTATTCTTTGCTGCAACTGAAAGCTTTAAACTTCCAAATGCAAAGAGCTATTTCATACAAATATTATTACCTATAGAAACGTTGTTGGTTTTATGTGCTATGATTCATTTGATGAATGCAAGTGAAAAATTTCATAAGATTATGATGTATAATGGTATTTATGCGTGTGTTTTATGTGCCATTAGTATTACTTATATCTATTTTATGACCAAAGAGGTAGGAAAATGGATATATTATTTGTTGGTATTGTGTTATGCTGTACAATTTTTCTTTTACACTTATATATCTACATATTACTAAATTATGGAAAAATAGTTTTGGGAAAAGTAACCGTACTTTTCAGAGATATCATTTTCGTATTTGGATAGAAGCATTTATTATAGGAATTATAGGTATTATAACAGAGCTGTCTCCTATACCTATTATCCAATATTTATTTACGATATGCTATACTTTATTTTTTATACATTTTAGTATATTATATCATAACTATGGTGTAGAGGCACATAATCAAATAAAAAGGATGGCTCCTGTTCTTATTTCTGATAAAATAACTGTTCAGCAAGAGGAAACGCCAGAAAAAAAAATGCTGAAACAAAACAGTGATTTAATAAAAGAAAAGATAGATTGCTGGATTACGAACAAAAAATATTTACACCCAGGCATTACCATACAAGATATCAGTCGACAGATAGGTATTAATCGTACATACTTATCAGGATATATCAATGAAACTTATCACACTAATTTTAATACTTGGATAAATAACCTGCGTATAGAGGAGGCTAAACGAAAACTCATCTCAACTTCTGACATTAATTTGAGTGACTTGGCGGAATTTGTCGGATTTGCAGATTTGGCACATTTTAGCAAGATATTCAAGCAAAAAGAAGGAGTGCCTCCATCGGTGTGGAGGAAAAAGCAAACCTCTCATGAGAAAGCATCATGATTAGTAAAATTATAAAATTTATCTATTTGTATTTTGTAATTTGTCGTTTTATCAATAAATGCAATTAATATATAGTTAGACAAGGAAGGGCAAAACAAATGCGCATAGATTTGCATCACGATGCTAAAAGGAAAAAGCAAAAATCTTTTAACATCAAATGAGATAGAAAATTTATTACCCATTTAATTAAATTTTAAAGATTATGAGAAAAAGATTTTATGGAGCCCTTGTTTTGGGAAGTTTGCTTCTTGCAGGAGGGGTGGTAACCTCTTGCTCAGATTATGATGATGACATCAATAATCTGAACCAGCGAGTAGACGCTGTTGAGAAGACACTGAATGATTTGAAAGCAGCCATTGAAAAAGGTGTCACTATTAATGACATTGCAACCACTGATAATGGTATTGTTATCAAGACAAGTAAAGGAGATTTTACCATTACTAATGGTACAAGCCAGGCTGGATGTACTGTAGAAATTGGTCCTAATGGAACTTGGGTTATCAATGGTAAAGATACAGGAAAACCGTCCAAAGGAGCTGATGGTGCAGATGGAAAAGATGGTATCTATTACGAACCCAATGCTGAAACTAATACATGGTGGAAAGTTGAAGGTGATAAAAAGACTGACACAGGAGTTTCATATCTGGCAGAAGGTACAATTACCGCTGTATACGATAAAGTAAACGGAGAATTACTGTTGAGTGGTGTAGAAGGTTATCAAGGTACTTTGGTTATTTCTTTAACCACAGAATTGAAGTCATTGGTGTTTCAGCCGGATTTCTACTACCAGGGTATTGAAGCAATGTCTGTTGGTACTTATAATTACACAGAAAAGACTGTAGCTAAAGTTAATGCAGATGATAATTTCGAAACAGATGAGCCAAACCGAGGAAAAGGTGTTGCAATGTCACCGGGTCTGGTAGCTAACTACCACATGAATCCGTCTAATGCTGACATCAACAAAATTGAAACATTGTCTTTCATCAGTGATGACAAAGATTATACAAGATCTGAAGGTGGTGTAGTTAAAGCAACTGTAACTGGTAAAGAAGCTAAAGATGGTATCCTGACTGTACATGCTCAACTGACTGATGGTACAATCAAAGATATTAATACTGATGGCAAAGTTACAGTTTTAGCTTTACAGGCTAATTACAAAAATACAGAAGAAAAAGTAGATACTACTATTACTTCTGATTATGCTGCGGTAAAAGCTGTTGATTATAATGATATGGTTCTAGCCCATGCAGATGCTACGGTTAAGCATACAGAACATTTGTATACTACTGCAGCTGACGCTATTGCAGCAGATGCTCAATACGAAATTGTATGGAATCATGAAGGATTGGATGTAGCTGAATTAGTTCAGACTCACTATGATTACATGAGCAGTGATGTACCTGTACACGAAGCATGGGATGTAAATGCAAAATCAGGTACCGTTGAAAAATATGGTTTTGAATATAGTTACGAACTAGTAGGTTACCACAAAGGTGAAAACAAGACTTCTGAAAGTGCACACGCTGCAATGAAGGGTTCTATTTTGAGACCTCAGATGCCGAAAGACGGTAAGCAGCAAGCTTTTGGTGCTGAACAAAACCAAGCTGAAGTAAATCGCGAACCGCTGGTACGTGTTATCCTGAGAGATAAAGTTTCCAATAAGATTGCTTCTGTAGGTTACATCAAATTCAAAATCGTAGATCAGGCAGCTGAAAGCAGCGTTCTTCTGAATGCTCAATTCCAGTTTAATGATAAGTATACAGTAAACTGTACAGAAGATGAACATAAACTGGAAATTGCATGGCATGACTTTGAAGAAGATATCTTGGCTAAACTTCAGGAATTGGGTATCTCTAAAGAAGACTTCCATAATAACTTCGATTTGGAAGGCGGTAATGATGATGCTACTCAGTATGACGGAGCAACTGCAACATCTCAGCCTGTGACTAAGAAAGGTATCGTTAAACAAACTATTTCAGATACAGGTGTAGAACAAACAGAAATCATCACTTGGACATTGAAGAACAACGAAGCATATCAATTGTTCAAGAACAATGAAGCAGCTTCTGTAATTGTGCGTTATGCAAAAGAAATCGATGCAACGAAACATATTTATCAGTATGTATATGTTACATTGACTTGGACACCATCTGAACGCAATGTAACTCCTGCCGGAAAATTAGCTGATTCTGACAAGATTAAAGAATATTGGTATGCAGCTAACAATGGTGCTGCAGGTAGTGGCTATAGCGATATTCATGCAAATGTTGAGACTGTAGGTCAGATAGGTGCTGACGATGAATTTAAATCTGACATCTTGAATACATTTGTAGGCAATGATGTAACAGTATCAGATGTCAATAGCGTTTATACAGCATTCCAAAACGACAAATTGACTAAAGAGTTTAAATTTGTAGATCCTCAAGGTACTGATTTAACACCGGTTACAGGTAATTCAGGCACTCAGTATGAGATTACAGTTGGCAAGAATGGTACAGTTCTTTATGCTAACATCAAAGGAGACGTGAATAAATATGAAGTTGTAAGATTAATCAACCAAGAAACACCTGCTGCAGGAAAAACAATTCAGCAGTCAGTATTACAGTATGTAGACAATGATGTGGCTAAAGACATCTTGAACTTTGCAGACCATAAGGATTTGAACGTTAAGGAAACATTTACTGCACAATTGGAAATTAAACCTACTAATTGTGACTGGGTTCCATTTACATTGGATAATAACAAGTTCTTCGTTAAATTCTTGCGTCCGATTAGCATCATCGACCCGAATGACAATACTTTTACAGATGCTGAAACTGGAGGTGCAAAACGAGACTTGACCTTGAAATTTGTAGACTGGCGTGATCATAACTTTGATGGAGCTGAAACCAAAGGCCACAACTATTATGAATACTATGGTGTAAGGAAAATAGAATGTCTTGAAAAGGATATCAAAACAGATTTGAATGGAACAAGTGGTCAGTTTGATAAATTATTATCTAGTGTAACCGATAAGATTAAGTTCCATTTCACAGAACCTACTTATCAGGAAATCCAACAAGGTAAGAATGGTATCAAACATTATTTCGGTACTTTGCTTTATGAAAATAACGGAGTAACTGTAGGTGATTTCCAAATTCAAGTTCCGTTTGATGTAACATACGACTGGGGTACAATCCGCGTATACGTAGTATGTAAGATTTCTAAGACACAAGCTAACTAAGCAAGAGCCTGGAATTCTTTAAAAAAAACAATAAGATAAGGGGCCTTAACAAGCCCCTTATTTTTTACTTGTAAATATAAAACAATGAAAAGATACAATATTGTCGCTATTGTAATCTGTTTGTTCAGTTTACTTTCATGTACAGAAAGAAATGAAAAGCAAACAGAAATTGCTACCATACCAACAGAATTAAAAACTTTTACCGATGGACTAGTAAAAGAAGATACCTTAGCTGTAGAAGAACTGGTTAATGACTATATGACATACGTGCAAAACGGAGAATATGCTGAAGCTGCGGCGATGTTATATAAACCTGATTCTGCAGATATATGGAATGAGCCTATTCCACTATCAAATGAAGAAATGGAAAAGGTAATAGAAACCCTGAAGCTTTTTCCTGTACAAAGCTATAAAATCAAAAGTATAAAGTTTAAAACTGCTATAGAAAATGAAGTAAAATGTACCTTTATCATTAAAGATTCTCCATCTATATCTAGTAGTATTAGCTTTAAGCCTATGAATTATCTTGGAGGGTGGAGACTTTGCTTATCAAAGTAACCATTATATATTATAGAGATAATATAAACTATATTTAAAGTGTCTATTTACTCTTATTATTGTTAACAATTTCATTCTTAAATCATTAATATTATGTGTTGGAATAACATTTTAACAATACTGTGTATTGGTTTAGCACCGATTACAGCGTTCTCACAAGAATATCAATCTTCTCGTCAAATTAAAGAAGAAGGAAAAACTGAGTTTGTCCCCCACTGGTTTATGCAAATACAAGCTGGTGCAGCACATACTCGTGGTGAAGTTAAATTGGGAGATTTAATCTCTCCAGCAGCTGCCATCTATGGAGGATATCAGTTTACACCACTTTGGGGACTACGTTTCGGGGTAAGTGGTTGGCAAGCTAAAGGAGGATGGGCCGCCTATAATCAGCTTTACAAATATAATTATTTGCAAGGGAATGTAGATGCAACACTAGATTTGAGCAATTTGTTCTGCCACTATAACCCTGACCGTTTCTTTAATACATACTTGTTTGCCGGTGTAGGCCTGAATGGAGCATTTAATAACGATGAAGCCGTTACATTAGCTAATAAAGGCTATGAATTACGTTATTTATGGACAGATAGCAAAATCAGTCCGATTGGTAGATTTGGACTAGGTACTAATCTACGGTTAGCTTCAAATTTGTTCTTTAACATAGAGGTAAATGCAAATGTACTATCGGATAAGTTCAATTCAAAAAAGGCAGGTAATGTGGACTGGCAGTTTAATGCGCTTGCAGGATTTACAATCAAATTCGGCAAGACTTCACATAAAACAGAACCTGTATATTACGAACCGACTCCGCAGCCAATACCCCCAGCTAAAAAAGAGCAGGAACCTGTGCGAGAACCTGCTTCAGTAAAACAAGAAAAGGTCAGTATGGCAGAAAATGTGTTCTTTACTATCAACTCGTCTAAAATACGTACAGAAGAAGAAAAGAAAATTGAAAAACTAGTAGAATTTATGAAGAATCATGCGGACTGTAGGGTTACTATCTGTGGTTATGCAGACAAGCAGACAGGTAATGCAGATATTAACGAACGTCTTTCTAAAAAACGTGCAGAAGCTGTTGCTACTATGTTGAAAGAGAAAGGTATTGATAACCAACGTATTACGATAGATTATAAAGGTGATACGGTACAGCCGTTTACTACTATGGAAGAGAACCGTGTAAGTATCTGTATTGCAGAGTAAGTACCTTATTTTAGCGATATTATAGGATATTTTGTGTAAATGGAAAATACGGGGTTCAAAGTGAATTCCGTATTTTTAATTACTTGTATCGATAATCTAAATGGATTTACGAATATTATCCGTACCGTATTTCCTCAGTTCTAATACATCAGAACAGAAATTTCTGTAAATATGTTGTTTATAAGGATAAGAAAGAATTTACAGTTGATATAAAGAATAATGTACCCAGTAAAGAGGCGGCTGAAGTAAAATTCGACAATCTGAAAAAGAAATGGGGAAGAAAATATCCTTATGCTACAAATCTTGCTGGAAACCGATACGGAAAAATCAGAAAGTATGCAAAATCAAAACTTTCGTCCGAGAAAAAGATGGGACAGTTCCGATTTTGAAAAGTTTTGTATGATAAAAGGAAGGTGAAAACTTCCTCATAATGTTTAATTTTGCAGCGTTTTAAAAAAGGATATTATGACAAAAAGCAATTCTCGATTATTTATTCTCATATTCTTATAGGTATATTAACCGCATTTAGTCCGTTTGTCACCAATATGTATCTGCCTACTCTGTCTGCTATGACCGACTATTTCCATACCACTTCCTCATAGGTACAGTTGGATTTGATGGCCTGCATGATAGGATTAGCTGTAGGGTTACTCTTCTTTGGGCTGCTGAGTGATAAGTATGATTGCCGGCTTCCTTTGATTGTGGACATGTGTCTGTTTTTGGGGCTACATTGGGATATTTTATTTCCGGATCATCATATAGTTTGTGGGTTGGAGAGTGGTGCAGGGAATGACGGGTGCCGGAGGTATTGTGATTTCACATTCCATCGCAGCCGATAAGTATTCTGACAGGAAACTGGCAAATTCTGGGTATTGTTCGGATTTGGTATATTGTTGTTGCTCGGAAGTCTGCATTTTGCGGAGTCCCTGCCGGCTGTACGTCGCCAGAATGCACGTTGGTCAGATGTGTATAAGAGTTTTCTTACCGTCATTCACAACCGTCGGTATGTATGTTATATTCTTCAGTTTGGTTTTGCTCAGGGAGTGCTGTTCGCCAATATTGCTTCCTCTCCTTTTATTATGCAGCAACACTATGGCTTTTCGCCTTTGATGTTCAGTATCTGTTTTGGATCCAATGTCATAGCCATTGTGGTTTCTGCAACTTCGGCTGTCAGGTTTGCCCATCCGGAACAAGCTTTATATAGGGGGAGTGTCGGAATGGTAATCGCTTCTTTCCTTCTGTGTGTGGCATTGTGTGCCGGTTGCAGTTTCTGGATTTATGAAGTGCTGCTTTTGGCGTTGCTTTCCATGTTAGGACTCACCTTTACCGCATCCAATACCTTGGCGATGGATAGTGCACAGGTGAATCTGGGTATGGTATCGGCCTTGCTGGGGGTATTGGGAGATGCCTTTGGTGGTGTGGTATCCCCGCTTGTGAGGTTGGGAAATATTATGGTCTCTACCGGAATTCTGTTTTTTGTTGGTTCTGTACGTGCGTTCGTTTATACTCGCATAGCGCTCTGATGCGCTTTTTCATTGGCACGATATTACCGTAAATGAGTTTGTGGTAATTTTCTGTTTTCATTTTTTTCTTTTGGGAATAGGGATATACGTGTAATTCTTTATCTTTGTATTCTCAAACCTATCTTATGAATACACGTATCCGAATAATTCTCTGGGTGATGCTTGTGGTGGGCTTCATTTTATTGTCTGCAGGAATCGCCGAATTGTATCCCTTATGTATGGCCGTCCAGGATTGCAAGCATACTGTGGGAATTGTACAGAGAGTCGAAACCAAGAAGAATTATCGCCATCGTAAACCCAGATACGATACTGAGATGACTGTCATTTATTCTACGGAAAAATACGGGGACTTATCTGTAACCAGAACCAGTCACTGGCCTTTTACAAGGAAGGGAGACGAAATTTCAGTATGGTATCATCCTGATCATCCAAGAGAGGTGCATCTGCCTGTTTCGGAAGGAGTGTTCGGGGGAGGCCTTGTCGTAATAGGAGCGCTATGTATTTATGGCGGATACTTTTTCAGAAAACGATTAAAAAATACATAAATTATGAACTAACCAATCTAAATGAAAGTTTTATGAAGAACAGAAGGTTATTAAAAACAATTGTTTGCTTGATGTGTGCAGTATCAGCCATACCAGTAATGGCGCAGTTTAATTTAAAGAAAGCGATTGGTGGGGCTGTAAAAGCCACTCAAGCTGTGACTTTAACTGGTGAGCAGATGAGTGAATATGTAAAAGAGTATATCACTTGGATGGATGCTAACAATCAGGTTTGCGCAGATGACAATGAATATACCATTCGCTTGAGGAGATTGACTGAAGGATTAGGGGATGCAGACGGCATACCTTTGAACTTTAAGGTGTATTATGTAACAGATGTAAATGCGTTTGCCTGTGCGGATGGTAGTGTACGTGTCTTCTCTTCTTTGATGGATATTATGAGTGATGAAGAATTATTGGGAGTGATAGGACATGAAATCGGTCATGTAGCTCATCGTGACTCTAAAAAAGGTTTCCGTACGGCATTGCTTACTTCAGCATTGAAAGACGGAATTTCTTCTCAAGGAGGAAAAGCTGCAGCATTGACTGATTCTCAATTGGGCGACTTGACAGAGGCGCTGGTGAATGCCCGGTATTCTCAGAAGCAGGAGTGTGCGGCTGATGATTACGGATATGAGTTTCTGAAAAAAGCAGGAAAGAATCCTTGGGCTATGGCACTTTCGTTCCAGAAATTGAAAACGCTGCAGGAGCAGAGTGGCGGACAGGCTTCCAGCAAGCTGAACCAGTTGTTTTCTACACATCCGGATCTTGATTTAAGAATCAAGCGTATGGAAGATCGTGCCACCAGCGAGGGTATTGAAAAACCAACTGATAAAGCTGCGGAATAAGAATTTTAATTTGACAGAATAGATGAAGAGGTCGAAACACATTGGGATTCGGCCTCTTTTTTGTGGATGTGATAATATGAGGGTGGCTTTTGTTGAACTGTATATTTATCAGTGCTGAAATAGATTCTTTTTCCGTTTGTGGAAATAGAAACCTCAATAGGTGATAAACCTTTCTTGTTTTGCTTACTTTCTCTCAATGAAAAGTAAACCATCATACAATGTTTTTCCATATTAAAATGATTGTAAAATGGAGTATATTTCATTGTACTATAGTTGATTATATAAGTTTTTGCAGCCCATTTTTGAAAATGGCAAATTGGGCTGCAAATGGGCTGCAAAAATCACTTTTTTAGTGCTTAATTAAGTGACAATTGCTCTGCTTGGGGCTTGACTGTAATAGCCTTTGGAAGAATCATATTTTAGGTCGTTATAGTCTCATTTTTCTTCTTACTTGATAAGACAAGATAACCAAAAAGAAGGCTATTAGAATATTCCTAAACTATAATTTACGGCAAATAAAAAACTCCCGCAACCATTTAGATTACAGGAGTTTATATATTTGATTAAGTATAAATTACTTATTCAAAGCAGTAGCAACGTCAACTGCGCAAGCTACTGTACAACCTACCATCGGGTTGTTACCGATACCCAGGAATCCCATCATTTC
>CAMFND010000132.1 GCA_945965395.1 uncultured Bacteroides sp.
TACGGAACCATCCTTAATTGCGGTGCAAAAGTAGGCTTTTATTTTGAATTACACAAATTATTCGGCGGTTTTATGCAAACCTGCAAACGGTTTTTTATGTTTTCCGCACGCAAACCATAGGTTTTCCAGGGCGGAACCCTACGTTTTCCGAACGGGAAACATACGGTTCCGCATAGGAAAACATAGAAAACTTCCAGGCATTTTCAGCATAGCGCAGGGGGATTGCCGGATACACGTGCCACGGTTCTCCCCTCACTAATCGGCGGTTTCCTGCGGTTTTTCCGCGAAAATTCCGTAAGTTTGTGTAACGAAAACCCTAAAAACGACATCACACATGGAACAGCATCCCCAGCTTTTAGTCTACAAGGCTTCTGCCGGCTCCGGCAAGACCTTTACACTGGCGGTACATTATATAAGACAACTGATTGAAGACCCGTATGCCTACCGCAGGATTCTGGCGGTGACATTCACCAACAAGGCGACGGCAGAAATGAAGGAGCGTATCCTGGAACAGCTTTACGGCATTGCTACGGCCGACGAGGGTTCGGAGGGCTACCTGAAGGAGATTCAGAAGACATCGGCCAAATCGGTCGAGGAAATCCGGGAATCGGCACGGGAGGCGTTACGGCACATCATTCATGACTACAGCCGTTTCCGCATCGAGACCATCGACTCGTTTTTCCAGTCGGTGATGCGCAACCTGGCGCGGGAACTGGAATTAGGGGCCAACTTGTCTATCGAACTGAACAATACGGAGGTGCTGAGCGATGCGGTGGATGCCATGATTGAGAAGCTGGACCGGCGCTCACCGGTGCTCTACTGGCTGCTGGAGTACATCGAGGAACGTATCGTGAACGACCGCCGCTGGGATGTGTCGAAGGACATCAAGGGATTCGGACAGAATATTTTCGACGAAAGCTACATCGAGAAGGGAGAAGGACTGCGCCGGAAACTGGCCGACCCGAACTTTATTCCTTCCTACCGGGATGAGTTGAAAAGTATCCGCGAAGAGGTACTGGAGTTCATGAAGGGATTCAGTGAACAGTTTACAGGCTTGCTCGAAATGCACAGACTGACTCCGACCGACCTAAAGAACGGCTCACGGGGCATCGGCAGTTATTTCAACAAGCTGGCCAACGGGAAACTGAGCGATGACATCCGCAATGCCACCGTGGAGAAGTGTCTGGAGAGCGAGGAAAACTGGACAACCAAAACGTCGGCCCATCGTGATGAAATCCGTTCGCTGGCGGCTTCGGAACTGATACCCTTATTAGCAGAAGCGGAAAACCGTCGTCCGCAGAACAACTTGCTGCTCAACTCGTGCGACCTTTCGCTGCGTTACCTGAACAACCTGCGTTTGCTGGCGCACATTGACGAGGAGGTACGCTTGCAGAACCAGGCGCACAACCGTTTTCTGCTGTCGGATACCAATGCCTTGCTCCATAGCTTAATCAGGGAGGGAGACGCCTCGTTTGTCTACGAGAAAATCGGTACCACCATCGATACGGTGATGATTGACGAGTTTCAGGATACCTCACGCATGCAGTGGGAGAACTTTCATCTGCTGTTGCAGGAAAGTCTGGCACAGAAGGAAGGCAGCCTCATCGTGGGCGACATCAAGCAGAGCATCTACCGCTGGCGAAGCGGCGACTGGAAAATCCTGACGGGACTGGGCAATGACCGGAGTTTCCGCATCAAGGAATGTACGCTCGACACGAACTGGCGAAGTGAGGCGCGCATCATACGCTTCAACAACGAGTTTTTCACGGCGGCCTGCCAGACACTGAACCGGCGCTATCAGGAGGAACAGGGCATGCCTTGTGCCCAACTGGAACAAGCGTACAGCGACGTGCGGCAGCGTTGTGCCAAGAAGGAGGAAAAGGGCTTCGTAAAGGTGACCTTCCTGCAGGACTCCAAGGAACGGCCTTACACGGGAGCGACCTTGGAACAGCTGGCCGAGGAAGTGGAACGCCTCACGGCAGAGGGTATCCGCCTCAACGAGATGGCCATTCTGGTGCGAAAGAACCGGAGCATCCCCGACATTGCCGCTTACTTCGACGAACATACCCCCTACCGTATCGTATCCGACGAGGCGTTTCGGCTGAGTGCATCGCTGGCAGTGAGCATGCTCATCGACGGGCTGCGGTATCTTTCTTCGCCCGACGACCGCATCACACTGGCGCGACTGGCGGTGGCTTATCAGCAAGGGGTATTGCGCAAGGACATCAGCCTCAACACGGTGCTGCTCGACGACCCGGCCCGTTACCTGCCGGCAGCCTTCCAGTTACAGGCAAACGAACTCCGTTTCATGCCGCTGTACGAACTGCTGGAAAAGCTGTTCGTGCTGTTCGACATGCAGCTTATCGAGAAGCAGGATGCGTATCTCTGTGCTTTCTATGATGCGGTGACGGAATACATGCAGAACAACTCGTCGGAGCTGACGGCCTTCATCCGTTTCTGGGATGAGAAGCTGAACGCGAAGACCATCCCTTCGGGCGAGATTGACGGCATCCGCATCTTGTCCATCCACAAGTCGAAGGGACTGGAGTATCACACGGTACTGCTGCCATTCTGCGACTGGAAGATGGAGAACGAAACGAACAATCACCTGATATGGTGCAGCGTGGCAGGTACGGGAAAGGAAACCGACATTCCACCGTTCAACCGTCTGGACATCGTACCGGTGAACTATTCTGGTGCCATGGCAGAATCGGTATATCACGACGATTACCTGGAAGAGAAATTACAGCTCTGGGTGGACAACCTGAACCTGCTTTACGTAGCGTTCACACGCGCCTGCAAGAACCTGATTATTTTCGCTAAAGCGGGACAGAAGGGCACGGTTTCGGAACTGTTGTACGACAGTCTGCCCCTCATGCAGGAAGTGGAACTGCCGCTGGCACAGGAAAATCCGGAAGACGATGCAGTGGGCGAATACGGGGAGCTCTGCACGGCGCACGATGAGAAGAAGGCAGGCAAATCCAACCGGCTTTCGTCGCCTCGCGAGGGAGTGCCCGTGAAGATGGAAAGCATCGAAACGCACATCGAATTCAAGCAGTCGAACCGTTCGGCCGACTTCATTCAGGGTGACGACACAGAGGACACTCGCGGACAGTACATCCGTCAAGGGCAGTTGCTGCACCAGGTGTTTGCCCACATCGAAAAGGCAGACGACCTTCCTTCGGCACTGGAACGGCTGAGTTTCGAGGGGGTGTTCGAATCGGAAGAACAGAAGCAGCAGATTCAGGGACTGGCGCACTGGGCCTTGCAGCATCCTGCCGTGAAAGACTGGTTCAGCGGTACGTGGGAGCTTTACAACGAGTGTGCCATTGTCTACACTGACAAGCAGGGACAGATGCAGACACGCCGCCCCGACCGCGTGATGCGGAAAGACGGACAGGTGGTCGTGGTGGACTTCAAGTTCGGAAAGAAGAACGAGGCTTACCGCGCACAGGTGCAGGAGTACATGGACTTGCTCACGCAGATGGGCTACACCCACATCCGAGGATTCCTCTGGTATGTGTTTGCTAATGAACTGGAAGAAGTGACGCTTCCGGCCTGAGTTTATTTTTTCACAACGATATTTCGACAATGCAATATATGGAAACTTTTTTAAAGCAGGTGGCCGCCGATTTGTACCGGAAGATGAACGGAGACTTCACGAAGGTGGCTGTGGTTTTCCCGAACAAGCGTGCCAGCCTCTTTTTCAATGAATATTTGGCACAGGAATCCGACCGACCGGTGTGGTCGCCGGCCTACGTGAGCATCAGTGAGCTGTTCCGCCAGTCGTCGCAATGGGTGACGGGCGATTCCATCAAATTAGTGTGCGACCTCTACAAGGTGTTCCGGGAAATAACGGGCAGCAAGGAAAGTCTGGACGAATTCTACTTCTGGGGCGAGATGCTCATCAGCGACTTTGACGATGCTGACAAGAACATGGCCGACACCAAGGCATTGTTCAGCAACCTGAAGGACCTGAACAAGCTGACGGGCGAATATGACTTCCTGGAGGAAGGACAAAAGGAAGCGTTGAGCCAGTTCTTCCGTAATTTCTCCATCGAGCAGGTCACGGAACTGAAGCGGCGTTTCATCTCATTGTGGGACGTGCTGGGCGACATCTATACGCAATATAAAGAATTGCTCCGCGAGCAGGGCATCGCCTACGAAGGAATGCTCTACCGCGAGGTGGCGGAGACCATGGACATGCAGCAGTTTCCCTATGACAAATATGTGTTCGTGGGATTTAACGTGCTGAATAAGGTGGAACAAACCCTGTTCAGCAAATTGCACGAAGCAGGAAAGGCCTTGTTCTACTGGGACTATGATACCTTCTACCTGAACAAGCATCCGCACGAGGCAGGCGAGTTTATCCGCCGCAACCTGAAGAATTTCCCTTCGGAGTTGCCGCCTTCCCTGTTCGACCACCTGAACCATCCGAAAGAAATTACCTTCATCGAATCGCCTACGGAGAACGGACAGGCACGCTACCTGCCGCAATGGATTCGGGAGAACCTGACGGAGAACGAAAAGGAAACGGCCGTGGTGCTCTGCAACGAGGCCATGCTGCAACCTGTACTTCACTCACTGCCGGACAACGTGCGCCACATCAACATCACCATGGGTTTCCCGCTCTCGCAGACACCGGCCTACAGCTTCGTAAAGACGTTACTGGAACTGCACATTGCGGGCTACAATTCCCGCAGCGGACGCTACCAGTTTGCCGAAGTCATCAGCGTGCTGAAGCATCCGTACACGCAACTGCTCTCCGGAGAAGCCGCTCCGCTGGAAAAGGAGCTGACGGAGAAGAACCGCTTCTATCCCCTGCCCTCAGAACTGGAACGGGACGAAGCCTTGTCGCTGCTGTTCAAGCCGTGCAGCCACAACCTGGAGCTGTGCAAGCGGCTGGCCGACATCTTGAAGCAGGTGGCACAGCTGTATCGCAAGCAGGCAGCCTCCACCAGCGACGCCCTCGACCAGCTCTATCGCGAAGCCTTGTTCAAAAGCTTCACCATGGTCAACCGCTTCCATACCCTGCTTGAAAGCAAGGACCTGGAGGTACAACCTGCCACCTTCCACCGCCTTCTGGTACGCGTCATGTCGACAGCCAGCATTCCTTTCCACGGAGAGCCGGCCATCGGTATGCAGGTGATGGGAGTACTGGAAACACGTAACCTGGATTTCCGCCATGTCATTCTGCTGTCGGTCAACGAAGGCCAGTTGCCCAAGGCAGGCGGTGATGCTTCGTTCATCCCCTACAACCTGCGCAAGGCGTTCGGCATGACCACCATCGACCACAAGATTGCAGTCTATGCCTACTATTTCTACCGTCTGCTGCAACGGGCAGAGAAGGCTACGTTACTCTACAACACGGTGAGCGACGGCATAAACCGGGGAGAGATGTCGCGCTTCATGCTTCAGCTGCTGATTGAGTGGGGCTATCCCGTACAGCGGAAACAACTGGAGGCAGAGCAGTCGCCCATTGCTTCCTCACCCATCTGTATCCCCAAGTCGCCCGACATCATGAAACGGATGCAGAGCGTATTCGACGTGCGGGTAAATCCGAAAGCCCTTCTTTCCCCGTCAGCCCTGAATTGCTATCTGGACTGTCCGCTGAAGTTCTATTATAAGTACGTAGCAGGACTGGCAGCCCCCGAAGAGGTGAGTGCGGAAATCGACTCGGCCAAATTCGGAAGCATCTTCCACTACGCTGCCGAACACATCTACAAGGAGCTCACGGCACACGGAAAAGTCATCAACAAAGACACCTTGGAAGCCCTGCTCCAGGAAGAAGTGAAACTACAGAATTACGTGGACAACGGATTCAAGGAGCTGTTCTTCCACCTCCCTGCCGACGAGCGTCCGGAGTACAACGGAGTGCAGCTCATCAATTCCGCCGTGATCCTACGCTACATCCAGCAGCTGCTTCGCAACGACTTGCGCCACGCTCCCTTTACCTTCGTAGGTTCCGAACAAAGGGTCATGGAGGACGTAGAGATACAGACACCCAAGGGAGCCATCCGCTCGCGCATGGGGGGTATCATCGACCGCATGGACAGCAAGGATAACGTGCTCCGCATTGTGGACTACAAGACGGGAGGCAAGGCCGACACCCCGCCCAGCGTAGAATCGTTGTTCACGCCCGGCCCCAAACGTTCCAATTACGTGTTCCAGACTTTCCTGTATGCGGCCATCGTATGCCGGAAACTGCGGGAACGAAATGATGACCGGAAGGTAGCTCCTGCCCTGCTCTACATTCACCGGGCTGCAGCAGAAGATTACTCGCCCGTCATCCAGCTCAAGGAATCGTACAACAAAACCACTCCGGTGGAAGACTTCTCATTGCTGGAAGAAGAGTTCAGAACCCGCCTACAGGCACTTCTGGAGGAGATTTTCAATCCCGATTTGAGTTTCAGTCAGACGGAAAAGGAAGATCGGTGCACTTATTGTGATTTCAAGGAAATATGTAAACGATAGAAACAGAATCAAAACAAGTGTTAAGATTAAAATTTTCTCTGAACAATCCAAGTGAACCGGATGTTATAAAGATGTTTTTCATAGTAATAGATAAGAACAGTATTGGTATTTGTGAAAATATCAGCTGTAAGGGCAAAAGCGTTTGTTCTTTAAAAAATAAGAGAGGCTGCATTTCCCCGGCAGCCTCTCTTAATTTTTTATCTCTACACAAATGTTTTTTATTCCTGATAATCATAGTACCACCAGTAGGTATCGCCAAATTCGCGACGCATACGGTTGCGTTCTTCCAGCGGAGAACCCTCTTTCTGCTGCAAGGTCTGGTAAGCCTTGAAACGATCTAAAGTCAGACTGTCTGCACGGGAAGAGACGGTATCATTCCGCTGGATATGATACATTACCAATGCTTCCCGGTAATAACGCGGCAAGGTATCTTCCGGCAAATAGAAATCGGGAATGGCCTGTGCGAAACTGTCCAGTTTCTTTTCAAGCAGCAAGGCAGAAAGGTAATAATCCAGCGAGGTATATTTTCCCGTCCCCTTGTAGCAGATGTTCCGCAGGAATACCATGCGGTCTTCTCCCATATATGGACGTGCTCCCAGCAGGTAATAAATGGAATCATTCGTATAACGGAGCGTGTGCAGGGAATCCGTTTCAAAGAACAATCCGTCGGAACGGTAATATTGCGGATAAGCAAACAGCTTGTCACCCATCTTTCCCAAGTGCGACAAGGCCACAGCACGATAGGCTGTCAGCGTACGACTGGCCTCCAATGATTTTTCTCCTACGCGTAACACCTTGTCATACTCCCCGGCTCGCAGGTAATGTTCCGCCTCCAGCTCATGATGAAACTGCCGGTTGGTACTGCCTACACACACTGTCAGCAGGCACAGCCCCAGCAAGATAGCCAGGTTACTGTTGACCAGTCCCCAGAGACTTCCTTCGTGATTCAACTGTACGCGGAAAACTCCACGCAGCCAGTAGCCAATTCCCACAAACAGCAACACCAATAAAGGCAACAGCCAGGTCCACGGGGTATGGTAGTCGGAGATATACACCCCCCGCCCCACATCCGTCAGGGCACAAAGCACCAGAAAGGACGGCACATACGCCAGGGTACGCACCCTTCCTTTCAGCCCCAGCAGACTGTTTACCCCCCAGCGCAGCAACAGCAGAATCAGCGTAATGACCAGTGCGCTGGCCATCGGAGCAAAGGTTGTTTTTCCATGTGCCAGCGAGAAATGAAGGGCTTCCAGCACATCGCGCTGGAACACATAAAGATATACAAAACTAAACAGGGAAAAAAGAAGACCGCATACAGCAATCATGATGCGTGCAGTCTTCTTATAAAATGCATTTGTGTAATCACTCATACAATATCAATTCAATCTTTCACTCGTTTTAATACAACTGCAGAACGGGCCGGCACATACAGTTTCAGCCATTCTTTCTTGTCCTTTGCATAAAGCGGGTCGGCACAGGTGAAGTGGCGGAGACTGTCGTCTGAGAAGCCAAATCCACCAAACTGCTTGTTGTCTGTGTTCAGAACCACATCGTAGGCACCTCTCGGTACGAGGAAGCCATAATCGGTAAACGAACGGGTCGGGTTGAAGTTGAACACAAACACCAAATCCTTGCGGCGATATGCCAGAATCTGGTCACCGTCGTTATGCCATACCTCGATGACATCCGATTTCTGGATGTTCTTCACGCTGCGAATCAGCTTGACCATCGCCTCATCGAAGTCGCCCAGGTAATGATAGCACAAGTCCGGATTATCAACCAGGTTCCACTGACGGCGTGCATACTTGTATGACCATCCGTTACCTTCGCGCGGGAAGTCAATCCATTCCGGATGGCCGAACTCATTACCCATAAAGTTCAGGTAACCTCCGTTGATGGTAGAAGCCGTGAGCAGACGAATCATCTTGTGCAGGGCAATGCCTCGTTCCACCACTCCATTCTCGTCGCCAATCTTGAAGTGCCAGTACATGTCGGCATCAATCAGGCGGAAGATGATGGTCTTGTCGCCCACCAATGCCTGGTCGTGGCTTTCGCAGTAAGAGATGGTCTTTTCATCCTTGCGGCGGTTGGTCACTTCCCAGAACAGGCTGGACGGTTTCCAGTCCTCATCGCGACGTTCCTTAATAATCTTAATCCAGTAATCAGGAATGTTCATGGCCATACGGTAGTCGAAACCGTAACCTCCGTCTTCGAACGGAGCAGCCAGTCCCGGCATACCCGATACTTCCTCGGCAATGGTAATGGCCTTCGGATTCACTTCATGAATCAACCGGTTAGCCAGCGTCAGGTAGCAGATGGCATTGTCATCCTGATGACCGTTGAAGTAGTCACCATAGTTGCAGAAGGCCTCACCCAGTCCGTGACTGTAATAAAGCATAGAAGTCACCCCATCGAAACGGAAACCGTCGAAATGGAACTCTTCCAGCCAGTACTTACAGTTGGACAACAGGAAGTGAATCACCTCGTTCTTGCCATAGTCAAAGCAGAGCGAATCCCATGCCGGATGTTCACGACGTCCGCCCTGATAGAAATACTGGCAAGGATCACCGGCAAAGTTGCCCAATCCTTCCACCTCGTTCTTCACGGCGTGTGAGTGTACAATATCCATAATCACGGCAATGTTCATCTGGTGTGCCGTGTCAATAAGCTGTTTCAATTCTTCCGGTGTACCGAAGCGTGAAGAAGGAGCAAAGAAGCTGGATACGTGATAGCCGAAACTTCCATAATAAGGATGCTCCTGAATGGCCATAATCTGAATACAGTTGTATCCGTCCTTCGCAATTCGCGGCAGTACATTCTCACGGAATTCATTGTACGTACCAACCTTTTCCGCATCCTGTCCCATACCGATGTGACATTCGTAAATCATCAGCGGAGCCACATTAGGCGTAAAGGTCTTTTTCTTGAATTTATACGGTTTCTCCGGATTCCATACCTGCGCACTGAAAATCTTGGTCTGTTCATCCTGCACTACGCGGGTAGCCCATGCCGGGATACGTTCACCGCATCCACCTTCCCAGTACACTTTCAGCTTGTACAAGTCGCCGTGCTTCATGGCCTTTTCCGGCAGATTGATTTCCCAGTTGCCCGTCTTGCGCACACGTTTCATGCGGAAAGCCGGTTTCTCCTGCCAGTCGTTGAAATCGCCCACCAGGTAAATTTCCGTCGCATTCGGTGCCCATTCACGGAAAGTCCATCCCTTGTCAGTGCGGTGCAGGCCAAAATACATGTGTCCGGTTGCAAAATCCGACAATGTCTTCTTTCCTACCAGTTCCTTTTCTTTTTCTACAACATGCTGATGACGGCCGTTGATAGCATCAGCGTATGGTTCCAGCCACGGATCATTCTTTATGATATTCAATACCTTGTCCATAGTATTAGTAATTAGAAATTATTTGACACGTACTTTTACAATCACTTTTCTCACTCCGTCGGGAGTTATACCCGGCGCATGTGCGTCTTCCGGGAAGAAGATGGTAAACATACCCGGCTTTACGGTCAGGTAGTTAGTAGCCAGTCCTTCATAGAAGGTAATATCTTTTTCTGCGTTGTAGGCAGCTTCGGGCAAATCCGTACGCGGCGTATAGCCCATCACTTCCACTCCCGACAATGGAATCTGGATATCGATGAAGTCATTGTGTGTTTCCAGAAGCGCTTCTTCCTTCGTCTTCGGGCATGCATCGGCAAAGTTCACCATCAGCTCACCTTCCTTCAGCACCACCTTCCCCGCTTCGTGTGCCCGCAAGTCTGTTATCTTCAGAAAAGCCACAGCCTCTGCAAACAAAGAATGCAGCGGCACATATCTTTCCAGGTTCTCCAGTTTGTCAATAACCATATTCTTTTAATTTTAAACAGTTCATTATTTCATTCAAACTCATCTATCGTTTCATTTGTAAAATCGGCAAAGCGTTTCAGCTGGCGAAACACGTCGATAATCCGCTCCATAAAGTCCGGACGGGAAAAGAACTCATCTTCCACCTGGCAGGCCACCGTAAAGTCCTTGCAACGGATGTACTGCGGATAAGGAAAATCCTTCGGAAATCCTTTAGGCACCGTCTTCAGATGCGCCTCGCCCACCACCGGGAAATACTGCTTGAAAGCCGGGTCTTCCACGATGGCACGATACTCGTCAATGCGGTCGCACACCGACTGACGCACCGCCCGCAACATATCGGCAGGCATGCACCAGCTTCCTCCGGCCAGCATACAGTTGCCCGGTTCCAGATGAAGATAATAACCACAATGATTGGATTTCTTTCCCCTTGCATTGATATACCCTCCGATGTGGGTCTTATAAGGAGACTTGTCGGAAGAAAAACGGACATCCCGGTAGATGCGATACGTGCAGTCACGCGGAAGGACGTGCGCCACACTTTCATCCCATGGCGAAAGGCGGGCAATCACCCCTGCCAGCAACTCCTCGAAGTCTGCCTGCACACTCAAATATTCCGCTTTATGTTCCTGAAACCACTCCCGGTTGTTGTTTGCCGCCAGCACTTTCAGGAAGTCCAATATGCCCGGTATATCCATATTCTTTACTTTTGAGTCACACAAACTTACGAAATTAATTCTTATCTGTCGAATAAAACGATATTTTTTTACATTATCCCAGCAGATTCAGCAGAAAATCATGCACCTTTCCGTTGGAAGCCACCACTTCGCGACCGGAATAGCATGAATCGCCCCCGGAAAAGTCGGTCACCCGTCCACCGGCATTCTGTACCAGCAGGATACCTGCCGCCACATCCCACGGACAAGTGAAGGCTTCGGCACGCGCTTCAAAACGTCCGTCGGCCACGTAACACATCTCGGCAGCCGCCGCACCGACCACCCGAATGCCTACCACATGCCCGTAGCAGCCTTCTATCAGACGGTTGAACACCGGCTTGTAAGCCTCCGTTTCGTACGGAAGTCCGAAAGCCATAAAAGCCTCATCGGGCACAGCCACCTGCGACACCCGAATCTGGCGGTCGTTACAATAAGCAGGTGCCCCCTTGTAAGTCCAGAAACACTCGTCGCGGCACACTTCATAAACCACCCCCAGCAAGATTTCCTCACGGTTACGCAAGGCAATGCTCACACAATAAGGTGCATGGTTGTGAATGAAGTTGGTCGTACCGTCCAGCGGGTCCACCAGCCAGCAATACTCCTCGTCGGTGTGAGTTCCGCTCCCCTCTTCTGCAATAAAACCTGCCTCGGGAAGCAATTCCCGCAGACAGGCTACTATTCTTCGTTCCGATTCTTTGTCGACATACGACACATAATCGTGTGCATGCTTCTTCTCAATCCGCTCACGGCTGAACTTCTTCCGCTCCTCACGGATAAAAGCTCCCGTGGCTACAGCCAGTTCACGCACCTTCAAAGTCAGTTCGGATAATTCCATCATTATTTTTTCTCCTCCAATAAACGTCCGTATCTGAAAGTCCCTTTCCGGACAATATTTCCGTTGGCATCCATTTCTACGAATGGACCGTCCTTCTTACCCTGCTTGAAGAAGCCCTCAAAGCGGGTGCCGTCCTTTTCAATCAGCACACCCTTTCCTTCTTCCTTTCCACGTACAAAGGAACCGGTATAGACAGAACCGTCGGCCATGTGAAGCACTCCTTCTCCCTCGGCCATGTTGTTCTTCCACTGACCTTCGTATTCATCACCGTTGGCCCACTTGTATTTTCCGGTACCCGAGCGCTGGTTCTTCGACCACTGCCCGTCGTACACCGCTCCGTTGGCCCAGGTGAACGTGCCTTGTCCCTCCTGCTGTCCGTTCAGGAAATGGCCTACATATTTGTCTCCGTTCGGATACGTATAGATACCCCTTCCCGTGCGTTCACCGTTGGCATAATCCCCCTCATAGCGTTCGCCGTTCTGGAAATAATAGATACCCTTTCCATCCTGCACATCATCCTTCCAGTCGCCCACGTACTTGTCGCCGTTGGTATAGTAGAAAGTACCCTTTCCGTGACGCATGCCGTCCTTCCAGTCACCTTCATACTTCGACTTATCCTCCCACACCATGGTGCCCTTCCCGTTCTTCAGGTCGTTCTTCCATTCGCCGGTGTAGACCGCTCCGCCTTTCCAGGTATAAGTTCCCTGTCCGTTGCGCTTGTCATGATGCCAGGTTCCGGTATATAAGTCCCCGTTATAATAGGTCATCGTACCCTCACCCTCCTGGTAGTCTGTGTACCACATCCCGTCGTAACGGTTGTTGTTCATGAAATAATACGTTCCCTTGCCATGCTGCTGGTCTTCGTACCACTCTCCCACGTACTTTTCTCCGTCGCTGAAAGTGTAAGTACCTTCACCCTGGCGTTTACCCTTCACGTATTCACCTTCGTACACGTCGCCATTGCGGAACACCGTCTTTCCCTTTCCGTTCGGGCGGCGTCCTTTCAGTTCGCCGGTATATTCCGAACCATCCTTAAACTGGTAATATCCCAATGACAACTGGGCCGAAGCCGATACCGAGCTGAATGCCAGCAGGGCAAATAAAAATAATGTATGTTTGTTCTTTCTCACGTTCTTAGTCTCTTTTTTAATTCCGCTCAAAAATAGTCTTTTTACTTTTGCACGAGCCGGAAGGTTTATACTTTTTTACCTGCCACTACCTCTATTAAGTTTTCTTTGCAGAAATAGCGCTGAGCCAGCGAAAGCAGTTCGTCGGACGTCACCTCACGGATGGCAGCCAGCGACGCATCAAAAAAGTCGGGCTTCAATCCGGCCGTTTCGATGAATATCCAGGCATCCGAAAGCGAGAATGCTCCCTCGTACGAACGGCACATATCACCCAACATATAGTTGCGCACCATCTCCAGTTCTTCTGCCGGCACCTTGTCCTGACGCAGCCGGTCCATTTCATGATACACTTCCATGATGACAGACTCCATGTATTCATTGGCCGCCTCCGTACTCACCACCAGCAGACTCGTGTCCGGATAAGACACTAGTCCGGCCCCGATGCCATAGGTATATCCCTTATCCTCACGGATGTTCGACATCAGACGACTGCCGAAATATCCTCCGAACAACGTAACCAGCACGCGCAGTCTCAGGTAATCAGGATGCTTGCGGTCGAGCGAGAAACCACCCATACGAAGCGAACTCTGCAGAGCATCCTCCTTCTCCACGTGAACCCGTTTACGGGCATCCTTCACAATGTCCCACGTGCGTTCCACCTTCTCTGCCGTACAACTTCCCCAGGGCGCTTCTCCCCAGTGACGTTCGATGCAGCGCACCACCTCGGGCGTTACCTTACCTGACACGTACATGGAGCAGTTGCCCGAATGATAATGGCGGTGATAGAAATCCTTCAGCGCCTCCACCTGAATGCGTTCATAATCCTCCAGTTCGGCATAGCGTCCCAACGGATGTGAAGTACCGAAAAGCGAACGGTTCAGCTGCTTGCGGGCCAGTACGTCCACCCGCTGGTTGTTCACCAGGAACTGCTGGCGGTTGATGTCGCAGATAATACGGAACTGCTCTTCCGGAAACACAGACTCCTTCACCAGTCCGGCCACAATCTCCATGGTGCGGTCAAGGTGTTTCGTCAGTGTATACAACGTCACAAATCCACAGTTCACAGAAGAAGACAGGTCGAGCCACGCCCCGTAATAATCCAGCCGTTCGGCAATCTCGCCCGATGTCATGCGCACCGTTCCCTCACGCAGCATGCGGTTGGTAAACACGGCCTGAAGCGGCTGCGACTGGTCGAGCTGTCCGCTCCGCACCAGCAAGTCGAAACGAATCACGTCCTCGTTTCCAGCCGAAAGCACATACAGCGGCATGCCGTTCTTCATACGGTGCAACTCCGGCTGCAAGATGGAAAAATGCTCCAGCTGACGGATGGCAGGCGCCACACTACGGTCGAGCTGCGTCATAGTGCCTCCTGCTGATTGCGCAGAAACTCTTCGGCCCGTGCCAGATCCTGCGGTGTGTCAATACCAATGGTCTCCACTTCGCTGATGCCCACCTTGATGGAATAGCCGTTCTCCAGCCAGCGCAACTGCTCCAGCGATTCGGCCAGTTCGAGCGACGACTGCGGAAGAGATGTAATCTCCTTCAGCACCGGCGCGCGGTAGGCATAAAGTCCGATATGTTTGTAATACGTATGTCCGGCCAGCCACTCCTTCTTGTCGCGGTTACGCTGGTAAGGAATGATGGAACGGCTGAAGTAGAGCGCCTTCATCTCCTTGTTCACCACCACCTTGGGCGAGTTCACGTTTTCCAGCGCATCGAATCCGTCGGCAGGCGTAAACGGTTTCACAAGTGTGGCAATCTGTGTTGACGCATCGTCAAAGCAAGCCTTCACGGCTTCCAGCTGCGAACGCTGGATGAACGGTTCGTCACCCTGAATGTTCACCACCACGTCATAGCCGCTGCCCACCTTGCAGTAAGCCTCGTAGCAACGGTCGGTACCGCTCTTATGGTCGACCGACGTCATTACCACCTTTCCACCGAAGGCCTTTACAGCCGCTTCGATGCGTTCGTCGTCGGTAGCTACGTAAGCTTCGTCCAGCACACCAGCCACTTGTTCATAAACTCTTTGTATCACGGGTTTGCCTCCCAGTAGTGCCAATGGTTTGGCGGGGAAGCGTGTAGATGCATATCTTGCAGGAATAATTCCAATAAATTTCATGGTTATTGTATTTGGGTTATGCTTCGCAAATGTACGAATAAAAAGTGACAAACAGAAAAATGTCACCAAGTTATCGGCTGAGAAACGTTTTTGCAAGAAGGCTTGAAAAGGATAATATACCATGCTTTCCGATAATCGAACTATCCGAAAAAATTGGATAGTTCGATTTATCGGAAAGTATTCTCCCAACCTTATGACTATTTCGTCACAAGGTTATATAAACTCTGATAATCTTTTGCTACTCCATAAACCACTTTACTGTCACTTATCGCTGCAAAATGGCGGCGTGCACATTCTATCTTTGCATCCTCAGAACCTCTAAGTTGTGATTCCTGCCAGTCATTACCTTTAGTTTCAGCAATGAAATATATATGCTTCACAGTGCCTTCCTTAAATGCAACGGCCCAGTCCGGATTATAGTGTCCCATAGGGGTATTGATATAGAATCCACGTGGCAGTTTGGTATATACTTCCACTGCATCCTCTTTTTCCAATGCTTCTGCAAAATTTTTCTCAATACCCTGACTATCGACAACTACAATATCATATAGAGATTTAGCGCTTTCCAATGCATTAATCCCTAGTTTACCTCTAATGGTACTTTCTGTGAAAATATCCATATCATAAGTATTCGTACTACGCTCGTATGCTATTTTCTGGATAACAGCTATAGCTTTGGCATCATTAATGATATTTGCTGTCTTTATAATGAATTCTTCCGGATTCATCTTGAACTGAGCAAAAGTTGCTGGTTTTATGCCCTTTAATATTTCCACTATGGTTCTTCGTGTTAATCCGGTTGCATTTACCAAATCACCTACCAAATCATAGCGGACACTATTACCAACAGCTTCCGAGACACGGATGGTGCGTGTCTTTCCTGCCGTCATGGCTACTCCAGCCTGTAAAGACTCCTTGTCGCGGATATTTTCTAATGAACCACCCTCTATTACAATTCGTATTTCTGTAACACTCAGATGCTTGTCAATACTTTCTATAGCCTTCTTTATCAATTCATCTGTACTGAAATCCACTTTATAGTAAGTCTTCACATTGATACGTTTCCAGACTTCTGTGAACTTTTCTTTGAACAAATCTTCTCTAAATGTGGCAACTTTTGGCTTACGTGCATTGTCCGGTTTCATGCTATCCGGGTTAAAGATAGTATCAAGTCTACCAAGTATTCCGGCTTTAATTGGATTCAGTTCTTCTCCCAAATCAATAGTTCCGGATTTCTTGTCATTGAAATACTTCTCTGTAAGTTTGCCTTTCTTCACATAGCCATTACTGATAAGTTCCTCATGAATTTCACACGCCAATTCACGATTGATTTTTATCTCTTTACCGTCTGAAGATACCATTACAATGTCTTCAAACAAATGCGCCGTAACTTGAACAGGTCTGTCTGCCACATCTTCAGCGAGTTCACTCTGAAGCTGTTTGCTGAAATGCTCATAGCTTTCGCTGGCTATCACCGTCAGGATATTGACATCGAACACACCATCACCCAACACATCCTGATCCTGGCGCTCACCATTCTTATTTACGCAAAGACGCATACCACGACCAACTTCCTGACGCTTCTTTATTTCGCTGCCGGTATCTTTCAACGTACAAATCTGGAATACATTCGGGTTATCCCAACCTTCTTTCAGGGCAGAGTGAGAGAATATAAAGCGTACCGGTTCCTCAAAACTCAACAGCCGCTCCTTATTCTTCATAATCAAATCGTATGCACGTATTTCATTATCTCCCTCTTTTTCTTTTGAATCAACGGCTATCCCCTTCTTATCCTGAGAAAAATATCCTTGGTGTACTTTTTCTGCTGAGAACTTATTCAGATATCGTACATATTCTTCATCAGAGAAACGCGGCTGCATTTCCTCAATTACATTTTTGTATTCTTCTTCGAACATATCAGCGAATTTACCGTTGCTTGTACCGTCTTTGTCATAAATACGATAGCTATTTACATGGTCAATAAAGAAGAGTGAAAGCACTTTAATTCCTTTATGGAACAATTCTCTTTCTCTCTCAATATGAGTGCGAATAGTTTCACGTATCTGAATCCTGCGAAGCACATCCTCATTTACTTTTCCAATAGCATCACCCTCATAAAGAGTTATGCCATTCAGGAAACGGACAGAACCATCTATTCCATCAATGCGTTCAACAATAAAGTGATTATCATATTCAGCCAGTTCACCGCTTTGCTCATAAAGATTAAATCCTTCACCCGCCAATCTCGTTGCTTGCTTGAAACCATTGGCCGTTTTCACATCAAACGAAATACGGGCTTGCGGATTACCTTTTCCTATTACAATTTCATCCAGATAGACAAAACCGTTTGTAGCCGTTGAGCCTTTTTGTGAAATACCTTTTACTTCAATCTTCTTCACCAACTTACGGTTGTAGGCATCCATCGCATCCAGCCTATACACCATATTGTACACATCGTCCTTCCTATGGGTTGCGCTATACAGTAAAGTGAACAAAGGATGAAACTTCGCAATTCCTTTTCTTGTAGCGTTTGTCTTATTTGCACCAAGAACACTTTGCGGCTCGTCAATAATCATAATCGGATTTGTCTGAGCCAATATATCAATAGGTCTTCGGCTACCAAACTCATCACGTCTGGAGAATATAATACGTGCAGCAGCATCACCACTACGTCCTTCCTGATTCTTGTCTTCGTTCATAGAACTGTTGAATGCTTGTGTATTGATAATCATCACATGCAATCCACTATCACTTGCAAAACTATCTATTTTGGAAAGCTGTTTGGAGTTATAGACAAAGAACTGGATACGCTTGCCGTATTCTGTGGCAAAGTGTTCCTGCATCGTTTCAAAACTTTTCTGCACACCTTCACGAATGGCAATACTGGGTACTACTATGATAAACTTATTCCAGCCATACAACTTGTTCAGCTCATACATCGTCTTGATGTATGTATAAGTCTTACCAGTACCGGTCTCCATTTCAATGGTGAACATCGGGTTTGAAATATCACCTTGCAAATATTCAACAGGTTTAAGCCCCCAATTCATCTGAATTTGTCTCAGATTCTCCGTAATTGACTCTCGGCCAAGCATCAACTTCTGATTACCAAAACCCGTCAAATCAAACACTCCCTTATTCTTACCCTGGTCTATCAGAAAATCGGCACTATCACAATATTGCTGACCGGTAAATATATCTGTCACACTTTTGGCTGCATCAGCCTGAAAGCGTTGGTGCTTATATTTCAGTTTCATTCTGATTCTTCTTTTTTTTCAAGTTGTCCAACATACGGATAGAATCAAGATAATCTTGTTCTACGTCACTGATGGTTTGTTGTTTATATTTACGGTACTCGTTCGTAGCATGTTCCATAGCCTCTGTGTGCGACACTTTACCAGAATCTTGCAATAACTGTTCTCCCGACATAGTCAGGATTCTGTCAAGATAGTTTGCCCAGTCACTCATTGTCATGGGTTGTTCACGCTCTGCCTGACGCTCCGCAAAGTCCAGATATCCGGAAACCAGTTGCCCCATTGCGCGAAGTTCTTTTTCGTCCAGATAATTCTTGGCAGTCTTTGCTTCTGCCAATGTAGGTTGAGTACCCTTAAACGTCAGCAAACCCATAAAATCCTTTTCGGCATCGGCACGCTCCACAATCAGTTCAGCAGCCGTATGTCCGTGAACCGCATAATGAATTTTATTCTGTACTTTTTTAAAGAACTCCTGGCTTACGGAAGCACGAGGATCATAATCTATACTTGTAGCATATATTTCCAACACCTGACGGTAGAACACCTTTTCTGTGGCACGGATATCACGTATGCGTTCCAGCAATTCCTTCCAATAACCACCGCCACCCAACTTTTTCAACCGCTCATCGTCCAGTGTAAAGCCTTTTATCATGTATTCTTTCAGCCTTTGTGTTGCCCATTGCCGAAAGCGAGTGGCTATCACAGACTTGATACGATAACCAAGTGCTATAATCATATCCAGATTATAGTATGTAGTATTATATGATTTCCCATCTGAAGCAGTTGTTCGGAATTTCCGAACAACTGAATTTTCCTCCAATTCTCCTTCTTCAAAGATATGTTTGATGTGTTCACTCACATTCGACTTGCTCGTCTGATACAGTTCACACATCTGTGCCTGAGTAAGCCAAAGTGTTTCATCCTCCAGTCTGACATCAATCCTGGTCTGACCGTCAATGGAGGTATAAATAATCATCTTATTTTCTTCCATACCTCAGCACTTTATATAACCTTGATATTTTTTATGGCTTCTTCCTCGCTCCAGTCCAACAACTGTTTCAGGGTTTCAAACACATTGATTTTTGCATCGTCACGGGCAAAGCAACTGTCACGGAACAATACGCGGAGCGGTTGTTTGTCAGCCATGACTTTTACGATATTTTCTGTAATATCATTTGCAAAGCAAGCGACAAGGTCGCCATCATTAACCGAATAAATCATCTTTCCATCCACCTCTTCACTGGTCATAGGTAAAGAAAGCTGTACACCCCAACTGAGCATAGCTCCAAACAAAAGGTCAAGGTCTGTACGGTCACTCTTTACGTTATTAAGGAAAAGGTCAAGTTGCGATTGGTCGTATTCCGCCGGAGCTTTCTTTACTTCCTCAAAATTGCTGTCAGCCAAACGGAATACACGAAAACCTGTGTCAAGGTTTTGGGTTGTCAATGGGGATTCTTCCTTGATTTTCTTTCCAGCACGACGGATGCGTTCCTTGGCTATTTCTGGAATTGTGTTATAGCCTGCTTTACGAGCTGCGCTGTCGTCAGGAGTTTCCTCTGGAAGTTGAACCATGATGTATTTACGATTACCATCATCTTCTGCATTTTGCTGCATCACGGCATGAGCAGTAGTAGCTGATCCAGAAAAGAAATCCATAATAACATCTGTATTTCTACATGATATTTGTATAATTTGTTTTATTAATTTTAATGGTTTAGGGGTATCAAAAGGCATTTCATCAGGAAATATTTGTTGTATTTCTCTTTTAGCATCCTGCGTATGACCGACTTCATCATATGTCCAAATAGATCGTGGAACAATTCCATCTTGAACATCCTTTAAAAAAAGTTTTATAGCAGGAGAGCCTGTTCCATTCATGCCAAACATTATACGGCCATCTTTATACATTGCCCAAAACACATCCTCAAGCATTCTCCAATGACTACCTTTGGGAGGAGATATTAAACGACCTGTTGGGGTTTTTATCGTATACATAAGACCTTCATGTCTTTCTCCACTCGCAAAAATTGGTCCTAATCTCCATGGTCCTCTTGGGTCATTATCAGGATTTTTATATTTCTCACTACTTTTTAAATCTCTTGGTAATAGGTTTCTGATATTTTTCCACTCTTCACCAGCTTTTGAATAAATCAGGATATAATTATGGGCAGGAGAAATTGCAGCCGCATTACTTCTACCATAAAAATTTTCCCAAATTACAGTAGAAATAAAAGACTTCTCTCCAAAAATTTCATCCATTAATTTTCTCCCGTTTACGATTTCATGATCATCAAGTGTTAAAAAAATAGATCCACTATCTGAAAGAAGACTTTTTGCCACCATTAATCGTGGATACATCATAGAACACCAATCCGAATGAAAACGCCCGTTAGATTCTGTATTTTTACGATAACGATTACCTAATTCATCCACATTTCCAGAAAACAAATCATAATCATCTTGTGAAACCGCAAAATCATCATCATACACAAAATCATTACCTGTATTGTAAGGAGGGTCAATATAAATCATCTTCACCTTACCCATATACGACTTTTGAAGTAACTTCAATACCTCCAAATTATCACCTTCAATATATAGATTTTGTGTGTTATCCCAATCCACACTATCCTCTACCACCGGACGCAAAGTCTTTGTAGTAGGGCGAGCAGCTTCCCGACGAGCTTCCTGTTTTCCCGGCCAGGTAAACTGATACATTTCATCTGCATCTTCAACCGCATTATCTCCAAGCAGTTGACGCAAAGTCTTGAAATTTACCACATGACGTAACTCACCGGTTTTATCATCCTTTACTTCCGTAAAACAGGATGGTGCTATCTGATAGAGAGCTTCCAAATTCAGTTGTGTTCCATCAACCGAGTTCAATTCTAATTTATTGGGTTTCATGATTATATTTTGTTCTTATTTCGTTTTTGTTATATATTTCTGATTAGGAGAATTCTTACTCTCTGAAGATGTCATTTCAAGCAGTTCACCAAGTATCGGGTCGATATACACACGCTTCATTCTGTTCCTATCAGCATATCCTAAATAATCGGCTATTTCCTGCAATGTACGTGCTTCACGGCAGAAAGCAATTAAGGCATCGCGTATTTCCTTTTTTTTCTGCTCTTTTGATTTTACACCTTGAGTTTTACTCCTTGAGTTTTTTACTCCTTGAGTTTTACTCCTTGAGTTTTTTACTCCTTGA
>CAMFND010000133.1 GCA_945965395.1 uncultured Bacteroides sp.
GTGAAATATGTATCCCACACTGTGGTTTTTGTATCCCACAGTGTGAAACAGAGAATTCTCTTTGGTGAAGGTAATTATATTTAAGGGGAAATGCAAGAAGTTGAAGGGGTAAATTAGAAAAGGTGCGCCGTTTTTCTTGAACTCATGATGGGTTAACTTTTTTTGAAATATAGTAAAAATATAATATGCTTATTCGTTACTGTTAAATGCTGCTCTTTGTTATGGAATTGTGTTGATGGCTTGTTTTAATGATATCTTTCAATAATTAAAAGAATACAAGAATTTGTTGTAGATAATGATTTCATTATTTATCTCATGTGATTGTAAATAATTTAAAATTTAAATCGAACAATAACAATCATAAAATTATAGGATGTTTTAATTTGTCTTTTTTGATAAAATACATGGATATTATAGAATAAAATAAATAAATGTTGTTTCATAATAAAAATATTTATATATTTGCAAAATCAAAATCTGATAAAAAGATTTTAAAAGCTACAATAGAAATTAAACTATGCATATGAAAAAAATCCAACCCTCTTTTAATGTTTTGGAGATAAAATAATAAGTCTATAATAAATATGTTTTTAATCTATTAAACTTAAATCTATGACTAAGAGGCATTTGAAATCACTAAGTGCATTTTTGCTTTTGTCGGGTTTTCCTATGGGAATTATGGCAATCCCCGATGTAGATGCTATGGCTGTTCAAGCAGTACAGCAGAGTTCTTCTTGTAACGGCGTTGTGGTAGATCGTAATGGAGAAACGGTTATTGGCGCTTCTGTGGTGGTTAAAGGTACAACCAATGGAACCATAACAGGGCTTGAGGGTGAATTTAGTATCCCTAATGTAAAAAAAGGAGATATTATTGTAATTTCTTACGTGGGATATACAACGCAGGAGATCCCATGGGATGGTAAGCCTTTAAATGTTGTCTTGAAAGAAGATACAGAAACGTTGGATGAAGTTGTAGTTGTAGGTTATGCCACTGTTAAAAAAGCAAACCTGACTGGAGCTGTATCTGCTGTAGATGAAAAAGTATTGGCAGAACGTCCTATTGTGAACTTGGGACAAGGTCTTCAGGGTACTATTCCTAACTTGAATATTACTACAAGTGCTCAGCCGGGAGCTGGCTCTACCTTTAATGTCCGTGGTGAAACTTCTATTAATGGCGGTTCTCCGTTGGTACTGGTAGATGGAGTGGAAATGGACCCCAACTTGATTAACCCGCAAGATGTAGCCAGTGTGTCTGTCTTGAAAGATGCTGCATCAGCTTCTATTTATGGTGCACGTGCTGCGTATGGTGTAGTTTTGATTACGACCAAGGGAGGTAAGAAGAATCAGCCTACTCGTGTTTCTTTAGATGCGTCGGTTTCTTTTAATAGTCCGACTACTCGTCCCAGCTATATGGATTCTATGCAGTATGCTACATGGATGAATGCGGCTAATAATACAACACGAGGTCGTGACTTGCTCAGTCAAGAGGAAATGGATCACATAAGGGCTTATTATGAGGACCCGGCTAATAACTCGCCTGTCTTTATTGCTACAGATCCTACCAGTTGGCAGTATGGTAATTGTCAGCAAGGTAAATATGCCTATTGTGGTAATACAGACTGGATGGATGAAATCTATAAGAAAAGCTATCCGTTGCAGAAATATAATGTGAATATCAGTGGGGGTAGTGATAAAACGACCTACTATACTTCTGTGGGATATACTAATCAGGGTTCAATGTTGCGTTATGGGGATGAACGATTCCGCAAATTTAATGTGGTAAATAATATCAGCTACGACATTACCGACTGGATGAATGTGTCAATGAAGACTTCATTTATCCGTACGGAATTGAATGGACTGGCACAAGACAATGTGCACGGTAGCGCATGGATTGGTAACGATACTCAGCCTTTGATGCCCGTAAAACATCCGGATGGCAACTGGTCTGGACAGGGAAACTATACTAACTTCGCAGCGGTTCTGGAAGAAGGCGGTACGCGTGCAACAACCAAGAACGACTTTTGGAATACGCTGGCTTTGGAACTGAAGCCTCTGGCAGGATTAAGTATAAAGATGGATTATACCTTTAACTATTATGCAGAACACATTAAGAACCATGCGAAATCTTTCAACGAATATGGAGTAGATGGTAAGTTCTTGCAGGTTTTCCAGTATACCAAACCTAATTATGCGTATGAGCATCAGCAAAATGATACCTATAATACTTTTAACTTAGTTGGTAATTATGAACGTACCTTTGGAAAACATTATTTCAAGGTAATGTTAGGCTACAATCAGGAAACCAAGCATACCCGTGCTTTCGCTGCACAGCGTAAAGAATTGATTTCAAATGATCTTCCTTCAATGGATGCAGCTACAGGAGAAAGATTGGTAAGTAATGCAGATGATAGTTGGGCTACTCGAAGTGGCTTTGCTCGTATTAATTATACCTTCGCTGATCGTTATCTGTTGGAATTGAACGGACGTTATGACCTTTCTTCTAAGTTCCCTAAAAATGACCGTGCCGTATTTAGTCCTTCATTCTCTGTTGGATGGAGATTGGGTGAGGAATCATGGTTCAAGAATCCTACCAATGGTTTCTTTGATGACTTGAAGTTGAGAGCTTCTTATGGTAGTCAGGCCAATCAGGCATTGGATAACGGATGGTATGCTTATTTGTCTACTTACGGTAACGGACAAACTGGGTATTTAATGGGTGGACAGCGTGTGACTTATGTTTTACCGGGGCTGTTGGTGAGCAATACAATTACATGGGAGAAAGTAACTCAGTGGAATGTGGGTCTTGATTTTACTATTTTGCAGAATCGGTTGACAGGTTCATTTGATTACTATCAGAGAAAGACTACCGGAATGCTGGGTACAGGAAAACTATTACCGAATATTCTTGGAAAGACTGAACCGCAGGAAAATGCTTCTGACATGGTAACCAAAGGTTGGGAGTTGGCATTGTCTTGGAATGACCAGCTGGAAAATGGATTACACTATTCTGTTGGCTTTAATCTTTCTGATACTTATGCAAAGATTACCAAATATGACAATCCTACAAAATCATTGTCAGCAGATTATTATGAAGGTAAGACTGTGGGCGAGATTTGGGGATATGAATCAACTTTGTTCCAGACAGCCGATGAAATTGCTTCGGCTCCTGATCAGTCAAAGTTGGATAATGGTATTCATAAAGTTCCGGGCGATATCAAATTTATTGATATTAACGGTGATAAGGTAGTAAATGATGGAGAAAATACAGTCGATAATCCTGGTGATAAGAAGATTATTGGTAATGACCGTGCTCGTTATCGCTATGGTTTTAACGTAACAGCAGATTGGAAAGGTTTCGATTTGGGTATCTTCTTCCAGGGTGTTGGAAAGCGTGACATGATATTGCCTAATACTTACAGATGGCAATATGTCAGCGAGTGGCAAGTACCAACGGCTTATGCAAATGATTATTGGACAGAAAATAATACGGATGCTTATTTCCCGGTAGCTCGTTTTGACGGTGGTACAGCTATGGGACAGAATCAGACACGTTATTTGCTGAATGCGGCTTATTTACGCTTGAAATCCTTGTCTTTGGGTTATACATTGCCTGTAGCTTTGACTCAGAAGTGGGGTATTCAGAAAGCGCGTGTTTATTTCACAGGTGAAAATCTTCTGACATTTAAACATACTCCAGAAGGCTTTGATCCGGAATTGGATAATCCGTATGACTATCCGCAACAAAAAGCGTTTTCTATAGGTGTTAATCTTACATTCTGATAATTTAATTAATTTATTACTGATATGAAACTAAGATATATTTTATATTCCGCTGTTGGAATACTGCTCCATACAAGTTGTAACGATGCTTTTCTGGAAAGGTCATCCCAAAGTTTGAATGATAATACTTTTTGGAGTTCTACAGGAGATTTACGTACTTATGCAAATGCATTTTATGACATATTGCCAGGTGGGGTAACCAATTATGGAGATACTAATGCAGATGATCAGGTGCCAAGCGGTATCAACCAGTTCTTGTGGGGACAATATGTTGTTCCGACAGAAGATGGTCTATGGTCTAAAAGTAATTGGGCTAATATTCGCAATATAAATTATTTTATGACTCATTATGGTACAGTAACGGGTGCAGAAGAAGAAATTAATGTGTATGTAGCCGAAATGCGTTTTTTCCGGGCATTGGAGTACTTTAATAAAATTAAGACTTTTGGTGATGTTCCTTGGTTAGATAAAGATTTGAATATTGACAGTGAAGAGTTGTATGGCTCTAAAATGCCAAGAAATCAAGTGGCTGCAAAAATTATCGAAGATTTGGATTTTGCCATTACTTGGTTGCCGGAAAAAGGTGATGAAGAGGCTAACCGTCTGAATAGAGATATTGCCCGTCATATTAAGGCTCGTGTTTGCCTGCATGAAGGTACCTATTATAAATATCATTCCGAGTTAGGATATGCATACGAGGATTTGTTGAAGCTGGCTGCAAGTGAAACTGATAAACTGATTACAGACGGACATTATTCCATCTATAAGACAGGTGATACAAAGCATGACTATTATGACATGTTCATCATGGAGGATAAGAAAAATTTGAGTGAGGCGCTTCTTTATATTGATTATGTAAACGAACTGCGAATGCATAATATGGGGCATGGGGCAGTGGAAGCAAATGCTGGTTTCTCAAAGGATTTTGTAGACTGCTTCCTTTATACGGATGGTCTTCCCAAGGCGTTGACTACCCTTCCTAAAAATGATGAAACACTGGTGCAGGAACTGGCAAACAGAGACCCTCGTGCCGCACAGTTGATTCGTAATGATGAGTTTTTCGCGGGAAATGCCAGTTATACCCCTGTAGGTGGTGACGATGCCTATGTGACTCAATTTTGTCCTACAGGATATCAAAGTATTAAGGGATATAATCCTGCTACGGCTCATTCGGGATATTATGTAGAATATGCAGATGGAATTGCTTATCGTTATGCAGAGACATTGCTGATTAATGCAGAAGCTAAAGCAGAGTTGGGCACAATTACTCAGCCAGATTTGGATAAAACGATTAATGAATTACGTGATCGCGTGGGGATGAAGCATTTAACTCTTACTGTAGAATTTACAGATCCGAACTGGCCTGATTACGGATATACACTTAGTCCATTATTGCAGGAAATTCGTCGTGAACGTCGTATTGAATTAGCAGGTGAAGGTTTCCGTTTTGATGACATCTGCCGTTGGAAAGCGGGTAAAATTGTTAACAATGTAATGACGTATGTAGGAAAGAAAATATCTGCTACATCTAGTATGGCAGAAAAAGGACTTCGCTCTGATGCTGGTTATGTGATTGTTTATCCGAATTACACTCAAAAAGATTTGGTTTATGTAGCGGGTAAGAGCAGAACATGGAATGATAAGATGTATCTGTATCCGATTCCTACAGGTGAGTTGCAGCGTAATCCGAATTTGTTGCCACAGAACCCAGGCTGGTAAATAAGAATTTTATTGAATTAATAGAGAGAGGCTGTCTCAAATAAACTTGAGATAGCCTCTGTTTTTTTATATCGACACTGAAGGCATTGGGATTTTCCTCAAAAAAGGGAGTTTATAAGTTTCCTCTTATTTCATCGTTTCCAAGCTATTAAGCCTCTTAAGAGATTAATTGTTAGGGTAGTAGGTCAAATTTAATTTACATACTTGTACGGCTTGAAACTTTGTAGGTTTCTGGCCGTATTTTTATGTTGCTTTTGCTTTTACAATGAATCGTGTGCTTTGAGTTTATTCTTTCTTGAGGGGGAATAGGAAACTTGGCCTTTTTATTTGTTTTTATCGTCTAAATAATATAATATTGTATATATATTATGATTAATGCATGGAATTCCCCGATGAAACTGAAACTATTCATATTTTTATTTTTCGCGTTTGTAATTGTACATATCAAGGCTAGTGTCAGTGATAAATACCTGATAAACAACATCACTTCAACAAATGGACTTTCTAATAGTGCTGTACTGACTATCTTTCAAGACTCTGATGGGCTTATGTGGTTCGGAACATACGATGGCTTGAATTGTTATGATAGTAAGACCATGGCTGTATTCCGCTCAAAAAGTCCTTATAATGAAGATTTTACTTTTAAAAGTAATATTATCCATAAAATTTGCCAGGCAGATAATCAGTGCCTGTGGGTAAAAACGTTCTTAGGAGTAGCTCGTTTTTCCTTGATAAAAAGGGAGATAGAAGAAATATATGCTGATTCAGAAAATTATGTGGTGTATTCTAATGCCAAAGGTGATTCTTGGGTCGTAAACGGATCCGAATTATTATATTATAATACAATCTTAAAGAAGTTTGTTTCTTTAGGTAATGTCATACCTAAGGCTGACAAATGTACGCAAGCACTTGTTACAGATTCAGGTGAGATATGGTTGTTGTATGCAGATTCTCCCGATGTGGTATGTTTTAAGATTCCTTCTTTTTCAGTTCAGCAGTCTGTAAAGATAGAATTGGAAAAAGAACGGATAAAGTTACACAATCTTTCCGTAAATCGTTATTTCGTACAAAACGATTCATTTAGTTTCATTGATGCAGAGAATAACCTCTATCTTTATGATGTGGCTGCAAAGACCAAGGTATATATCAGGAATATATCCGATCTGATGCAGCAGTACGGAAAAATTGAAAATATAACTTCTTTGCAGGAAGATGTCATTATTGCTTTTCATCTGAACGGGCTTGTATCCTTGAATTCTTCAAAAGAATATAGGGAAGAGGTGATAGACCGTAGTGTTCGGATTTTTTCGATGACTAAAGATCGGTATAATGATATAGCCTGGGTAGGCACAGACGGACAGGGTGTCTTAATGTTGACAAAAAATAATTCAATAGCTCAGACTCTGGAGCTGACACGTTTGTCTCCTTTACTGAAGCGTCAGGTAAGAAGTATCGCTACCGATCGTCATGGAGGATTGTGGTTTGGTACAAAAGGTGATGGACTGATACATATACCTGAATATGAAAAAAATTGGGATAGAAAGGAAGCGGTGGAATTGTATTCCGGTAGCTCTCGTCAGGCTTTGTCTGACTATCTGCCTTGGGAAAATGATAATCGTGTATTTTCAATTCATGAAAGTCGTTTCCATGATGGCATGTGGATTGGAGGGACTAATGCCAACTTACTCTATTTCTATTCATTTGAGCAATCCAGAATGATTACGGTAGAAGGCTTCGATACGAAAGGTAACACTGTAGAAATAAAAGGAGTATATGAGGAAGATGCTTCTACTTTATGGGTCTCGGTTAATATGCTTGGACTTGTCCGTTTGAAAGTAGATTTTAAAGGAGATCAGATTCGAATAACCGATCAGAAAGAAAAAATAATATATAGGGGTAACAATGATGCGTATCTTGTATTCTTTTCTATGACGAATCAGGGTGATTCTGTATTGTGGTTAGGCGACAGAGGCAAGGGACTTGTCAGATATAATATAAAAGATAATACGTATAAACTTATTTCATTCCAGCAGAAACTAAATCGTCCGGTAGACGATGTATTGTCTTTCTGTCAGTATGATGAAAGTAAGTTTTATATAGGGACTTCTACTGGAGTCGTTTCCATGAAATACGAGAAAGACAGCGTACGGGCAATAAGCTATATTGGGCAGGAACATGGTCTTTCGAATGACATGATTCATGGAATCTTGTCCGATAAGAATGGTTTTCTTTGGATGAGTAGTAACAAAGGATTAAATAAATACAATCCTATGAATGGAAGAATTCATACCTTTTACGGGAATGGTATACATATTGAGGAGTTTAGTGACGGTGCATATTATAAATGCCCTTATAGCGGACGACTTTTCTTTGGTGGGGTAAACGGATTGTTGTATTTATCCGATAATTCTACGGCTGTTTATAGCCCGTTTCAGAATATTGTATTACGCGATTTCTGGATAGAAAATAAAAGAGCTTTATCGCCTAACTATGAGGAAGATGGTCGGAATGGATGGGAAATAGATGGCAAAAAGGTCTTTTTCAGGTTTAATTTTATTGTACCTGATTTTGTCGGAGGTGAGAATATCGAATATTCGTATATGCTGGAGGGATATGATGCAGATTGGTCGGTATTTAGTAAGACAAACGATGTGACTTATTCGAGTGTTCCTCCTGGTAAATATATGTTTAAGGTACGTTACAAGAGGGATATAAATGAGAATAATGAAAAACTATTGATGATTCCTATTTATATTACTACCCCTTGGTATAAATCTCCTTTTTTATATATAGGTTTAGTTATCTTATTATTCCTTTTGGTCGGAACTATATTGCATTTTTTTCCTTCTTTTAATCCGGTAGATGTTTTTGTGGGAAAGGGGCATCAGGATGATTCTAAAGAGGATGCCGAGGAGACATCTCAGGAAGTGATATATTATGGTGTACGGTTTACTGTACATAGTGTGGAGCAGATGGGAGTGTTAGAGAAATTTGTGGCGATAGTGGAAAATAATTTGGATAACGAGGAGTTGGGAATTCCATTTATTGCGTCTGAATTGAATATGAGTACTCGTCAGTTCTATCGTAAATTCAATGAAATGACGACAGATATTTCTCCGAATGAATTCATAAAATTGTGTCGTCTTGAAAAGGCGGCTGAGTTATTAAAGAATACCAGTTTGTCTGTATTGGAGATTATTTCTATGATTGGGATTAATAGTCGCTCCTATTTTTATAAAGAATTTATCAAGAGATATGGTTGTACTCCGAAAGATTTCAGGAATACACCTTCCTTGGATGAGGGGATAAATGACTGAAAATGGAAATAATTCTGTCATTTCTCTGATTTTACGTCTGTCTCAAAAGAGCATTATAATGTGCTCTTTTGAGACAGACTTTTTTATTTTATTGATTATCAATGGTGTAAAAAAGGACAAGTAGGCTGTTGTGATATTTTTATGACATTTTAAAACTACCTTCTTTTTTGGCAGCAAGCGGGACATTGAAGGGATTTGTTTTTCGTTTATTTGCATTGTGAGAAAGAATCATCCATGATGGATTCTGAGCCTTAACATAAGCAATTCCAAATTTAATAATATGAAAATATCTCTTCACTCTTTTTTATTGGCAGTCAGTGTATCTTTTTTAATATCGTGTGCTCAACAGAATTTAGCCACTGAGAAAAATATAATTCCTTCTCCGGTGGAAATAGTAAAGAGTGACGGACTGTTTGCTTTTAAACCTGGAATGTCATTATATATAAATGATAAGGAGCTGGTTCCAGCTCGTATGCTTTTACAAAAATCTTTGGGTATAGATTTTTTAGAACATCATGAAGAATCATCGGCTTCCATTGTATTGCGGATGGTTGAAGGAGTAATGGAGAAAGAGGGTGGGTATCATCTTTCTGTAAATAAGGATAAACTTCTTCTTGAAGCTGCAGATTATTCAGGCATTGTGGCTGGTATTTCTACCATACGTCAGCTTTTACCAATAGAAGCAGAATCAGATTTGTCTATCCCTGTTGTGGAGATAACTGACTATCCTCATTATCAGTGGAGAGGAATGCATTTAGATGTTTCCCGACATTTTTATTCCAAGGAAGAAGTGATGAAACTGCTGGATTTGATGTCGCTGTATAAATTTAATAAGTTTCATTGGCATCTGACAGACGATCAGGGCTGGAGAATCGAAATTAAAAAATATCCTTTATTGACGGAAAAAGGGGCATGGAGAAAGTTTAATGATCAGGACCGTACTTGTATGCAACTGGAGAAGTCAATGTGCAATCCAGATTATGCGATACCGGTAGAAAAAACATCTGTCATTGAAGGTGATACCATTTATGGAGGTTTCTATACCCAAAATGAAATAAAGGAAGTGGTAAATTATGCAGCAGAAAGAGGAATAGACGTAATTCCAGAAATTGATATGCCGGGACATTTTTTAGCGGCTATCCAACAATATCCGAATATCGCTTGCGACGGACTTATCGGTTGGGGGCAGGTTTTTTCTTCACCAATATGTGTGGGAAAGGATTCTACACTGGAATTTTGTAAAAATATCTGGCGTGAAGTTTTTCAATTGTTTCCTTATGAATATGTGCATTTGGGAGGAGACGAGGTAGATAAAACCAACTGGAATAAATGTCAGGATTGTCAGAAAAGAATGAAATCGGAGAAGCTGGCTACTCCTGAAGCTTTACAGGCATGGTTTGTCAGGGAGATGGAAGCCTTTTTCTTGCAAAACGGGAAACGGCTCGTTGGCTGGGACGAAGTGGTAGAAGACGGCCTGTCGGATAAAAGTGTGATTTCATGGTGGAGAAGCTGGTGTACAGATGCGGTGCATAAAGCTACAGCTGCTGGTATGAAAACGATAATCTGCCCGAATTCTCATTTGTATTTCGATTATGAGCAGAAAGCGGATTTCTTGAAGAAAATATATGATATGGACGTGCTTCCTTCCGGATTATCGGATGCACAGAAGTCGCTTGTGTGGGGAGTACAATGTAATGTATGGACAGAATGGATTCCGACCATGGAACGAATGGAGTATATGGTTTTTCCACGCATGATGGCAGTGAGTGAGATTGCCTGGTGCGAGAAGTCCAGATTGAATGATTATAAGGCTTTTGAACGACGGGTAATGAATCAGGTGAAACGCCTTGACAGACTGAGTGTGAACTACCGGATTCCTGATCTGACAGGTTTTTATGACCGTAATGTATTTGTCGATAAAGGAGAGTTTAAAGTCGATTGTATTATGCCGCAGGTGGAGATTCGCTATACAATGGATGGAACTGATCCTTCCAGTGAATCAGCATTGTATACCACTCCTGTTACCGTAACAAAGGATACTGAATTTAAATTTAGAGCTTTCCGTCCGGATGGTACATACGATAAATTATATACAGCCAGTTTTGTGAAAGAAGCTGTTCGTCCGGCGTTGAAGGTTACAGAGAATTTAAAACCTGGTTTGAATGTGGCTTTGTATGATTTTTCTGGTAATAAATGTGCCGACATAGCTTCTTCTAAGCTGATTAAGAATTATGTAAGTGAATGTATTGCTTATCCGGAAGGAAAAACCGGTAATCTGGCTATGGTATATAATGGTTATTTGACGGTACCGTCAGATGGCGTTTATACATTTTCATTGCTTTCAGATGATGGAAGTATCTTGAAATTGGACAATCAGGTGCTAATAGAGAATGACGGGTTGCATTCTCCGGCGGAACGTAGTGCGCAGGTGGCACTGGCTGCAGGGATGCATAAACTGGAACTTTCTTATTTTGATTATTTCGGTGGTGTATTGAAGTTGTTTCTTATCAATGAGAAAGGAGAAAAAACAGAATGTCCATCGGAGTGGTTTACACATGAATAGCGTAAAGAGGACTTTGTGGTCTCATTGTATTCATCATAGGATTATTTTGATAGGTGTTTTTAATATATTGATAATTGTTAATCATGTTGCGGTTATAGTCGAATAGAGTGCTCATGAGAAAGAATTTAAATCTTATTTTTAGTATGCTTCGAAAAATACAATTTTGCTTGCTTGCCGGACTGCTCGCTTCTCCGGTATTTGCTCAACAAAAGGCAGTGGATTATGTAAATCCGATTATTGGAACCAATGGAATGGGACATACTTTTCCCGGCGCTTGTGTACCTTTTGGTTTGATACAGCTTAGTCCGGATACTGATACTATCCCTCACAATGTAAATGGAGAATACCAGAAGGATGTATATAAATATTGTGCCGGTTACCAGTATTCAGATCCTACTATTGTAGGGTTTAGTCATACACATTTAAGTGGTACGGGGCACTCCGACTTGGGAGATGTGTTGATTATGCCGACGGTGGGCGAGCTGAAACTGAATCCGGGACGTGCTTCTCATCCGGATGAAGGATACCGTTCCCGTTACAGTCATTCCACTGAGCACGCATCGGCTGGATATTATGAAGTAGAGTTGGAAGATTATAAGATAAAGGCTCAACTTACAGCTACTCCTCGTGTCGGTATTCATAAATATACTTATCCCTCCTCTGACGGACGTATCGTTCTCGATTTGAATCATGGCATTTATAATTATGATGGAAAGGTGCTTTGGAGTCACCTGAGGGTAGAAAATGATACGTTGCTGACCGGCTATCGCATAACCAACGGATGGGCCCGGACGAACTATACGTATTTTGCCATTTCTTTCTCACAGCCGATAAAAGATTACGGGTATGTAGATAAAAAGAAACCGGTTTATACGGGTTTCTGGAGACGTTTTAAGATGGATCGTAACTTCCCGGAAATAGGCGGGCGTGCTGTGGTTTCTTATTTTAATTTTGACACTTCTTCCAGTAAAGAGCTGGTAGTAAAAGTGGCTCTTTCGGCTGTCAGCACGGAGGGGGCACTGAAAAATTTATTGGCAGAAGCTGGTGGAAAAAGCTTTGAGCAGGTAGTAGCGGAAGCATCAGAAGCCTGGAATGAAAAGTTGGAGCTGTTTGAAATAGAAGGAACGGAAGACCAGAAGTCAATGTTCTATACTTCGCTGTATCATACGATGATTAACCCTTCCGTGTATATGGATGTGGATGGGCATTATCGTGGACTTGACCATAATGTGCATCAGGCAGAAGGATTCACTAATTATACGATTTTTTCTTTGTGGGATACCTACCGTGCAGAACATCCATTCTTGAACCTGATTACTCCTTTGCAAAATGCGGATATGGTGAAGTCTATGATTGTGCATCAACAGCAGAGTGTACATAAGATGTTGCCGGTATGGAGTCTGATGGGCAATGAAAACTGGTGTATGAGCGGGTATCATGCCGTACCTGTACTGGCTGATGCCATAGCCAAAAAGGTTGTTACGGAAAAAAAAGCGGCTTTACAGGCAATGGTGGAAACATCGAATGTAGACTATTATGACCATCTGGACGATTACAAGGAACTGGGATATATTCCTTTTGAAAAGAGCAGTACGGCAGTTTCTTCTACCCTGGAGTTTGCGTATGACGACTGGGCTATCTATCAGACGGCCTTGCAGGCTGGTAAAGAAGATATTGCCAAGAAATATTATGCCCGTGCCTTGAATTACCGTAATGTGTTTGATAAGAAAAGAGGTTTTGCTTGTCCACGTGATGAGAAAGGGAACTTTAAGGCGGATTTTGATCCTTTGCAGACACATGGAGAAGGTTTTATTGAAGGGAATTCATGGAATTTCTCTTTTCATGTACCTCATGATGTATACGGTGTGATGGATTTGATGGGAGGAGAGAAAGTTTTCCTGAATCGTCTGAATGAGCTTTTTGAGATGCATCTTCCAAAAAAATATTACGAAAAGAACGAGGATATTACGGAAGAAGGTCTGATAGGTGGTTATGTGCACGGCAATGAACCCAGTCATCATATTCCTTATCTGTATGCCTGGACCTCACAGCCTTGGAAAACACAGTTCTGGACACGTGAGATTGTGGACCGGATGTATCGCAATGATATTAATGGGTTAGGGGGAAATGATGACTGCGGTCAGATGTCAGCCTGGTACATGTTTACGGTGATGGGCTTTTATCCGGTTTGTCCTGGAACGGACCAGTATGTACTTGGAGCTCCCTATTTTCCTTACCTGAAACTACATCTTCCTAATGGAAAGACGTTGGAGATCAAAGCTCCGGGTGTAAGTGACAGTCGGCGTTATGTACAGTCGCTGACCATTAACGGAAAGAAGTACGAAAAACTGTATGTCACTCATGCAGACCTGCTGGAAGGCGGCGTATGGGAATTTAAGATGGGAGCCTCTCCGAACAAGAAAAGAGGACAAAAAACAGAGTATAAACCTTATTCATTAACTAACGGAATTAAATAAGTATGAAAGCACAATTGTTGTTGGTCAGTATAGTCTTTGGACTGGCCGGAATTTCGGCTTGTGCCGGACAAAAACAAAATGCCGTTTCTGAAGAGAAAACGGAGGATGTTTGGAAAGATTATCCTGTGGGCTATATTGCATTCGATGATCAGGCTCCCGAAACGGAAGGTTCAAAGGTCTACCATCGTATTGTAACTCATCCGCAAGATTACATTGCAGAACAGGCGCGTACGGTGTTAGCTACATTGTATGATGCTCCGTCGGACAGCATTGTTCCGGTAGATACCATTCACTATTCGTTGCAGGATATAGAAGGAGTTTCAGCTAAGGATGGTGGAAATGGGGTAGTAAGTATTTTCTATAGTACCCGTCATATTGAGAAATCGTTTGCTGCTAATGATACGGCAAAATTGTTTTTCGAAACGAGAGGTGTTCTGCTGCATGAACTGACTCATGCTTATCAGTTGGAACCGCAGGGAATAGGGAGCTATGGAACCAACCGTGTGTTCTGGGCCTTTATCGAAGGCATGGCTGATGCCGTACGTGTGGCAAATGGAGGATTTACTCCGGCTGACCGTCCGAAAGGAGGAAATTACATGGACGGATACCGTACAGCAGGATATTTCTTTGTTTGGTTGAAAGACAATAAGGATAAGGATTTCTTGCGTAAGTTTAACCGTAGTACGTTGGAGGTTGTTCCCTGGTCGTTTGATGGAGCGATTAAGTATGCATTGGGAGAAGAATATAATATAGATAGTTTGTGGCATGAATATCAGGTGGCTGTAGGCGATATTCAGGAATAGTAAAAACGGTTGGTTATGAAGCGTATTCTTAAAATATTCTTTTTGTGTACAGCTTTGCCGGTGTGTCCGCTTTCAGCTGAAAGTCTGACACAGTATGTCAATCCGATGATTGGTACTGATGGTTACGGCAATGTTTATCCGGGTGCACAGATTCCGTTTGGTGGTATACAGATAAGTCCGGATACGGATGCTAAGTTCTATGATGCAGCCGCCGGATACAAGTATAATCATACTTCCATTCTAGGATTCAGCCTGACACATCTGAGCGGAACGGGAATTCCTGATTTAGGCGATTTCTTGTTCATACCAGGAACTGGGGAGATGAAACTCGATTCAGGTACACGGGAGAACCCCACAGAAGGTTATCGTTCGCGTTATTCTCATGAGAAGGAGTGGGCTTCTCCTAATTATTATGCCGTAGAACTGTCTGATTACGGTGTGAAAGCTGAAATGACAGCCGGATTACGTAGTGGCATGTTCCGTTTCACCTATCCTAAGTAGGACAAAGCATTTATCATGATTGACATGAACCATACGCTTTGGCAGAATTGTGAATGGTCAAATCTGCGTATGGAGAATGACTCTACCCTGACAGGCTACAAGCTGGTAAAGGGCTGGGGACCGGAACGTCATGTCTATTTTACTGCAGTATTTTCTAAAAAGCTGAAAAACCTGCGTATCATGCAGGATAAGAAACCGGTTATCTATAACACTTCCCGTTTCCGCAGTTGCTATGAAGCGTGGGGAAAGAACCTGATGGCTTGTATTTCCTTTGCAGCCGAAGAGGGAGAAGAAGTGATTGTGAAGACGTCGGTATCTGCTGTCAGCACAGCCGGAGCTACACTGAACTTACAGGAACTGAACGGTATGACATTCGACGCTTTACGTGAAAAGGGAGTCGGTCTGTGGGAAAAGGAATTGTCCAAATATCAGATTGAAGCCAAACCGGAAGTGAAGGAAGCTTTTTATACGGCCGCCTATCGTGCAGCGTTGCATCCGTTTGTTTTTCAGGATGCAGACGGCCAGTTCAGAGGGCTGGATAAGAACATTGAGAAAGCTGAGGGCTTTACCAATTACACTGTCTTCTCATTGTGGGATACATACCGTGCTTTGCATCCTTGGTTTAATCTGGTACATCAGGATGTCAATGCAGACATCGCCAATTCGATGCTGGCCCACTATGACAAGAGTGTAGAGAAGATGTTGCCGATATGGTCTTTCTATGGCAATGAAACCTGGTGCATGATTGGTTACCATGCTGTATCCGTACTGGCAGATATGATTGTGAAGGGCGTAAAAGGTTTTGATTACGAACGTGCCTATGAGGCCATGAAGACTACGGCGATGAACGAACACTATGACTGTCTGCCGGAATACCGTGAGAATGGCTATGTTCCTTTTGACAAGGAGGCTGAATCTGTGTCAAAGACACTGGAGTATGCTTATGATGACTACTGTATTGCGCAGGCTGCCAAGGCACTGGGTAAGACAGAGGATTATAAGTACTTCCTGAACCGTTCGCTTTCTTACCAGACCTTGGTCGATCCGGAAACGAAATACATGCGCGGAAGGGATAGTAAAGGTGAATGGCGTACCCCATTCAGTCCGATAGCCTATCAGGGCCCGGGTTCTGTACATGGATGGGGAGACATCACTGAAGGGTTTACCATGCAGTACACCTGGTATGTGCCTCACGATGTACAGGGATATATCAATCTGGCTGGAAAGAAACTTTTCCAGAAACGGCTGGATGAATTGTTTACTGTAGAATTGCCTGAAGATATGCCTGGCGCTCACGATATCCAAGGACGCATTGGCGGATATTGGCATGGAAATGAGCCTTGTCATCATGTAGCCTATCTCTATAACTATTTAGGTCAGCCTTGGAAATGCCAGTACTGGGTGCGTGAGATTACTTCCCGTTTCTATGGCAATGAGCCGGGCTCGCTGAGTGGAAATGACGACTGCGGTCAGATGTCGGCATGGTATATGTTCAACTGTCTGGGATTTTATCCGGTAGCTCCTTCCAGCAATTTTTATAACATCGGTTCGCCTTGTGTCAAGAGCCTGACGGTGACATTGAGCAATGGCAAGCAGATAAAGATGACTACGGAAGGTTGGTCAGAAGAGGCCGTTTACGTAAAGGACCTGTATGTGAACGGACAGAAATATACGAAATCCTATTTACCGTACGATATGGTAAAAGAGGGAGTAACACTACATTTTGTCATGAGTGAAAAGCCTTCTTACAAAAGAGGAGTGGCTAAAGGAGATATTCCTCCTTCTATTTCCTTACCAGGGAAAACAGATGTATATCAAGTAGAAGAATGAAATAGTTTTTAATGTTTAACTTTAAAAGTGAACCTATGAAAGATCTAAAATTAAAAAGAAAGCAATTCAGGTGTATGCGCTTGGTGTATCCGATGGCCTTTCTGTGCTTGTTCTCTTCACCTAGTTGGGCTATTGACAGTTCGGCTATGGCACATGGAGTAGAGCAGTCGAAAGGGATAGTTGTAAAAGGAACAATCATTGATGAAGATAATCTACCTGTGATTGGAGCTAATATTATGGTAAAAGGAACTAGTTTAGGAACGATTACGGATATGGATGGTAACTTTACATTGACAGTTCCTTATGAAGATGCGGTATTGACAGTTTCTTTTATTGGATATACAACAAAGGATGTTCCTTTAAAAGGACAACGTCAGGTGAATGTTACTTTGGTAGAAGATTCAAAGACATTACAAGAAGTAGTGGTGATTGGTTATGGTTCACAGAAGAAAACGACTTTGACAGGTTCTGTGGCTTCTGTAAATGTGAAAGAGCTTTCTCAAAGTCCGAGTGCTAATATCACCAACGCGTTAGCTGGCCGTTTACCGGGTTTGACAGTGACTCAGTTTGGTGGTGGTGAACCTGGTAAAGACGTCGCAAGTTTTGCCGTACGCGGTTTGTCATCATATAATTCTGGAGCACAATCTCCTATTGTGATTGTGGATGGTGTAGAAAGAAGTCTTTCTAACTTGGACCCGAATGAAATAGAGACATTCTCTATCTTAAAAGATGCTTCGGCTACCGCTGTATATGGTATTCGAGGTGCAAATGGTGTGGTAATTGTGACTACAAAGCGAGGTGTATCGCAGTCAAAGCCGACCGTAGAGTTTAAGGCACAAGTGGGTATGGCAGAACCTGTATCGTACCCTGATTATCTTGGATCGGCCGATTATGCCCGCTTGTACAATCAGGCACTGAAAAATGACAACCCGGGATGGGAAACAGATCCGGCTGTTCAGTCTAAATTATTCTCTGATGAAATGATCAACAATTGGGCACGCGCTAAAGGTGACAATACCGATGGCTTAGGTTATAATATTGATTTGTTTGACTATGCCTTCCGTCCGGCTATTCAGCAGAATTATACCTTGTCGTTACGTGGAGGTAGTGAGCGTGCTCGTTATTTTGCTATGATTGGTTATTTTAATCAGGATGGAAACTATCGGTATTCAGACTTGAATGACGCTTACAGTACGAATGGTGGTTTTAAACGCTATAATTTACGTACAAGTTTGGATATTGATATCACTAAGAATTTCTATGTAAGTGTTAACCTTGGTGGACAGATTACAGATATGAATGAATCGGGAGGAGGCTCTGGAAATATCATTTTTACAGCTAACACCACTCCTCCAATTTATCCGGTAGTATTGGAACGGAATGGTCATCCGAGCAATGAAACTTACTATACGGATCATCCGAATGGCCTTTTATTTGGTGATAGCCAGTACACAAAGAACATTTTAGGAGAAATTGCTTATATGGGTTACAAGACGACTCACAAGATTAATTTCCAAGGAAACTTTGTAATTGGGCATAAACTGGACTTTATTACGAAAGGTCTGAAAGTAGAAGGTATGTTCTCTTATGACATTGAAGAAACGCATGCCATTGACCGGTCTATTCCTCGAAAAGTAGCCAATAATGAAGAGTATGGTGGATATGCCACATTCTATCCAAGTGAAGGACTGGGTATTTATGCTACTCCAGATAGAGTAAGATATAGCGGTGCTTATACTCCGGCTATATCTAACTTTACAGTAGACAATACGAAACAGAACAGCTATCAGGCTAGTATGGCTATTGCACGTGTATATATGCAGGCAAAGTTAGATTATCAGCGTAGTTTTGGTGGTCACAATGTTTCAGGAATGTTTACGATGCATCGTTCACAGCGTACAATAGGAAATGAGGTTGCTTACCGCTATCAGGGATTTGCTGCACGAGCTACCTATGACTATGAAAATAAATATTTGCTTGAAGCAAATGTAGGTATCAATGGGTCTGAAAACTTTAGTAAGGCGCATCGTTACGGCGTATTTCCTTCATTCTCTATCGGATGGGTACCAACAGAAGAACGTTTTATGAATGGTACTAAAGGATGGCTGGATCATCTGAAACTGAGAGGTTCTGTAGGATGGGTTGGTAACGACCAGGGAATCGGACGATTCTTGTATGTGCAATATTACAATGGAACCAATGCCAGCTCCTGGAATACGGGTACGAACTATAACCAGTCTATGGGAGGTGGTTTACAGGAAGGTGACCTGGCAAATCCAGATTTGACGTGGGAACGTGGTATTAAATATAATGCCGGTATTGACATGAACATGTTGAATAACCGTTTGAGCTTGTCAATTGATGCTTTTTATGAAAAGCGCTGGGATATTATTACGAATACGGGAGGTAGCGACGTAGTAGGTATTCCTGATGTTTTCGGAAAAACATCTTCGTATGTCAATGCGGGAACGGTGATTAATCGTGGCTTTGATTTGGAATTAGGATGGAATGACAGAGTAGGACGTAATTTTAACTATTATATCCGTTTTAATGCCGGATTTGCCCGTAATAAAATCTTAGATATGATGGAAATTGACCGTGCCGTCCCTTGGATGCAACGTACCGGACATCGTGTGGGTGAATATTTTGTATACGAAGTAGACCATTTTGTAAAAGATCAGGCAGAAGCTGATAAACTGAATGCCATGAATGACGGAACAGGATTCCAGCCTTGGGGTAAATTGGTACCAGGAGATGTGGTGTATAAAGATTTAAATAATGATGGAAAGATTGATGACCAGCATGATATGAAGGCAATGGGAAATCCGAAGACACCAGAATTGCAGTTTGGTATTCCGTTGGGAGTATCTTACAAAGGTTGGGATTTAAGCGTGCTTTTCCAAGGAGCAGCTTTGACATCATTGCAATTAAGTGGTCCGGCAGTATGGGATTTCCCAGTAATGGGTGCGCAGGGTAATAATATGGGTAAGGTTAAGGCTATGCATTTAGATTCATGGACACCGGATAATCCTGATGCATCATATCCTGCACTTCATTTAGGAAATCATCCGAATAATAAGAACGCTTCCAGCAGTTTGTTCTTGTATGATGCTTCTTATTTACGTTTGAAGAACATTGAAATTGGTTATTCTTTGCCGCAAAGACTGATACAAAAGGCACATTTGCAACAGGTACGTTTCTATGTGCAAGGCATGAACTTGCTGACCTTTGATAAACTGGGCGACGTGAATATGGACCCGGAAACTGGTAATGGAAACGGTTCATGGTATCCTATTCAGAGGATTTATAATTTTGGAGTAAATGTTACATTCTAAATTTAAGAACGATGAAGTTAAAAAAATCTATATTAGCTTGTCTTACAGTGGGAGGTTTGTGTTTTTTGACTCCTTCATGTAGTGATTATTTGGAAAGAGAAGATGATGGAAAACTTCAAGAGGAAGAAGTCTTTTCCCGCTATACAAAAGTGAATGAGTTGGTGACTCAATTGTATTCGGATATGTATCTGAACAGCTTGGGCTTTAATACAATTTATAGTCACAATATTGGAACATTATGTGATGAATTGGAGTTTAATAAAGCGGATGCTGATGCACCATATAAAATTCTGAATGGAGAATTAAGCTCTGATCCGACTTCAATAGGTAATATATATGGTGGTTCTGGCTTTGGTTGGTGGTGGACTTTTTATCAGTCTATACGAAAAGTAAATAAGATTATCTGGGGAGTTGAAGAATATAATACTCCGGATCATCCGTCTTCACCAGGCTTGTTAAGTAAACGAATAGGAGAAGCTTATTTTTTTAGAGCATATTATCATTATTTGATTCTTCGTTGGCATGGAGAAATGGTGTATAGCGACCGTTTGTATTCTTTGGCAGAAGATCCTTCCACGTACGCTGTGCGTGAATCGGTTCATACAAGTGTGGAAAAGATGTGTTCGGACTTGGATGAAGCCGCCAGCCGTTTACCGGTGAGACAAGAAGGTGAAGAGTTCAATCGAATTGATAAAGGAGCTTGTTTGGCGTTGAAAGCGATTGTACGTTGGATCGCAGCACAACCATTATACAATGGTGGTCTTAGAGATGCGGATGGTAATCCTACGGGTATCTCTCCATTGGGTGATGCAGATACACGCGTTGGTGCCCAGGAATACAAAGAATATAAACAGGAACGCTGGCAGAATGCATTGAAAGCTGCCGAAGAGTTTATGGAGGTTGTAGATATGGGTCGATACAAACTCTATAAGCAGTACGATGAAACTGAGTTTGTGGCTAATTCTGGAGATAAAGTATACAAACGTCTGGAAGAAATGTTCAGAGATAATCTGTTCTATAATAACGAAGTTATTTTGACTTTATTGAATAGTAAAGATACGCGTTGGATTCAGGATAACATACCGGAGTCGTACGGAAGCGGACAGGCACGAAATCAACCTACTCAGGAACAGGTGGATCAATATGAGGTGATTGATGGAGAGTATGGATATGATATTTATACAGCGTCTAATTATGATGATAAAAATCCTTATGTAAATCGTGATCCTCGCTTTTATAGAGATATTGTCTATATGGGTGCCGTATTGATGGGAAAAGAATATAATGTGGCTGAAGGTAGTGCTGATGCATTAGTAAATAGTTCAGTGCGTGATACTCGTAGCACACGTACGGGATATGCTTTACGTAAGTTTGTACAAAATGACTGGACCATTAATGCCAATATCTCAAGTATGCATTTCCCGTTGATTCGTTTGCCGGAGTTGATGCTGATTTATGCGGAAGCTTTGAATGAAACTGATGGAGATGTGAATACAATGAAATCTATGTTGAACCAGATTCGTGAACGTGCATTCATGAAACCGGTTCCTCCCACATTTGATACAGATAAAAAGGTTCGTCGTGAATATATAGATCGTGAACGGCGGGTAGAATTGTTCTTTGAAAATAACCGTTATTTTGCTTTACGTTATAAAGGTATTATCACTAGTCCTATTGAGGAAAATAAAGAAGAACAGTATTTGGCTATGCCGGAAGATACTCGCGCACAGAGATGGTTTGATGAGAAAAAGACGCAATATCCTCAAACACAACATTACATACATGGCATGAAACCTGTGTTAGATGAAAATGGAGCGATTAAGATAGGTGGAAAGTCATATCGGATGGAGCGTTTTGAAGGGCAACAATTGAATCCGAGACGTGTGACTTATCGTGATTACTTCTTCCCGATAAACTCCAATGAAATTGCCAAAACTCCTTCCTTGAAGCAGAACCCAGGATGGTAAAGTGTAACCTAAAAACTAATTGATTATGAAACTATTGAAAAATTTTATATTTATCGCTTTGATGGGTATGACAATGGGGGCATGCGACTGGTATAGCGACCCGTTGGAATTAGTGTACCCTGGTACAGATTTAAGTGGTAATAAAGAAGAAAATAAGAAATCGGAACTGATTAAAGATGTAGAACAGGTTCTTACAACTAGCTCTGATGAGGTTTGGAAGATTGTGAAAGAGGATGTGACCGTATATATTTTCTTTAATGTGGGAGAAGGGAAATATCAAATGAAGTCAACCGAAAATCCAAAGTTATTTTCTTCTGAATATAAAACTTCTGTTAATGAGGAAGAAAAAGTGGTGCTTTCGTTTGTGGGGTCAGATTTGAAAACGATGCTGGGTGATGAAAGTTTCGAGGTGACTAATGCCAAAGTCAGCAGTGTTACCTGTAAGGGAGTAGAGTCGGGTACGGAGTATGTATGGAAACGTGCGGATCGCTCGGAAATGGATGCACTGATGACCGAAGAAGAAAAAGTGGAGGCATTGATGGCTTCTGTAGAGGAAGGTGGCGGATGGAAAATTGATCTGGATGTTAATGCGTGTTACTTTATTTTTGATGTAGCGCAAAAAACTGTAATAACCAAATCTGAACGTGAATCTCAGAATGTTTCAGGGGCTTATTCTTTGGCTTTGAATAATGAAAGAAAAGTGGAACTGACTTTAGTACAATCGCATTTTGAAACCTTGACTCAGGAAAGTGTGTTGGTTGTGACAAGTTATGATGAAAACTCTATTATTTGTCAGGGTAAGTCGAATGGTATTTCGTATACGATGACAAAAGTGTCAAAAGCTGAGATGGATAATATCAAGACACCGGAGCAGCAGCTGATTGAAAAAATGTTTGAAATAGGATGGGGATCGGGTGTAATTCGTTCTGCTTCTGATGGGAACTTTATAGCTTATTATTATGTGACGAAGGATGACCATACAGTCCATTTCTTAAATTATGCCAACCAGACTGTAACTCGAAAAAATGTAGTGGCTACAGTAGTAGAAGAAGGCGTACTGACATTTCAGGAAGCTGTTACCGTAGGTAGTGATGCATTGTCTGCTATCAAGTTGAAGGATAATGGAGTGGAATTGACGGGCTTAACGGCTGCTAATAAGCTTGTGGAGAATCTTTCTTATCAGAGGGATAAACAAACGATGAAAAAAATGTCTGAGTGGATTAAGCTGGGATATCCGGATATGCCTCAATTTAAAGATGAAAGATGTATAGTGAGCACTGATTTAACTGAGGAATTGAATAAGATGGGGGTATTTGAGTGGAATGGCGACTGGAATTCAATTGTGATTTTGTATGATAAAGTATATTATTTTATGCTTTTCCAGAGTAATAATATGTTTCCATTGGAAGGAACTGATGTTATTCGATTCAATAAAGAGGCTGGGGTACATCCTACTTATGGGGGAGATATAACAGTTGTTACCTCTAATTTTGAGAAAACCTATGGTTTCTTATTTAATCAAGATCATATTATTGTGAGAAGCAATGAAACTCCTGAAGCAGGTTTATATGTGTTCAGTATTTCAAGCGATAGTTTTGTATATTGGCCGAAACCCGTTTTTCAATAATAATTAGTAAATAAAAAAAGAAAGATATGCGTACACTATTAATATGTTTGATGGCTTTAGGCTTGTTTACAACAAGCTCTTGTGTAAATGAAGGAGGGCAGGTTTTTGGAGAACTTCCTGAAGGTGTAGTACCCGTAAGTGGAGAAGCCTTGGAGGCCAGAGGTGCCATTTATAACAAAGATTTGAATGAACTGAAAATTATGTGGCAGACCACAGCCGATGCCAAATCTTATAAAGGTGTAGAAGTCTCCTTCACGGCTTTGAATGGCCTTTCTAAATCGGTAAAGATTATGGCCAATCCTAATTTTGCCAGTTCTTATGATTATTTTACCGTGGTAACCAAAAATCCTAACACAGTACAATATCGTTGTATTTGGAATAAGGATGGGGCAGAGGAGGTAAGTGAATGGGCTTCCGCAGAGAATTTGACTTTGACTAATGTGACTTCCTCAGAAGTTTTCTTTGATATTATACCTCCTACCTATAAACTGGTAACAGAATCGGCTGTAACCCCTGAGATAGCAGCTGCTTATGATAATATTGTAGGTAAGACCGATGACGAAAAGAAGGATTATTATACGAAGGTGTTGCAACTGGTTTTGTCTTCCATGTATTATTCATCTGTAGATGCAAAGCAACAGCCGGTAACTTGGTTAAAATGTATTTTGGGCCCTATGGATTATGCAGGGGCGGTTGCTTATGTTTCGGGTGACAGCGAAGGACCGTTGATGAGAATGAGTTCTGAATATGTAGGTCAAGTCAATAGTGGAGCTGTATCCATGGACGATGCTGCTTTTGAGATTCGGGGTGTATTGATTCATGAATTTACTCATTTGGTACAGAAAACCGGTGCTGTAGACAGTAATCAGCCTTCTTGCATAGAAGGAATGGCTGATGCCGTGAGAAGTGCTTGTGGTGGAGTTACGGATGCTAATCGCATTAATACAGCTTTGAGTTCTGGTGCATATTATGATGAGAATCGGAAATCTGGTAATACTCCTTGCCCTTATATATGGCAATTACCTTATGGAACATCTGGCTATTTTATGAATTGGCTGAGAACTTATGATGGTGATTTCTTGCGTAAGATGACAATCTCAATTGTGCAATTAGGCTCTCAATGGTCTTTGGAAAAAGCTGTTCAATATATTCTGGGAGAGAATTATAAGATAGAAGATTTATGGAAAGAATATGTGGAAGATGCAAAGAGTGAGAATGTGAAATAAAATGTAGGGTAGTATTTTATATATACCTTATTAAATAAAGAATCCCTAAGTTTACTTCGTTGGAATGTAAATTGGGGGATTCTTTATTTTAGATGAAAATTATAATCTCATCACCTCCTGCTCAAAGTTATCCTTATCACCTTTAGCCTTGTTACGGATTTTACTTCTATAGTTATATACCGTAGCTAATGAGTATCCCAAGAAATGAGCAATTCGGTTGGCGTCGGTTACACCCAGGCGAATCAAGGCGAAAATACGTAACTCAGTGTTTAAGATTTCTCCGGGCTTAGGTTCAATTTTTCCATCTTCATTCAACAGGTTGTTGAAATCATGGATGAAGTTGGGGAATAGTTCCAAAAACGATTTATCAAACTCATTATAAAAGTTTTTACGTTCTTCACGCAGAAAGTCTGCCGAACGGATAGCTTTAAACAAATCTTCTATGCGGGAAGCCATCGCTAATTTCTCAAGTGAGCGTCTGTATTGTTCCAGTTTGTCCAGGTAGCTGACACAACGGTCCAGATAACGGGCGATGTACACTTCTTTGATTTTTCCAGTCTGCTGCAATTGCTGGTTGAGAGCTACCAGTTCTTTGTTGCTTTTTGAGAGATTCTTTCGCATAAGAGAAAGTTTTCTCAGTCCATGGTATAGGTAAAAGGCCAGTAGGATGAGACATACAGCCAATCCGGTAATGCTAAGAGTCAGGATTCTTCCTAACCGTTTTTCTTGCGCCTTTTTGTCGGAATAAGCTTTATCGATGATGGGATAGAATTCTGTGACCTCTAAAAAACGCAGGCGTGCATTACAGGCTACAGCGTCTTTCATGGAGCAGCTTACATAATTATAAGCCCTTTCCGGGTCGCCTTGCTGGTACACCAGGCGAGCAAGCTTTTGAAGGGCCGCGTATTCGCGAATCGATGCATTGAGGTCAATGAGGGCTGTCTGAGCAAGATAATAGATTTCCATGTCTGTGTCTTTCTTGGCTTCGTATGCCAATGAAAGAGTATAGTATGCGTACGCTTTTTCCTGCATTTCTAAAGGAGAAGTAAGCACTTTGTTCAAGATGGGAATAGCCTGATCTGCCTGCCCGCTTAATATCATTTTTTCTGCCAGTACAATGCTACGGTCGCTCCCCTGAGGAAGTATTTTCAACAGGGAGTCACGATACAGTTCCGTCTTTTTCAGATACGTTTGTTTTACGTGTGGATCTACTGTATTATCTGCCATCCATCCATAGCAGGCTCTTATGGTGAAATAATAATATTCTAAGTTGGGGGAAGACAGCTCGTGAGGGTGAATTGTTTGTAATTCTGTTAAGGCCTCATTGTACATGCCCATGACACCTCTTACTTCTGCCCGATTGATGGAGATTTCGATATCTCTCTCCAGTTGAGGCTGGAGAGAATTGTAGTATTCCTTACGACGAATATAGTGGCAGGCAGAATCAGCCTGATAATGTAGATACAAATTAAATAGTTCTCCACAGAGTTTATAGCGTTCGGTATTGTCTGTGGCATAGTTCAGTCGTTGTTTGATTTGAGATATGACAGCTTCTCTGTCGTTTTTAAATTTCTCTTTCTTGGAAATTGCTTTATCTAATTGGTCTAAGATGCGTTGCTCGGAGTCTTGTGCGGAAATGGAGATGAACCAGCCTTCTGCAATAAACAATATAAGGAAAAGTATAGATCTCATAGTTTTAAGGTTGAATATCTGGTGTTATATCATTTATATTTTAGTTGCTTCAAATTTTGTTAACTTCTTGTAAACCTTTTGTTTACTTCTTTTATGTGTTTATATTTTATTTCCAAAGATAAGAAATCTTTTATCATGAATCTACTTTTGCGTTGAAAAACATTTCAACCTCAATATCATGAAACATGCATTAATTTTATTGATTGTATTCCTTTTCTCGTGGGGAGGAGGACAGACTGCTCAGGCGATGGAGATAAAAAAAGTGGCTCCTTCTTTCTGGTGGGCAGGAATGAAAAATCCAGAACTCCAAATTTTGTTGTATGGAGAGAATTTGGCTTTGTCGGATGTGAGTGTATCCGGCGAAGGAATTTATCTGAAAGAAACGGTTAGGCAGGACAATCCGAATTATTTGTTGCTCTACCTTGATTTATCGGAAGCAAAGGCACAGACTTTTCAAATCCTGTTGAAAAGCGGAAAAAAGAAATTGCAGATTCCATACGAGCTGAAATCGCGTGTGCGGAGAGGAGAAGATGTAAAAGGTTTTACTTCAGAAGATGTTCTTTACCTGATTATGCCCGATCGTTTCGCCAACGGTAATCCTGAAAATGACGTGGTAGACGGGATGCGTGAAAAGAAGGTAGACCGTGCTGATGCGTTTGCACGTCATGGTGGTGATATTCAAGGTATATCGAGTCATTTGGATTATATTGCTGATTTAGGAGTGACAGCAATCTGGCTGAATCCTACTCAGGAAAATGATATGGAAAGCGGTTCCTATCATGGATATGCCATTACAGACTATTATCAGATTGACAGACGGTTTGGAAGTAATGAAGATTTCTGTGCACTGGTAGAGAAAGCGCATGAAAAGAATCTGAAAGTAGTGATGGATATGATTTTTAATCATTGCGGAAGTGAAAATTACCTGTTTAAAGACAAACCTTCCAAAGATTGGTTTAATTACCGTTCCAATTATGTTCAGACCTCATTTAAAACGGCCAGTGTAATGGATACTCACGCCAGTGCATTCGAAAAGAAGATTGCCACTGACGGGTGGTTTACTTCTGTGATGCCTGATTTTAACCAGCGTAACCGCCATGTGGCTCGTTATCTGATACAAAGCAGTATCTGGTGGATTGAATATGCTGGCATTAACGGTATCCGGCAGGATACACATCCCTACGCGGATTTTTATTTTATGAGTCAGTGGTGTAAAGAGGTGTTGGATGAATATCCTTATTTCAATATTGTAGGAGAAACCTGGTTGAATAGTAATGTGCTGGTTTCTTATTGGCAAAAAGACAGTAAACTGGCTGCTCCGCAGAACTCTAACTTGCCTACGGTGATGGATTTTCCTTTGCAGGTTTTAATGAATCAGGCATTTGATGAAGAAACCGGTGAATGGGGAGGAGGGTTGTATAAGCTTTATGATTATCAGACACAGGATCTGGTATATGCTAATCCAATGAATCTGCTTACCTTTTTAGATAATCATGATACTTCCCGCTTTGCACAGACAGATGAAATGGCGAAGAATCTGAAACGTTATAAGCAGGCCATGGTATTTCTGCTCACTACCAGAGGCATTCCGCAGATTTATTATGGTACGGAGATACTGATGACCGGTGATAAAGGCAAGGGTGATGGTGACTTGCGTAAGGATTTTCCGGGAGGCTGGCAAGGAGATACGCGCAACTGCTTTGTAGAAAATGGGCGGACAGCATTGGAAAACGAAGCATTTGAGTTTACCCGTCAATTGCTGAATTGGAGAAAAGGAAATCAGGTGATAGGTAAAGGTAACCTGAAACATTATTCTATTCAAAACGGGGTGTATGTATATCAGCGTGAGTTTAATGGTAAATCGGTGGTAGTTATCATGAACGGAACGGACGATTCAAAAGAACTGGACCTGACTCCTTATCAGGAAATTCTTCCACGAGAAAATGCATTCGACGTATTGACCGGAAAAAATGTGAATTTAAGCGGGAAACTTTGTTTGGATGGAAGAGAAAACCTCATTCTAAACTTCTAAAACGTTTCTATTTTTAGACTATGTAGAGCTGATTAATCAACTTATTATAAGATGATTACTAATTCTTCTGATTTATATTTTCCTTTTTGTGAAAATAAGATGAGAAAGTGACACATAATTTTGCTCTCGGTAATTGAAAAACATAAAATCTAATCAATATTAATACCACGAAGAACTTATGAATACAAGAAAAACTTTTGCCTTTGTAGCTTTGTGTTGTTGTGCATTGTGGGCGAATGCACAGAAATTAACTTCACCGGATGGAAATCTGGTAATGGACTTTAGCTTGAACCAAAAAGGTGCTCCTGTTTATGAGTTAACTTTTAAGAACAAGCCTGTGATAAAACCCAGTACATTGGGGTTGGAATTAAAACGGGAAGATCCGGAAAAAAGGATTGGCTTTGAATGGACGGAACGTAAAGATAAAGAACGTGTAGATGAGAAAATGAATTTGATGACCGGTTTTAAAGTCAGAGAAACACATACTTCTACTTTCGATGAAACCTGGCGTCCGGTATGGGGTGAAGAAAGTGAAATACGCAATCATTACAATGAATTGGAAGTGACGCTTGACCAGCCGGAAAATGACCGTTACATAGTGATTCGTTTCCGTTTGTTTAATGATGGGCTGGGATTCCGCTATGAGTTCCCTCAGCAACCTAATTTGAATTATTTCGTCATTAAGGAAGAACATACTCAGTTTGCCATGACCGGTGACCATACGGCATTCTGGATTCCGGGAGATTATGACACGCAGGAATATGACTACACTACTTCACGACTCTCTGAGATTCGTGAGAAAATGAAAACGGCGGTGACGGAAAATTCTTCACAGTTTGTGTTTTCACCTACGGGAGTACAGACGGCCTTGATGATGAAGACGGATGATGGCCTTTATATCAATCTGCATGAAGCCGCTTTGGTGGACTATGCTTGTATGAGCCTGAATCTGGATGATAAGAATATGGTATTTGAATCATGGCTGACTCCGGATGCCAAAGGAGACAAAGGCTATATGCAAACTCCTTGTAATTCACCTTGGCGTACAATTATTGTCAGTGATGATGCACGTAATATTTTGGCCTCTCGTATTACGCTGAACCTGAATGAACCGTGTAAAATTGAGGATACTTCCTGGATTCATCCGGTAAAATATGTGGGTGTATGGTGGGATATGATTACCAATAAAGGAACTTGGGCTTATACTGATGAGTTGCCAAGTGTGAAGCTTGGAGTGACTGATTATTCACAGACAAAGCCGAATGGTAAGCACTCAGCCAATACGGCTAATGTGAAACGTTACATCGATTTTGCGGCGAAACATGGTTTTAATGCGGTACTCGTAGAAGGATGGAACCAAGGTTGGGAAGATTGGTTTGGCAAGAGCAAAGACTATGTGTTTGATTTTGTAACTCCTTATCCAGACTTCGATGTACAGGAAATTCATCGTTATGCGGCAGGTAAAGGTATTGAAATGATGATGCATCATGAAACTTCAGCCTCTGTCCGTAATTACGAACGTCATTTGGATAAAGCATACCAGTTTATGGTGGACAATGGGTATAACTCAGTGAAGAGCGGCTATGTGGGTGACATTATTCCTCGTGGTGAACATCACTACGGACAGTGGATGGTAAACCACTATCTGTATGCCGTGAAGAAAGCTGCTGATTATAAGATAATGGTAAATGCTCATGAAGCTGTTCGTCCGACCGGATTGTGTCGTACTTATCCGAATCTGATTGGTAATGAGTCAGCTCGTGGTACAGAATACGAGTCTTTTGGCGGAAATAATGTGAACCATACGACTATTCTTCCGTTTACACGTTTGATTGGTGGTCCGATGGATTATACACCGGGTATTTTTGAACCGGACTGCAGCAAAATGAATCCGAATAATAAATCGCATGCACGTACTACCCTAGCACGTCAGTTGGCACTTTATGTCACTATGTACAGCCCGTTGCAGATGGCTGCTGATGTGCCGGAAAACTACGAACGCTTTATGGATGCTTTCCAGTTCATTAAAGATGTGGCTGTCGACTGGGATAAAACGAAGTATCTGGAAGCAGAACCGGGTGAGTATGTGACCATTGCCCGTCGTGCAAAAGGTACCACTGACTGGTATGTAGGATGTACAGCAGGATATAACGGTCATGAATCGAAGCTGACACTTGATTTCCTAGAACCGGGAAAGAAATATGAAGCTGTGATTTATGCAGATGCCAAAGATGCAAGCTGGGATAAGAATCCGCAGGCTTATACTATTACGAAGAAGAAAGTAACGAACAAGACGAAATTGAATTTGAAAGCTGCTGTGGGAGGTGGATATGCTATCTCAATTAAAGAAATAAAGTAACTGAACAGGATTGTAATAGGGTAAAGATTGGACTTTCAATAGGTATTAGCATAAAATTACGGAATACTTTAATTTAATAATATGGAAATAAAGAGGAATGTAGTAAGTAGATTCCTACTATTATGGGTAGTTGGAATGTTACTTTCCGTGCAAGTTTTTGCACAAGGACTTACCGTGAAAGGTGTAGTGAAAGATAATACTGGGATGGGCGTGATTGGAGCTAATATTCTGGTAAAAGGAACAACGAACGGAACCATTACGGATTTTGATGGTAATTTTACATTGGAAGCAAAAAAGGGAGATGTGATTGTCATTTCCTTTATCGGTTATAAAACTCAGGAACTTCCAGCTGCAGCTACAATGAATGTGACACTTCAGGATGATACGGAAGTGTTGGATGATGTGGTGGTGATTGGTTATGGTTCGGTGAGGAAAGATGATGCGACCGGTTCGGTTACTGCAATTAAGCCGGATAAGATAAGTAAGGGTGTCACTACTTCTCCACAAGATATGATTACCGGAAAAATTGCTGGTGTCAATGTTGTATCTACAGGTGGTACACCAGGTGCTGGAGCTACCATACGTATTCGTGGAGGTTCATCTTTGAATGCCAGCAATGATCCTTTGATTGTGATTGATGGTCTTGCTATGGATAATGATGGAATCAAAGGTATGTCAAATCCGCTTTCTTTGGTCAATCCTAATGATATTGAAACCTTTACCGTGTTAAAGGATGCTTCTGCTACAGCTATTTATGGTTCACGTGCATCAAATGGTGTAATCATTATCACGACTAAAAAAGGAAATGCAGGTTCTGCTCCGAAAGTAAGTTATGATGGGAATGTGTCTTTTGGAAAGTTGCGTTCAAAACTGGATGTGCTTACCGGGGATGAGTACCGGGAATATGTAATCAATTTATTTGGAGGTGAAGAAAATCTGCCCTATCCATTGGGTACAGCAAATACTGACTGGCAGGATGAAGTGTATCGTACGGCTGTGAGTCATGACCATAATATTACAATTTCTGGTGGGCTCAAAAATATGCCTTACCGGGTATCTTTGAGCTATACCAATCAGAATGGTATTATTAAAACTTCTAATTTTGAACGCTTTACAGCTTCTGTAAATTTGGCTCCTTCCTTTTTTGATAACTATTTGAAATTCAATATTAATGCTAAAAGTATGGTGGCATGGAATCAGTATGCTGATGGAAATGTGGTGAGCGCAGCTGTCACTATGGATCCGACTCGTCCTGTTTACGATAGTAGTACTGATGTTTTTGAAGGCTATTACCAATGGAGTGTACCGGCAAACTTTAATAATCCTGATTGGGAACTTACTTCTAATTCTTTGGCTACACAGAATCCGGTTGCATTGTTAAACTTAAAAGATGACCATGCAAAATCAAAGAGTTTTATTGGTAACGTAGAAGCTGATTATAAATTTCATTTTTTACCTGATTTACGGATTCATGCCAATGTAGGAGCTGATTACTCTGAAGGCTGCCAGACTACTATTATATCTCCTTATTCATTTTCAAACAACTACTATGGATCAAATGGGGTTGCTTATGAATATAAGTATAATTTGTCGGGAAGCGCTTATTTGCAGTATATCAAAGATTTTGCAGATGGAAAACATGCGTTGGACGTAATGATAGGTACAGAAGAACAGCATTTCCATCGTACGGGTTATGAAATAAAAAGTGGAACAAACCCTTTGACTAATGCTGCATATGATGAAGTGAAAAGAGAAGATACTGCGTATGGCTATCATAGTACTTTGGTTTCATTTTTCGGTCGTTTGAACTATACTTTGATGAATAAGTATCTGCTTACAGCAACTTTACGTCAAGATGGTACTTCCCGATTTGCCAGTAGCTCCAGATGGGGTACATTCCCTTCTTTTGCTTTTGGCTGGAAAATGAAAGAGGAAGGCTTTTTGCAAGATGTAGATTGCTTGTCTGATTTGAAGATTCGTTTAGGATGGGGTGTGACAGGACAACAGAACTTGGGGAATACACAAGATTTTCCTTATTTGCCATTATATACAGCCAATAGAGACTTTGCATACTATCCAATGGGAGATGGATATTTGACAACCTCCAGACCTGCTTCTTATAATCCCTCTTTGAAATGGGAGGAAACTACAACCTGGAACGCCGGACTTGATTTTGGCTTTTTGAATGGACGCATTGCGGGTACATTGGATTATTATTACCGTGAAACGAATGATTTGATTAACAGTGTATATATTGCTACCGGTACAAACTTCAGCAATATGCTGCTGAGCAATGTGGGTTCTCTTCGTAACCAGGGTATAGAATTCTCAATTAATACCAAACCTGTTGTAACCAAGGAATTTATTTGGGATTTGGGGTATAATGTAACTTGGAATAACAATAAGATTACGAAGCTGACAGGCGGAAATGATGAGGATTATTATGTGGCTACAGGCGGTATATCTACGAGCACAGGATCTACCATTCAGGCACATAAAGTGGGATATGCTGCATCGTCATTTTATGTTTATCAGCAAGTGTATGATGATAACGGAAATCCGATAGAAAATACATTTGTAGACCGTAACAATGATGGAATTATCAATGACAGCGACCGGTATATTTACAAAAAACCGACAGCAGATGTATTGATGGGATTGACCTCAAAGATGACTTATAAAAACTGGGATTTCAGTTTTGCTCTTCGTGCCAGCATCGGAAACTATGTCTATAATGATGTGTTGGCTAATCGGGCTAACGTGAGTACCAATGGTATTTGGTCTACTTCTGGTTTTTATTCAAATCGTCCTTTGTCTGCGATTAATTTAGGATTTAGTGGTATAGGTAACTATTATATGTCGGACTATTTTGTTCAAAATGCATCTTTCTTGCGTTGCGATAATATTACGTTGGGGTATTCATTCCAAAATTTGTTCAAGACTTTTGGTTATAATGGAATCGGTGGACGTATTTATGCCACAGTGCAGAATCCGTTTGTTATTACGGGTTACGAAGGGCTTGATCCGGAGGTACAATCGGCAAGTGATACTCCGGGAATTGATAACAATATTTATCCGCGCCCTATAACCTTCCTTATAGGTTTGAGCCTTCAATTCTAAGTATGTTAAATTTAAAATGAAAGACTATTATGTTATTCCATAGATTAAAATCATTAATACCCGTAGCTGCAATCGCTTTTACATGTAGTTTGGGGTCATGTGTGAATGATTTGGATATAAGTCCGATTAATCCACAAGCTAGTGCGTCTTTTTCTCAGGATGGAGTGTATGCAAAAATCTATGCTACTTTGAGCCTGACAGGTCAGCAAGGGGCAGCAGGAAATGGAGATGTGGCAGGGGTAGATGAAGGTAGTGCTTCTCCTTTTTATCGTATGATTCTGACTGCTTATGAATATCCGACAGATGAGGTAATTTGTAGTTGGTCTGATTCGGGAATTCCGGATTTTTATCAGATGAACTGGGGCTCTTCTAATTTGCCTTTAACCGGTTTTTATAGTCGCTTAATGTTTGATGTGACTTTATGCAATCATTTTTTGGAACAAACGGATGCTCTTACAGATGAGAAAACGATACGCCAGCGTGCAGAGGTTCGGTTTATTCGCGCCCTAAATTATTATTATTTGATGGATGCCTACGGAAATCCTCCTTTTACAGAAATTGTTTCATTGACGGAAGACCCTAAGCAAATTCAGAGAGCCGACTTGTTTGCTTATCTTGAAACGGAACTGAAAAATATTGAGAATGACTTGGTAGCTCCTCGGAATGGAGAATTCGGTCAGGTGGATCAGGTTTGTGTGTGGATGTTGTTGTCGCGTATGTATTTGAACGCTGAAGTGTATACCGGTACGGCAAAATGGGGAGAAGCGATTACCTATGCAAATAAGGTGATTGGTTCGGGATATGAACTTGCTGATAATTATGCGGATTTATTTATGGCTGATAATGATGAAAATGAGGATGCAATGAAAGAGATTATTTTACCTCTTCGTCTGGATGGGGCCAATGCACGTTCTTATGGAGGTGCTCAATTTGCAATAGCGGCTACTCATACAGCTGGAATGACCTCATGGGGTACTTCTGAAGGATGGGGAGGAGTGAGAGCTCGTAAGGCATTGGTCAATAAGTTCTTCCCTAATGATGATGTTCCATTACTTGTGAATGAAATTCAAATGGTTGCTGCGGCAGGGGATGACAGAGCTTTGTTCTTTTCTGGTACAGAAGATAATACACGGACATTGGAGATAAATGATCCATATACATTTAAACAAGGCTTCTCCATTGCAAAATGGACAAATGTGCGTTCTGACGGACAGCTTTCGCACGATGCAACTTGGGTGGATACTGATGTTCCTTTTTTCCGGACAGCTGAAGCTTATCTGACTTTGGCGGAAGCGACACTTCGTAATGGTGGCTCGCAGAAAGATGCGTTGAATGCAATCAATGTATTACGTAGACGCGCTCATGCAGAAGAATTGTCATCCATTACGTTGGATGAGATATTGGATGAGAAAGCACGAGAATTTTATTTTGAAGGCCAACGTCGAACTGATTTGATACGTTATGGTTATTTCACCGGAGGAGATTATCTTTGGGACTGGAAAGGAGGAGTGAAGAATGGTACTTCAGTTAATTCGCAGTATGATGTGTATCCAATACCATCCTCAGATATTAATGTAAATGAAAATTTGGTGCAGAATAAAGGATATTGATAATCTGCTGAGAATTTATTGCTTAACTAGATAGTTAATTTAGCAAAATTAAAAAAGGATTCATAACAAAGGTATGAGGTGAAATTCATTCTTTGTTCATGAATCCTTTTTCGTATAATAATTCTTATTCTTTGATTTCTTTCAACTGGAAATCCTTTCTTCGCAGTACGAAACTGTTACTCAAGTATTTTTCGCGGACAATCTTGTTTTCAGCCAGTTCTTCCGGAGTTCCCTGGAAGAGGATTTTTCCTTCAAACAGCAGGTAAGCACGGTCGGTAATGCTAAGTGTTTCCTGCACGTTATGGTCTGTAATCAGAATGCCGATGTTTTTGTCTTTCAGTTTCCAGACGATGTGCTGGATATCTTCCACGGCAATCGGGTCTACTCCGGCAAACGGTTCGTCAAGCATGATAAATTTCGGGTCGATAGCCAGACAGCGGGCAATTTCCGTACGGCGACGTTCACCTCCGGAAAGTTGGTCTCCTAAGTTCTTGCGTACTTTCTGCAGGCGGAACTCGGCAATCAGGCTTTCCAGTTTCTCTTTCTGGTATTCCGGTGACTTATTGGTTAATTCCAATACAGAAGCAATGTTGTCTTCCACGCTCATTTTGCGGAACACAGAAGCTTCCTGTGCCAGGTAGCCGATGCCATTTTGGGCTCGTTTGTAAACAGGATAGGAAGTTATGTCTTTATCATTTAGATAAATGTGTCCTTCATTGGGGACAATTAATCCGGTAGTCATGTAGAAAGAGGTGGTCTTACCCGCACCGTTAGGGCCGAGCAGTCCTACAATTTCCCCCTGTTTCACATTGATGGAAACATGGCTCACCACTGTTCGTTTTCCGTATTTTTTGACCAGGTTCTCGGTTCGTAGCACCATTCTGCCGTCTGAAGGTAATTCAAACTTTTCGGTCGTAGATTCTTGATTTTCTTGTGCTGCCATTGTCCTTTTGTTAGCTGTTCAGTCGTGCAAAAGTAGTAAAAATCTTGGCTTCTGTGGTTCTTAATTCGAAAATCCTCCTGTCTTTTATTATAATATAGCTAAAAAGCACTACTTTTGCGTCAAACATGATTGTAATAATATGATAAAGCCTGTTACAAACCTTGGAAAATACCTCATGTTGATGGGGCGTGTATTTTCCCGTCCGGAGCGTTTCCGGATGTATTTTAAGCAATACCTGAATGAAATGGTACAATTGGGTATCAATTCGATTGGTATTGTGCTGCTGATTTCTTTTTTTATCGGTGCTGTAATTTGTATTCAGATTAAATTGAATATTGAAAGTCCTTGGATGCCGCGTTTTGTGGTGGGATATACCACTCGTGAAATCTTGCTGCTGGAGTTTTCATCTTCTATCATGTGTTTGATTTTAGCGGGAAAAGTCGGGTCGAACATAGCTTCGGAGATTGGTACGATGAGGGTGACACAGCAGATTGATGCACTGGAAATTATGGGAGTAAACTCAGCCTCTTATCTGATTCTTCCAAAGATTCTGGGATTGATGACCATGATTCCTTTTCTGGTGATTTTCAGTATCTTTGCAGGAGTGATAGGGGCTTTCTGTACAGCCTGGTTTGCCGGTATCATGAATGCGACGGATTTGGAATATGGTTTACAGTATTGCTTTGTGGAATGGTATATCTGGTGTAGCTTTATTAAATCCTTATTTTTTGCCTTTATCATAGCCAGTGTGTCTGCTTATTTTGGATATACGGTAGAAGGAGGTTCTATTGCTGTCGGTAAAGCCAGTACGGACTCTGTGGTTTCAAGCAGTGTCTTGATTTTGTTTTCAGATTTGATACTTACACAATTGTTGATGGGATGATACAGCTAAATTCTATATGCAAATCATTTGAAGGACGTACAGTTCTTGAGGATATTAATTTTTTGTTTGACAACGGGAAAACCAATTTGATTATCGGGCAGAGTGGCTCTGGAAAAACGGTACTGATGAAATGTATTGTAGGGCTGCTTACTCCGGAGTGCGGGGAGATTCTGTATGACGGACGTAATCTGTTGGACATGGGAAAGAGAGAAAAGAAGGCGCTGAGACGTGAAATGGGCATGATTTTTCAAAGTGCTGCATTGTTTGACTCGCTTTCTGTGCTGGAAAATGTGATGTTCCCACTGGATATGTTCTCTAATGATACTTACCGTGACCGGGTGAAGCGGGCACAGTTTTGTCTGGATCGTGTGAACTTGATTGATGCGCAGTCAAAATATCCTGGAGAAATCAGTGGGGGTATGCAGAAGCGTGTGGCTATTGCACGTGCCATTGCTTTGCAACCAAAATACTTGTTCTGTGACGAACCTAATTCTGGTCTTGACCCTAAGACGTCGTTGGTGATTGATGATTTGATTCATGATATTACCAAAGAATATAATATGACGACAATCATTAATACGCATGATATGAACTCTGTGATGGGTATTGGTGAAAGCATATTGTACATATACCAGGGGCACAAGGAATGGGAAGGAACAAAAGACGAGGTATTCAATGCCACGAACGAGCGGTTGAACAACTTCATATTCGCATCCGACTTGCTGCAGAAGGTGAAGAAAGAGGAAAATAGCAAGGCTCGTAAAGTTTGATATTGATAAGACTCAGGTTGAGATAATAAGGAACGGCAGAAGGTGGATATGCTTTCTGCCGTTTTTTATTTGGTTGGTTGACAAGGATTCAGAAGCCGTAAAGATTTTTTAGCTTGTCAGTTTGGTTATTGAAAGATTAAACATTATTTTTGCAACCTCTTTTGGTAAATACGAGAAATAATTAATAATTAAATAAATAAGTCGAAAATGAATATTTCATTGCAAAATGTAGACAACGTAAGCGCTGTGCTTACTGTTCAGATTGAAAAAGCTGATTATCAGGAAAAAGTTGAAAAAGCACTGAAAACTCTTCGTCAGAGAGTAAATATGCCTGGATTCCGTAAGGGAATGGTTCCTATGGGATTGATTAAAAAACAGTATGGAACTTCTGTATTGCTGGAAGAAGTTGACAAACTGTTGCAGGAAAAAGTAGGTGAGTATATCCGTGAAAACAAAGTTAACATGTTGGGTACTCCTCTGCCGAAAGAAAATAACGCAAACTTTGAAACTGATGAGAATTTTGAATTCTCTTTCGATATTGCATTGGCTCCTGAGTTCAATGTAGAATTGTCTAATAATGATACTGTTGACTACTATGATATTAACGTAACAGATGAAATGGTAGATCAGCAGGTAAATATGTACAGACAGCGTACTGCTAAGTATGACAAGGTTGAAGACTATCAGGATAAGGATATGCTGAAAGGTCTGTTGGCTGAGTTGGATGAAAACGGCAATACAAAAGAAGGTGGTGTGCAGGTAGAAGGTGCAGTAATGATGCCTTCATACATGAAGAACGATGACCAGAAAGCTATCTTCAACGATGCAAAGGTAAATACTGTATTGGTATTTAACCCGTCAGTTGCTTTCGATAACAATGAAGCTGAGTTGGCTTCTCTGTTGAAAGTGAAGAAAGAAGAAGTAGCTAATTACAAAGGTAACTTCAGCTTCCAGATTGAAGAAATCACTCGTATGATTCCGGGTGACTTAACTCAGGAACTGTTTGACCAGGTATTGGGTGAAGGAAAGGCTCACAGCGAAGAAGAATTCCGTGCTCAGATTAAGGAAACAATTGCAAAACAGTTTGAAGCTGACAGCGACTATAAGTTCTTGCTGGATGTACGTACTTACTTGTCGGAAAAAGTTGGTAAACTGCAGTTTGCTGATGAACTGATGAAACGTATCATGTTGGAAAACAACAAGGAAAAAGGTGAAGAATTCGTTTCTGAAAACTACGAAAAGAGTTTGGAAGAACTGACTTGGCACCTGATCAAAGAAAAACTGGTAGCTGCTAACGATATTAAGGTAGAACAGGCTGACATCGCTAACATGGCTAAGGAAGCTACTCGTGCACAGTTTGCTCAGTATGGTATGATTAACGTTCCTGATGAATTGTTGGAAAACTATTCAAAAGAAATGTTGAAGAAACGTGAAAGTGTAGAAGCTCTGGTAAACCGTGTTGTTGAATCTAAGTTGTCTGAAATCTTGAAAGGTCAGGTAACATTGAATCACAAGGCAGTTTCTGCAGAAGAATTCAACAAAATGTTTCAATAAGCAATTCGGCTCTCAAATTTGATTGCTAAAATATTCTAAAAAAGGAGGCTTTTAACTTGACTTCTTCTGTAAGATAGAAGTGTTTTGTACTTTTGTTTTTTCAGAAGAAAAGGGGTTAAAAGCCTCTTTTTATATTGTAGAATTAATATAAGGATTATGATGGACGATTTTAGAAAATATGCTACCAAGCATCTCGGAATGAATAGTATGGTACTTGATGATGTCATCAAGTCGCAAGCAGGATACTTGAATCCGTATATTTTGGAAGAACGTCAGTTGAATGTGACGCAGTTGGATGTCTTTTCTCGTTTGATGATGGATCGTATCATTTTCCTCGGAACCCAGATTGATGATTATACTGCCAATACTTTGCAGGCTCAGCTTTTGTATCTGGATTCAGTGGATTCGGGTAAAGATATTTCTATTTATATCAATTCCCCAGGCGGTTCTGTGTACGCAGGTTTAGGTATTTATGATACCATGCAGTTTATCAGTAGCGATGTGGCTACAATTTGTACAGGTATGGCAGCTTCTATGGCAGCTGTATTGTTGGTAGCCGGAAAAGAAGGAAAACGTTCAGCCTTGACTCACTCACGCGTGATGATTCATCAGCCGATGGGAGGAGCACAAGGTCAGGCTTCGGATATTGAAATTACTGCTCGTGAGATTCAGAAACTGAAGAAAGAACTGTATACAATCATTGCAGATCACTCTCATACGGATTTTGATAAGGTTTGGGCAGATTCTGACCGTGATTATTGGATGACGGCATCTGAGGCTAAAGAGTATGGTATGATTGATGAAGTGTTATCTCGTAAACCTTCATTGTAACACTGTGATTTACTTAAAAACTAGATAGGCTTTGGAAGAAAAAAGGACTTCAAGAAACTCGAAAAGAAGATGTAGCTTTTGCGGTCGCACAGAAGACGAAGTAGGCTTCCTGATTACAGGTGTGAACGGATGTATCTGTGATAGTTGTGCAGAACAGGCGCATGAAATCGTAAAAGAAGCGATGCATCATCAAGGACAGGGGCCAACAGACCTGAATTTGTCTGCGCTCCCTAAGCCGAAGGATATTAAAGAATTTCTGGACCAGTATGTGATTGGTCAGGATGATGCAAAACGCTATTTGGCTGTAGCGGTGTATAATCATTACAAACGTTTGCTTCAGCCTAAGGATAAGAATGATGTGGAGATAGAAAAGTCAAACATCATTATGGTGGGAAGCACCGGAACTGGAAAAACTTTGCTGGCTCGTACTATTGCTAAGTTGCTCCATGTGCCTTTTACCATTGTAGATGCGACTGTGCTGACCGAAGCAGGGTATGTGGGAGAAGATATTGAAAGTATTCTGACCCGCTTGCTTCAGGTGGCTGACTATAATGTGGAGGAAGCAGAACGGGGTATCGTTTTCATTGACGAAATTGATAAAATAGCCCGGAAAGGAGATAACCCTTCCATTACGCGTGATGTAAGTGGAGAAGGTGTACAACAAGGCTTGTTGAAGCTGCTGGAAGGTTCTGTGGTGAATGTTCCTCCTCAGGGAGGGCGTAAACATCCGGACCAGAAGATGATTCCGGTCAATACTAAGAATATCCTGTTTATTTGCGGAGGAGCTTTCGACGGTATTGAACGAAAAATCGCTCAACGCCTGAATACCAATGTGGTGGGATACAGTGCAGCGAAGGAAGCGGTGAAAATAGACCGGGGAAATTTGATGCAGTACATTGCTCCTCAGGACTTGAAATCATTCGGTTTGATACCGGAAATTATTGGCCGTTTGCCGGTGCTCACTTATTTGAACCCATTGGACCGTACAGCATTGCGCAATATTCTTACAGAACCCAAAAATTCTATCATCAAGCAGTATGTAAAATTGTTTGAGATGGATGGGGTGAAACTGGAATTTGAACCGGAGGTGTTTGAATATATTGTCGACAAGGCGATAGAGTACAAATTGGGTGCTCGTGGTTTGCGTTCTATTGTGGAAACCATAATGAATGATGTCATGTTTGAGATTCCGTCACAACAGACCGAACGTTTTGTGGTGACATTGGATTACGCCAAACAACAAATGGGAAAGGCAAATGTTTCCCGTTTGCAAATGGCATAATGTAAAGGTTTTTTAGTGAGAAAATAAAAGCTTCCGATGAAATATTCCCTGAAATATTTGTGTAATATGAAAAGTTGTTTATAACTTTGTTACATGCGGAAACAAAATTTCTACAATCAATGAAAATCTAAATCCAAGAACAATGGCGGAAAATATCAATTTAGTAGCGGCTCTTAAAAAGTATTTTGGATTCGATACTTTTAAAGGAAACCAGGAGGCGATTATTCAAAACTTATTATCAGGAAAGGATACGTTTGTGTTAATGCCTACAGGAGGTGGAAAGTCATTATGCTATCAGCTTCCTTCTCTGTTGATGGATGGAACTGCTATTGTGATTTCACCGCTTATTGCCCTGATGAAGAATCAGGTGGATGCTATGCGTAATTTTAGTGAGGAAGATGGTATTGCTCATTTTATTAATTCCTCATTGACAAAATCGGCTACTGATCAGGTGAAAGCCGACATCATGGCCGGAAAGACAAAGTTACTTTATGTAGCTCCTGAATCTTTGACGAAAGAAGAGAATGTAGATTTTCTGAGTCACGTGAAGATTTCATTTTATGCGGTGGATGAGGCACATTGTATTTCGGAATGGGGGCATGACTTCCGACCGGAGTATCGCCGGATTCGTCCGATAATTAATGAAATTGGAAAAGCTCCGGTAATTGCTTTGACGGCAACGGCTACTCCAAAGGTAAAGATGGATATCCAAAAGAATTTGGGAATGATGGATGCAACGGAATTCCGTTCGTCATTTAATCGTCCGAATCTTTATTATGAAGTACGTGCCAAGACTGCGAATGTGGATAAGGATATTATCAAGTTCATCAAGCAGAACGAAGGCAAGTCAGGTATTATCTATTGCTTGAGCCGTAAGAAGGTGGAAGAGCTGACTGAAATATTGCTGGCGAATGGTATCAAGGCTCGCGCTTATCATGCAGGAATGGATTCTGCTACCCGTAATGGAAATCAGGATGCTTTCCTGAAGGAAGACATTGATGTGATTGTAGCTACGATTGCGTTTGGAATGGGTATTGATAAACCGGATGTACGATTTGTGATTCATTATGATGTACCTAAGAGTTTGGAAGGGTATTATCAGGAAACCGGACGTGCAGGACGTGACGGTGGAGAAGGACAGTGCATTACATTCTATTCCAATAAGGACCTGCAGAAACTGGAGAAATTTATGCAGGGGAAGCCTATTTCAGAGCAGGAAATCGGACGTCAGCTATTGCAGGAAACAGCAGCTTACGCAGAATCTTCAGTGTGTAGAAGAAAAATTTTGTTGCATTATTTTGGAGAGGAATATACGGAAGGTAATTGTGGTAATTGTGATAACTGTTTAAATCCAAAGAAACAAGTGGAGGCTCAGGATTCGTTGTGTGCAGTGATTGAAGCAATCATTGCTGTAAAAGAAAACTTTAAGCAAGATTATATTATCGATATATTGTTGGGTAAAGAAACATCTGAAGTGCTTGCGCATAAGCATGAAGACTTAGAGGTGTTTGGTTCTGGCATGGGAGAAGAAGAAAGATTATGGAATGCAGTCATTCGCCAGGCTCTTATCGCTGGTTACCTGGCAAAGGATGTGGAAAACTATGGCTTATTAAAAGTTACACCAGAAGGACATAAGTTCTTGAAAAAACCGAAGTCGTTCAAGATAGTTGAGGATGCAGACTTTGAAGAAGAAGAAGTAGATGAAACTCCGATGAGAAGTGGAGCTTCGTGTGCAGTGGACCCCGTGCTGTATTCCATGTTGAAAGACTTGCGGAAGAAAATGGCAAAGAGACTGGATGTACCACCTTATGTGATTTTTCAGGATCCTTCTCTTGAGGCAATGGCTACCATTTATCCGGTTACTTTGGAAGAATTGCAGAATATTCCGGGGGTAGGAGCCGGAAAGGCTAAACGCTATGGTCAGGAATTCTGCGAATTGATTAAGAAACACTGCGAAGAAAATGAAATAGACCGTCCGGAAGATTTGAGAGTGCGTACTGTAGCTAACAAATCTAAGCTGAAGGTCTCTATTATTCAGAGTATCGATAGAAAAGTAGCTTTGGATGATATTGCAGTGGCGAAAGGTATTGAATTTAGTGAGTTGCTGGATGAAATCGAAGCTATTGTATATTCAGGAACCAAACTGAATATTGACTATTTCTTGGAAGAAATCATGGATGAAGACCACATGCAGGATATTTATGATTATTTCAAGGAATCAGTAACTGATAAGATTGATGATGCAATGGATGAGCTGGGTGATGACTATACAGAAGACGAAATTCGTCTGGTACGTATCAAGTTCATTTCTGAAATGGCCAATTAATCATTTATTTAATGATATTGTACAGCTGCTTGTGAGGGATGTTCCTTGCAAGCAGCTGTTTTTATTTGCTAGGTATATGGTATAAAAAAGATGTTAACTGCTTTTTTACTTTTTGAGAAAATTCTGTATATTTGCACGCAATAAAATCTAAAGCATAAAGCCCTATGTCATTTATTGCAGATAAAGTTGTTATGGACGGATTAACTTACGATGATGTATTGTTGATTCCGGCCTATTCTGAGGTTTTACCTAAAACAGTCGAACTCTCGACTAAGTTTTCACGTAACATTGAGTTGAAAATTCCGTTTGTAACTGCAGCTATGGATACGGTTACCGAAGCACAGATGGCCATTGCCATTGCTCGTGAAGGAGGTATCGGAGTAATTCATAAGAACATGCCTATCGAGGAGCAAGCTCGTCAGGTGGCAATTGTGAAGCGTGCGGAAAACGGAATGATTTATGATCCGGTGACCATTAAGAGGGGTTCTGTAGTGAAAGATGCACTCGATTTGATGGCTGAATACAAAATCGGAGGTATCCCTGTAGTAGATGATGAGAATTATTTGGTCGGCATTGTTACAAACCGTGACCTGCGCTTTGAAAAGGATTTGAATAAGCGTATTGATGAGGTGATGACAAAGGAAAATATTGTAACAACAGAGCCGGGTACAGACATGGAAACTGCTTCCAAGATTCTGCAGGAAAACAAGATTGAAAAACTTCCGGTAGTAGACAAGGATGGAAAGTTGATTGGTCTGATTACTTATAAAGATATCACAAAAGCAAAAGATAAACCAATGGCTTGCAAAGACTCTAAAGGTCGTTTGCGTGTAGCTGCCGGTGTGGGAGTAACTGCTGATACATTCGACCGTATGGAAGCTTTGGTGAACGCTGGTGCGGATGCCATTGTAATTGATACAGCTCACGGACATTCTATGTACGTGATTGAAAAGTTGAAAGAAGCAAAGAAACGTTTCCCTGGAATCGATATTGTCGTAGGAAATGTAGCTACAGGTGAAGCAGCTAAGATGTTGGCTGAAGCTGGTGCAGATGCAGTAAAAGTAGGTATCGGCCCGGGTTCTATTTGTACAACTCGTGTGGTTGCCGGTGTAGGTGTTCCTCAGTTGACAGCCGTATATGATGTAGCAAAAGCCTTGGAAGGAACAGGTATTCCTTTGATTGCAGATGGTGGCTTGCGTTATTCAGGTGATGTGGTGAAAGCTTTGGCAGCCGGTGGTTACAGTGTAATGATTGGTTCGTTGGTTGCTGGTACAGAGGAATCTCCAGGTGACACAATCATCTTTAATGGTCGTAAGTTTAAGTCATATCGTGGAATGGGCTCATTGGAAGCTATGGAAAATGGTTCAAAAGACCGTTATTTCCAGAGTGGAACTACCGATGTGAAAAAACTTGTTCCGGAAGGTATTGCTGCTCGTGTGCCTTATAAAGGTTCTTTGTATGAAGTGATTTATCAGCTGGTCGGTGGTTTGCGTGCCGGTATGGGTTATTGCGGAGCTCATAATATTGAAGAATTGCATAATGCGAAGTTTACTCGTATCACTAATGCTGGAGTTCTGGAAAGTCACCCGCACGATGTATCTATTACAAGCGAGGCACCTAACTATAGTCGTCCTCAGTAAGATAATCTTTGACTTATAATACGGATATAATCATTCTGACGTCAGGCAGACTTGCTTTCGGTGAGTCTGTTCTGGCGAACAGGATGATTTTTTGTTTAATGAAATGATGAATAGAATCTGTTATGTATAGAATAGCGTGGTTATTCCTATGTATGTTGATAGGACTGGAATTTTCTGTTTCTTATGCAGAAGATCGCAAGGTACTTTTCCGGATCGATGGAGTGGAAACTTCCGTCGAGGAGTTTGAGCATTATTATACCCAGGTATATGCAGCTAGTCGTGTATCTGTAGAACAGTTCTTGCCTCATTTCTTGTATTATAAGTTGAAGGTGGCAGATGCTAAAAGACAAAGCTGGGATACTATCACCGATTTCCGGTTGCAATGCAGTGCCTTGCAAAATGAAATCCTGAAATCGGAAAAGAGGGGAGTGCCCCAAAAACAAGATACTCTTTTAAATTGGGTAAGATTTCGTCAGATTTCATTTCTTTTGCCCCAACATGTTTCTTCCGAACAGGAACGTGTAGCCAGACAGCGTATAGATTCTGTTTATACGGCCTTGAAAAATGGTATACCTTTTGAAAAACTGGCACAATCTTATGTGAAGGCTCCGTTGCCTTCTCCTTATTTGGATGGGGAGTGGATTCCTGAAAGATGCCTGATAAAAGAGTTTGCCGGGCAATTGAACACATTGAAAAAAGGTAATTATTCTACTCCATTTTTTTCTCCTTTAGGCATTCACATCGTGTATTTATTGGATTGCAGGCAAGGGCTATATCCATCAGGAGCGACTGGAAATATAGCTATGCAAAAGGTTGCTAATTCAGGCCCAACCGAGCGGAAAGATAGTCTATTGAACAAGACTCGAATGGAGTTATGTCAAGTTTCCGATGGCTTACTGGCTGCGTACTGGGATAAGCGCCATGGAAGCATAAAATCAGGTAATATCTCTGATAAGGAATTGCAGAATTATTTTGAAAGTCATAAAAACGATTATGCGTGGGATTTGCCTCATTTTAAAGGAGGAGTGATACATTGTTTGAATAAGAAAGTGGCTTCAAAGCTGAAAAAGAGGCTGAAAAAATGTCCGTTAGATAAATGGAATGAAGAAATCTCGGCTTTCTCTCAGGAAAATCCGGAATGGAAGATCGTTGTAGAAACAGGTTTGTTTCAGATTGGAACAAATCCTTACGTAGATAAGTTAGCTTTTAAATGCGGAAATTTCACTCCTCGTACTGATTTACCTTATGCTTTTGTATTGGGAAAGCGCCTGAAGAAAGGACCGGAAGACTTTCAGGATGTGCGCGATGAAGTGCAGCGTGATTATCGTTTGTGGACGGAGAGAACACAAATGGAAGAGTTAAAGCGAGGCTTCAGGATTGAAATTAACCAAGACATTTTAAAAACCGTTAATTGTAGCGGAAAAAAGTAATTAATGCCGTATCTTCGTCCTTTGTAATGTAATGGACCAAAACAAATCAAATAGACAGAAAATGAATAAATTGATTATGACTGGTGTCTTGGCTGTTTTGCTTGCCTTGACAGGAACAGTACCCGCCGTGGCACAAGATAATGTGATTGATGAAGTGGTGTGGGTTGTCGGCGATGAAGCCATTCTGAAATCAGACGTAGAAAACGAACGTTTGAATGCGCAGTATGAGGGCCGTCGTTTTGAAGGGGATCCCTATTGTGTGATACCAGAAGAATTGGCTGTACAGAAACTTTTTCTTCACCAGGCTGAGATAGATAGTATTGAAGTGAGCGATCAGGAAGTTCTTCAGGAAGTAGAAACACGAATTTCATGGTTGACGGAACAGATTGGGTCAAAAGAAAAACTTGAAGAATATTATAATAAGACATCTACACAGATACGGGAAATGTTGCGAGAGAATATTCGTGACGGACTGAGAGTGCAGGGAATGCAAAAGAAGATTGTGGGAGACATTAAGTTGACTCCTGCGGAAGTTCGTAATTATTTCAGTAAGCTTCCTCAGGATAGTATTCCTTTTGTGCCTACTCAGGTAGAGGTGCAGATTATTACCAGAGAGCCTAAGATTAAGGAAGAAGAAATTGAGCGTGTAAAGAAAGAATTGCGTGATTTTACTGACCGTATCAATAAGGGAGAAACTACTTTCTCTACGTTGGCACGTATGTATTCTGAAGACCCTGGGTCTGCTCGTCGTGGAGGAGAATATGGCTTTACTGGTCGTGGAACGTTGACTCCAGAGTTTGCCAATGTGGTTTTTAATCTGACTGACCCGAAGAAGATTTCAAAAGTGTTTGAAACAGAATATGGTTATCATATTGCTCAGTTGATTGAAAAGCGTGGTGACCGTGTAAGTTATCGCCATATTTTGATTAAGCCTCGTGTGGAAGAGAAAGAAATTGAGGCGGAATTGAATAAACTGGATACACTGGCCAACGACATCCGAAAAGGAAAAGTAACTTTTGATGAAGCGGCTATATGGGTATCTCAGGATAAAGATACACGTAACAACCACGGTTTGCTGGCTAACCCGCAGACTTCTACCTCTCGTTTTGAAATGCAACAGCTGGCAGGTTTGATTTCTCAGGAAGTAGCAAAGACTGTAGAGGGAATGCAGATTGGCGAAGTTTCCAAACCTTTTACTATGATTAATGCAAAAGGAAAAGAAGTGTGTGCTATCGTAAAATTGAAAAATCGTATTGATGGACATAAAGCTACAATCTCAGAAGACTACCAGCGTCTGAAAGACATTGTTACAGCCAACCGCAGTGAAGAAAAACTGCAGAAGTGGATTGTGGAAAAACAAAAAAATACTTACGTACGTATCAATCCGTCTTGGCGTAAGTGCGATTTTAAATATCCGGGATGGATTAAACAGTGATGAGAAAGCTTGCAATTTTTTTGCTCTTTGTAGCATTTTGCCTGACCATTCTTGGCTTGTCGGCACAAGGGGGGATAGCTGTCTCTCCACAGACTACGCGCACGAAAACGGAGGCTGAGGGGAAACAAAGGCCAGAGGATTCCAAGCAGCGTCCGGTAGCTAAAAGTAAAGTCTATTTGTTGCATTCTGATTTGTTGCGTAAGGATGCAAGTCATCCGGATGCACAGATTGTAACCGGAAATGTGAGTTTTCGTCATGATAGTGTGTACATGTATTGCGACAGTGCATGTTACTACGATAAAGTCAGCAGCTTTGAGGCTTTTGGTAATGTGAAAATGGTGCAGGGAGATACGCTGTTTCTTTATGGCGACCGGTTGTACTATGATGGATTGACACAGATTGCAGAGATGCGCTGTAATGTCCGGATGGAGAATCGTACGACTACCTTGCTGACTGATAGCCTGAATTATGACCGGGTCTACAATCTGGGATATTTCTTTGATGGGGGAACCCTGATGGATGAACAGAATGTGCTGACCTCCGAGTGGGGAGAATATAGTCCTCAGACTAAGCAATCCGTATTTAATTACAATGTGAAGCTGGTCAATCCCCAGTTTACACTGACTTCGGATACCTTACGCTATAATACGGCTTCGAAGATAGCTGATATTGTCGGCCCTTCGGATATCTGGAGCGATGCCAACCACATTTATTCTGAAAAGGGAACTTACAATACCGTAACGGGTAAGGCCGATTTGTATGACCGCTCTGTGCTTACCAATCAGGGAAAACAGCTGACTGGTGATACGCTTTTCTACGACCGTAATACCGGCGTGGGAGAGGTTTTCAGTCGGATGGTGATGACGGATACAATCAACCGGAACATGCTTACCGGGGAATACGGATATTATAATGAGCAGACAGACTATGCCTTTGCTACGGATAGTGCCGTAGCTATAGACTATTCTCAGGGCGACAGTTTGTTTCTTCATGCAGATACTCTGCTGATGGAAACTTTCCATCAGAATACCGATTCCATGTTCCGTGAGATGAGAGCTTTCCATAAAGTACGTTTTTATCGTACCGATGTGCAGGGTACGGCCGATTCGTTAGTCTTCTCTACAGTAGATAGTTGCCTTACGATGTATCGTGATCCGATTATCTGGAACAAGAACCAGCAGCTTTTAGGCGAAGTGATAAAGGTCTATATGAACGACAGTACAATTGACTGGTCGCACATCATAGGGCAGGCACTTTCGGTAGAATGTGTGGATTCAACGATTTATAACCAGGTGACAGGAAAAGAGATGAAGTCCTATTTCGCGAACGGAGAAATGCGAAAGACAGAAGTGATAGGTTCTGTACGAGTAGTTTATTATCCGATGGACTCCGACAGTACGTTGATAGGAATGAATGTATCTGAAACCAGTAAACTGGAAATCTATCTGCAAGACCGTAAGATAGAACGCATGGTGATGAGCCCCAAATCCAATGGCGTGCTGTATCCGATGTCACAGATTCCTGCCGGAAAAGACCGTCTGGAGAATTTTGTGTGGTTTGATTACATTCGTCCGCTAAATAAGGCCGACATCTTTAATTGGAGAGGAAAACGAGTGGAAGACCAGTTGAAGAAAAATGTGCGTGGTCCGGTTGTTTTGCCGAATACTCGATTGTTTGAAAATAAGAAGGAGGAATAATATATGGGAATGTTTACAATGAGAAAGCCTCGCGGATTCCGTCATGAATACATTTATGTGGATGAACGCAAGGAAAAACTGCAGAAAATAGAAGAGACAGCCAAACGTGAACTGGGAATGCTTCCTCCTAAAGAGTTTAATCCGGAAGACATTCGTGGTAAGTTTGTAGAAGGTACTACCTATCTGAAGCGTCGCAAGGAAAGTGGACGTAAACCTTTGAGTTATGGAGCCATGTTTGTGGCTATTGTGGTATTGCTATATATTTTACATTATCTGATTACAGGAGAATTTACACTATGACATCGGGAGATGTAATCCGTTTGTTGCCGGATTCTGTAGCCAATCAGATTGCGGCAGGAGAAGTCATACAGCGTCCGGCTTCCGTGATAAAGGAGCTGGTGGAGAATGCTGTAGATGCCGGAGCAAAAAATATAGAAGTGCTGGTGACGGACGCCGGAAAAACATGTATACGTGTCATTGACGACGGACGAGGCATGTCGGAAACGGATGCCCGTATGGCTTTTGAGCGTCATGCCACTTCCAAGATTCGGGAGGCAGCCGATTTGTTTGCCCTTCATACCATGGGCTTTCGTGGAGAGGCTTTGGCTTCCATCGCTGCCGTAGCACAGGTGGAACTGAAAACTTGTTCCAGTGAAGACGGATTAGGTACTTTCATTCAGATTTCCGGTTCCCAGGTAGAAAAGCAGGAGGCAGTAGCCTGCCAGCGAGGCAGTGACTTCTCTGTGAAAAATCTGTTCTTCAATGTACCTGCCCGTCGGAAGTTCCTGAAATCCAATCAAACGGAGTTAAGTAACATTGTAGCTGAATTCGAACGCATTGCGCTGGTCAATCCGGATATATCTTTTGTGCTGAGTCATAATGGCACCGAGATGCTGAATCTGCCGGCCATTCCTTTGCGGCAGCGTATTATGGGGGTATTTGGCAAGAAACTGAACCAGGAATTGCTTTCTTTGGACATTGATACCACCATGGTGAAAATACATGGATATATCGGTCGTCCTGAATCTGCCCGTAAGAAAGGGGCGCGCCAGTTCTTCTTTGTGAATGGTCGTTATATGCGCCATCCCTATTTTCATAAGGCTGTGTCCAGTGCATACGACAACCTGATTCCGGTGGGTGAACAAGTCTCTTATTTCATTTATTTCGAAGTGGAACCTTCGGATATAGATGTCAATATACACCCTACAAAGACAGAAATCAAGTTTGAGAATGAACAAGCCGTATGGCAGATTCTTTCGGCAGCAGTCAAAGAGACGTTAGGACGTTTCAACGCGGTACCTTCGATTGATTTTGATACAGAAGGTATGCCGGACATTCCTGCCTTTGAGAATTCTCCTTATACGGTGGCACCTCCTCAAACCAGTTTTGACCCTTCTTATAATCCGTTTAATACAGCGGCAGTGCCTCCTTCTGCTTACTCTTCTGCATCGGCAACCAATAAAGAAACGGAAAGAGAAAGCTTCGGACAGGATGTGCGAGAATGGAGTACGCCTACGGGTACCTCTGTACGTTCTTCCATGAATAAAGGCGGGATGCCGGATTTTGGCAGAAGCGGAAATTATACTCCTTCGTTTGGCAGCCACAAAAATCGGGTAGAGTGGGAACCCTTGTTTGAAGGACTGGAACGCACTTCGTCGGAACCGGATATTCAACCGGAAGAAGAAGTACGACCGTTTTTCCCGGAATCAACCGACTGGGGGCAGACTTCTCAAGAAGATGCCGTTGTTCCCTCGTTCTCTGGTGAGGAAAACGAGAAGCAACCTCAGGAGAATTCCATGCGTCACTATCAGTATAAAGGGAGCTATATTCTGACCTCTGTAAAGTCCGGGTTGATGATTATTAATCAGCAGCGAGCACATATTCGTATCCTTTTCGACCGCTATATGGCGCAGATAGAAAATCGGAAGAATGCTTCCCAGCGAATGCTCTTCCCGGATATGGTGCATTTCTCTCCTTCTGAGGTGCCTGTACTGGAGGAGTTTATGGACGATTTAAATGCCTTGGGATTTGACCTTAGCAGTCTGGGAGGAGGAACCTATTCCATTAATGGTATTCCAGCCGGAATTGAAGGACTGAATCCGGAAAAGCTGGTTACAGATATGGTACAGACGGCGATTGAAAAAGGTTGTAAAGTGAAGGAAGAAGTACAAAGTATGCTTGCACTTTCATTGGCAAAAGCAGCAGCCATTGTACCGGGACAGGTACTGACCGATGAGGAAATGAATCGTCTGGTCGATGACTTGTTTGCCGTATCTACTCCAAATTATACGCCAGATGGAAAGACTGTACTGGCCGTATTGAAAGAAGATGATTTGGAGAAGATGTTTAAATGATAGAAATTCTACGAATAATATAATGTGTAATCCGGGTTCTCGAAAACGAGTAATCCGGATTTTTTTATTTGTATACACTGATTTTAGATTTCGAACTTCATTTCTTTTCTTGCAATAAACCTGGTTTTTATCTATCTGAAACTCTTAAAAAGGAAAATCTGAACAGCTCCTCCTCTTTTATGAATAATCGTGTAAGTATCTGATGTACTACCTTTGCTTCAGATTAAGAAACGAGAAAAAATGAAGCAATTAGTAGTTATTTTTACACTGTGGTTGGCGTGGATGCCTGTCGGGGCACAGAAGACGCTGACATTGGAAGAGTGCCTGAAATTAGGCATTGAAAATAATCTCTCGCTGGAAGGTAATCGCAATGAGATGCGGAAAGCCAAACATCTTCTTAGCGAGAATCGTGCGAAACTGTGGCCGCAAATCAGTGCGGTGGCAGGATTCAATGACAATTTTAATCCACCGGTTTCTGTTACCGACGGGTCAGCTTATGGAAATCTGTACAATGTGACCAAAACTTTGCAGTACAATGCATCGGCAGGATTGCAGTTGCAGATGCCGCTTTACAATCAGACGGTGTATACGGCAGTAGATATTGCCCGTACTATGAATGAATTGAACCGTCTGTCGTATGAGAAGGCACGTGAGGACCTGATGATGCAAATCAGCAAGATGTATTATCTGGGACAGAATACCATGGAGCAGCTGACACTCATTCAGGAAAACATGGTGCGGTTGCGGGAACTGCGCGACATCACTTTGGCATTCTTTGACAATGGAATGGCTATGGAGGTGGATGTAAAGCGTGTCAACATTAATTTGGAAAATCAGCAGGTGCAGTATGACAATGCAAAATCTATGTTGGTGCAGCAGTTGAATCTCTTGAAATATGTAATGGATTATCCTGCGGAAGAAGAAATTACACTGACCCCTGTAGATACAGAACGGATGCAGTCGGCCTCGCTGACCGGTCTTCGTAGTGATTTGTATGAATTGCAACTCTTGCAATCACAGGAGAAACTGGCTGGGCAGCAAAAGGATTTGATTCGTCAAGGCTACCTTCCTTCGTTGACGCTGACCGGAAGCTGGATGTATTCAGCGTATACGGATAAGGCCCGTCACTGGTTCCATTCCGGACCTTCCAATCACTGGTATCCTTCTACCGGATTGGGGATTACACTTCGTGTTCCGATATTCGATGGTTTTGACAAGCGGGCGCGTATCCGGAAAGCTCAGATTGACCAGGAAAATGCAAGACTGAATTACGAGAATACGCTCAAGAACATGCAGACGCAGTATCTGAATGCCACAAATGAGCTGATGAACAACCAGCGTAATTTTAAAAAACAGAAAGACAATTATTTGCTGGCAGAAGATGTGTATCAGGTTACGACCGACCGGTACCGGGAGGGAATCGCTTCCATGACCGAAGTATTGCAGGATGAAATGCGCATGAGCGAGGCACAGAATAATTATCTCAGTGCACACTACAACTATCAGGTGGCTAATCTTGCCCTACTGAAACTGACAGGACAGATGGATCGCTTGTTACAAGGAAATTAAACTCATTAAATCATTTAAAATTCAGATAATATGGAAACTCAGCATAATAATACACTTCAGGAAAAGGCTTTAAAGTTAAAAAAACAACGCCGTCGTCAGATTCTGGCTAGTCTTTTAGGCATCGCTATTCTTGCATGGGGAATTGTAGAAGTGGCTTGTCTGTTTTTAGATTACAAGCATACCGAAACAAGCAACGATGCACAAATTGAGCAGTATAATTCTCCGGTCAATCTGAGGGCTTCGGGCTATATCAAGAAAATCTATTTTACGGAACACCAGGATGTACGTAAGGGAGATACCTTGCTGGTGCTGGATGACCGTGAATATCGTATTCGTGTCATGGAGGCAGAGGCTGCTTTAAAGGATGCCTTGGCGGGTGCTACCGTGATAGATGCTACTTTGCAGACCACGCAGAACTCCGCTTCGGTTTATGAAGCTTCGATTGCCGAGATTGAAATTCGTCTGGCCAAACTGGAGAAAGACCGTCAGCGTTATGAGAATTTGGTAAAGCGGAATGCAGCTACTCCTATTCAGCTGGAACAGATTGAAACGGAATATGAGGCTACCCGTAAGAAACTGGAGGCGACCAAGCGCCAGCAGCGGGCTGCTATGTCGGGAGTGAAAGAGGTTTCCAATCGCAGAGAAAGTACGGAGGCTGCCATACAGCGTGCGACAGCTGCATTGGAGATGGCACGTCTGAATCTCTCTTATACTGTGGTTGTAGCTCCTTGCGATGGAAAATTAGGACGGAGAACTTTGGAAGAGGGACAGTATATTACCGCCGGACAGACGGTGACTTATATCCTTCCGGATACACAGAAATGGGTGATTGCCAATTATAAGGAAACGCAGGTCGAGAATCTGAAGGTAGGGCAGGAAGTACGTATTTCTGTCGATGCTATCAGTGACCGCGAGTTTACCGGAAAGATTACGGCCATATCCGGAGCTACAGGGTCTAAATATTCTCTGGTACCTACAGACAATTCAGCTGGAAACTTTGTCAAGATTCAACAGCGTATTCCGGTACGTATTGAATTCACCGATTTGTCCAAAGAGGACAATGAGCGTCTGGCTGCTGGTATGATGGTAGTGGTGAAAGCCAAATTGTAAACCGATTTTTTACAAGTTTTTCCAAAAGAGTAGAATTATGCCTTCACTTCCTAAAAATTATCCGTTTTATAACTGGGTACCCAAGCCGTTGGGTATACTGATTCTGATATTGCTGTTCGTGCCTATACTGACGGCCAGTGGAGTGTATACGGCCAACAGCGGAGAGATGCTGAGCGGACTGGGTATCCAGTCGGAGCATATTCAGTTCGTCAGCTTTCTTACTTCTGTGGGGATGGCAGCTTTTTCTCCGTTTTTTTACGGACTGGTTTGCCTGCGCCGGGAGAAGATGATGTGCGTCGTAGGTTTCTCTTTGCTTTATATCCTGAGTTACATTTGTGCAAAGACCGACAGCATTTACCTGCTGGCCGTGTGCAGTGTAGTGATGGGCTTTTTACGAATGGTGCTGATGATGGTCAATCTCTTTACACTGATTAAGTATGCGTTTGGGATGGAAGCTACCCGTAACATTACACCCGGAAATGATCCGGTAGACGAAGAAGGCTGGGACAAGCTGGACCGTGAGAAGAGTACCAGTATGCCTACTATCTATTTATTTTTTATGATTCTGGGGCAGTTGGGTACTTCACTTACCGCATGGCTGGCCTACGAGTATGAATGGCAGTATGTGTATTATTTCATGATGGGAGCGTTGCTGCTTTCTATTTTGGTGGTATTTGTTACTATGCCCTATCACAAGTATTCCACTCGTCGTTTTCCCATTACCTTCCGTAAGTTTGGTAGTGTGGTGATATTTTGCCTGATGTGTGCTTCGGTAGTGTATGTACTGGTGTATGGAAAAGTACTTGACTGGTATGATGATCCTTCTATCTGCTGGGCTACGGTGAGTGCCGTGTGTTTTACAGTCTTGTTTGTTTATATGGAGAAAAGACAGTATTCTCCCTATTTTCTGATGGACATCTTCAAGTTGCGTTCTATCCGGATGGGAATCTTGCTCTTCCTGTTACTGATGATATTCAATTCCAGTGCCATGTTCGTCAACGTGTTTACGGGAGTAGGAATGAAGATAGACAACTGGCAGAACGCCTCATTGGGTAACTGGACGATGCTGGGATATTTTATCGGTTGCATCATTGCCGTTATGCTGGGTAGTAGAGGGGTACATTTGAAGTATCTTTTTTCACTTGGTTTTGTATTGATAGGTCTTTCGGCTCTGTTTATGTATTTTGAGGTACAGACCTCCGGATTATACGAGCGGATGAAGTATCCGGTAATTATCCGTGCTACGGGAATGATGCTTTTGTATTCATTGACGGCTGTACATGCCAACCAGCGGATGCCGTACAAATACTTGTCTACGTGGATTTGTATTATGCTGACTGTACGCATGGTCATAGGGCCCGGTATCGGTACGGCACTTTATACCAACGTGATGCAGAATCGTCAGCAACATTACGTCACACGTTTTGCACAAGACCGTGACTTATTGAATGCAGAAGTAGCAGCTTCTTATTCGCAGACAGTAAAGGGTATGCAATATCAGGGAAAGAGTGGACAGGAAGCTGAGCAGATGGCTGCAATGTCGGCAAAAGGAACCGTACAGGTACAAGCCACTTTATCGGCTGTCAAGGAAATGTCGGGCTGGACTTTCTATGGCTGTATGATATGTGCGGTCTTTTTCCTGCTGTATCCTTGGCGAAAAAGAAAATTGGAGCCATTTTCTGCCATAGTATCTTAAAAAAGTTGTTACGTCACGGTGGGGCTTTTCGTTTCTTAATCTATATTTTCAGCGGGGAATAATTACATGTAAGCACCTGCCGTGACGTTTTTTTATGTATCTTAGCGCAATATGTAAAAACAACTTTAATTAGTGGTCATGACTTCACAAGCGGAACGCCTGAAGCGTCTGAATCAGATGCTGGTAGAACGAAGGGATATTTGCTGTTCGGAAGGAAGCGTGGATTCTTTTCCGGTAATATTGCAAAGAAACTTTCAGATGGATTATCTTGGAGTTATAGTCTGTGAACAGGGAGAATTTCAATTCACCTTGAATCAGAAGCTTTTTGTAGCGAAAGCTGGAGAGACAATTTTTCTGTCTGAGGCTACCACTTTTTGTGCTGGTTCATGTACGGCTGATTTGCGTATAGATATCTTGTTTTACCGTATTGACCCTATCCGGGAATTATTGGGGAGTTCGGTTGTAGCCATGCATCTTTATGCTACATTAACTCCGCAACCTTGTTATGTATGGTCTACGGGTGAAGAAGAAGATATCGCACGCTATATTTCTCTGATAAGCAGGTATCGGTATGCTACAAATAATTCATTTGATAATCATGAGCGAAAGTTGCTGCTATTGGCTTTGACTTATAGACTCTGCTCCATTTATAGTCGCCAGTTGATGGAAGAAAATCAAGTGGCCGGGCATAAGATTGATACATTTATTCAGCTCATCCGTTTGATAGAGCGATATTACAAGCAAGAGAGGGGCGTAGCCTTTTATGCCGACAAACTTTGTCTGTCTCCTAAATATCTGTCCGCACTGTCAAAGTCTGTATGCGGATATACGGTACAGGAATTGGTGTTCCGTGCCATCATTCGCCGGAGCATGTTGCTGTTGAAGAATTCCAACAAGACTATTCAGGAAATTTCGAATGAATTTCATTTTCCCAATGCCTCCGCATTTGGTACGTTCTTCAAGAAGGAAACCGGTCTTTCTCCTTTACATTATCGTTGTGCGGAAGAAAACTCACTCTCGGACATGTGAATGAGTTCGTTTTTAGCTTTTTTTGAAGCAGTTTTCAGACTACTTGAAAACGCCTTTGCGTTCAGACAAAAACGCCCTTGCGTTTAAGGTAAAACGTCCTTGCGTTTTACTTCAAATGCACTTGCGTTTTAGATCAAATGCACTTGCGTTTTTTTACTGAAGAGTTTGGTAGTAAAAAACTGCCCCATCCGAATGGATGAGGCAGCTTATGTAAAGTCTTGTCAGATTTTTCATTAATGAAGAATAACCCCTTCATCACTTGTCGGATTCTGAGTTAATTTACTTCCGTTCGGGTAAGAGTTAATCGCTGTCTGTGGGATATAATAAGTCACACGATAGTCAGTGGCTAGTACATCATCTATTGGATGAGGACCCGGATATTTTCTCTCCAATGTACCGCCGTTACGGAATACATCGTAGCTGCGTTCTGCCTGATAAGCCAGTTCCAATTGACGTTCTTTATCTACCAATTTAGCTGCGTTGGCAGAGAATGTGCTTGCATCGTAGGCTGCCTCATCATTGATGGCCCGTTTACGGATTTTATTAACATCATCTTTTGCTTTTTCAAGATTTCCCAATTTCACGTAAGCTTCTGCACGGTTCAGGTACATTTCATCCAGTCGTGAAATGATGGGTGAATGCAGCTGTGATTCCAGGTTATCCTCGCGTGAGCACTTCGTGATGTAGAACATAGGATAACCATTGTTGAGTGACATCTGGTAATCAATTACACCTGTGTAGGTAGCACCATTATAATTGATGGTGTAGTATTCCTCCTCAGGGGTACGTCCTGTATAAAGGCTGATTGGATATTTGTCTTTGGGCTTATTGTTCTCGTCTACCGTCCAACATTCCGTTCTGTCTTCATTTACACGAAGTTGTACGTAGGTATATCCGGTACCTGCCGCATTCGGAGTGATAAAGCGCAGCACTTCTGTATAATTCCCGTTATCGTCTACTGAATATTGAGGTTCAATAAATTTAGCTCGTGCGTCTACAATTCCGTCATCACCTTTTCTCCAGTCGTTACGTTTGGTTTCATCCAGGAGCTCGATGTATTTGGCACTGGCGTACATTTCTCCCCATCCCATACCACCGATGTTGGAGTACATACCTCCGATGCCATAGTAGTAATCATCTCCCGGGAAGTCGGCAGCCAGACGTTTGATGACAAAGATTGCTTCCGGATAGTTTTCGGGAGCTGTTCTGGCCGACTTCATATAATCTTCATGAGAAACCAGATGGAAGTTAGGAGACTCAATGACATGATTTGCGTAATAGACAGCAGAGTCAGCATATAGTGTGTTAGGGTTTTCATAAGTTCCACTCATATACAGGTATACTCGTGACAGCATAGCCTGGGCTGCTTCTTTTGAAGCGGTATTTGCATTTTTGAATGGAGTCGTAATCATCTTTTCAGCTGTACGCAAGTCATTAATAGCTTGTTGGTAAGTTTCTTTTACTGTAGAGCGGTCTGGCAGAGACAGGTTACTGATTTCTTCTTCACTTGGAGTTCCGTTTACGATAGGGACTCCAAGATTTTTATCCGGTACCTGGTAGTAAGGACGTCCGAAAGCACGGCACAGGTAGAAATACATCATGCCACGTACATAGTAACATTCTCCTAATCTACTTTTAATTTCCGGATCATCTGTATCTTTGGCCATATCGATGATATTCGATGCCTGTGCAATGGCTTTATACCCATAATCCCAGAAACTTTGCAGACGGTAGTTGTCGGGTGTGCGTGAGTAAGTGATGAATTCGTAGAAGGCATCAGTAGAGGCACCACGAATCATCATGTTGTCACCTGCGTATTCGCCTAAACGGTGCATAGGGTCAGACCATGTTTTCAGCTGTGCATACATACCGTTCATCATGTTGTCAAAAAGCACCTCCTGGTTGTCTGTTACCTGGTCGGTTGCCATATAATTATTGGGGAATCGGTCTATGTCGCAAGACGTAAATACTCCTCCTGTGATACTCAGGGATAAAAGTATTGTTGAAGTTATATTTTTCATAAGTGTGTGCTAATTAGAAGGTTAAATTGATACCGAACATGAATTTACGTGTAGATGGATAAAGGTTTGCTCCTGCAGTACCGATTGACTTGTAGGTACCGGTAGTTTCATCGTAGTAAGCCGGAACTTCAGGGTCGATGCCTGAAAATCCTGTAAGTGTAAATACATTTTCAGCTGTGAAATAAATACGCATGTTCTGGATATAATATTTAGACAGGTCCAGATTATAGCCAATAGACAGAGAACGCAGTTTCAGGTAATCTCCATCTTCCAGATAACGAGTAGAAGCCTTGTTTGAGTTGCTCTTGTTTCCGTAAGATGCGGCAGGGTGAGTAGCGATGTCGCCTTCTTTTTCCCAACGTGACCAGCCATCAATAAGTTTCATCTGGTTACGGTCTGTATAGGCACCGTCTGAGTCATATTCCTGGCGGGAATAGTTATAGATTTTACCTCCGAGTGAGAATCCGAATGAAGCGTTCAAGTCAATGTTTTTCCATGTCAGAGAAGTATTGAATCCGCCAAATAGTTTCGGTGAAGTAGCTTCTGTTATTACTTGTTTAGCTTCAGAATAATTGCTGGTTGTTTCTCCACTACCATCGTTTTTGTACCATAATGGAGCTCCATTTTTGGGGTCAACGCCAGCCCATTCGCGCAGGTAGTAACGGTCAGTGCTATAACCTACTTTCAATACTTTTTCTGCAGCTCCCGCAATGGTAGTATCATTTCCGCCACCACCGATAATCATCATGTTCGGATCGTCACCATACAGCTTTTCAAGTTTGTTCTTGTTATAGCCCATGTTCAGGTCAAGACTCCACAACCAGTCTTTTGTACGGATGATGTCTCCTCCAATGGTAATTTCAATACCTGAGTTGCGCATTTCGCCTACGTTCTGCCAACGGCTGGTGATACCTGTCAATCCGGAAACCGGAACCTGGTATAAGATGTTGGAAGTGTATTTGTTATAGTAGTCGAATACGAAGCGCAGACGGTTGTTGAAGAAGTTGGCATCAATACCTACTCCAGCGGTGTAAGTCTGTTCCCAAGTCAGGTCTTTATTGCCAACCTGGCTGATAAGAATAGCAGGAATGCCATTGTAGTTGGAAGAAACAGAATACAAACCGTATTGCGGATATTTAGAATATGGAATGTTACCTACAGAACCGTATGAAGCACGCAGTTTCAATACGTCTACCCAGTCGGCTTTGAACCATTTTTCGCGGTTGATGTTCCATCCACCACTGATTGAGAAGAAATTACCATACTTCTTGTCATCACCAAAGTTTGAAGCCCCATCTCTACGCAGAGATACTTCTGCAAGATAGCGGTTGTCGTAAGTATAGTTTGCTTTGGCAAAAACAGACTGTTTAGCCCATTCGGTAAGGTTGCCTCCTACTTCTTCAGGAGTAGCAGTTGCATCCAGCACCTCAAAACCGGAAACAATACCTGTACCTTTGGCATTGATAACTTTAGCAGATGTGTCCATAAATTCATACGCCAGCAATGCCTGTATGGAATGTTTTCCGAACATTTTGTTGAATGTCAGGTACTGGTTGGTGTATCGTTGGATGTTGTTGGTCTGTTCTTCTTCTACACGTCCTTGTACTCCAGATGCACTTTCTGTACGTGGGTCTGTATAGACCGATTGGAAATATCCTGTCCAGCGATAGTTATTAACAGATGTAAAGGTCAGCCAGTCCGTAATTTTTATGTCAAAGTCAAAGTTTCCGGAAAATTCATACGTTTTTCTTGTAGTATGATTTCCGTAAGAAAGGGAGTTCAGGTAATTTGAGTCTGAACTATCTACCCATCCGCTATAACGGTCGGGAACCAGGTTGCCATCCTCATCGTATGGACTATCCCAAGGGAACATTGTATATTTGGCTGTATAGTCATATTGAGAATCATCCGTATTTTTCATTGAACCGGATATATTCGGTTTGATAGTCAACCAGGAGAACGGCTTGTAATTAGAGCGGTAACGGAAGCTGTAGCGGTCATATTTGTAACCTTTTACGGTTCCTTCTTCACTGTAATATCCCAATGAGAAATAAGAACTCATTTTCTCACTTCCTCCGGATAATGAAATATTATAGTCTTGAGTGAATCCGGCTTGTGAGGCCAGTTCTCCCCAGTCAAAATTGGCATTTCTTAAATCTGGATTCCAGCGTGAGAACTTGATGCTTTCCTGATTAGGGAACGAAGCATAATAATCGTATAGTTCGGCGCCGTTCATGACTTCCATTTTTCCATTTGTCATTGTGCTGACACCCATTTTGATGGAAGCATTGATTTTCATTTTCTCGCTTTTACCCATCTTAGTGGTTACGATAATGACACCATTGGCACCTTGTGAACCATAGATGGCAGTGGAGGCAGCATCTTTTAAGATAGTCATGTTTTCAATGTCCGATGGATTCAATACACCGGGGTCTTCACCCACAATTACTCCATCTATTACCCACAGCGGAGAGGTACTTCCACTCAAAGTGGCACGTCCACGGATTTGTACAGCTCCATTGGAACCCGGTTGTCCTGAACCTGGTGCGACATATACTCCGGATACTTTACCGTTCAGCATATTTTCCACTGTTGGGGTAGTAACATCTTTCAGTCTGTTTTCCTTCAGTGTAGACATGGCACCAGTTAAACTTTCTTTTTTCTGTACACCATAACCTACTACAACTACTTCCTCCAAAGTTTCAGTATCTTCCTGTAACTTGATAGTTTGCTCATTGGCGGTAGCAGTTATTTCTACTGTTTTGTAGCCGATAAAAGAAATCTGGAGTACGGCACCAGCAGGGGCATTTAACTCGTATTTTCCGTCAATGTCTGTAATGGTTCCGTTAGTAGTCCCTTTTACAAGTACATTTACTCCGATTACAGGGTCTCCTGTTTGGGCATCAATGACTTGTCCTTTTAGTTTTTGCTCTTGTTGCTGAATGGCCAGATTTGTTCTGGTTGTAGAAGAAGCTGCAAGAGCCGGCAAAGAGGTGCAGAAAAAAGCACTCGCCAATACAATGCAACTACTTTTTGCAAAACATGTTTTTGAACTCATAGTAGATAAGTGTTAATAATGGTTTTATATTATATTTTAGCTCTGTCGCAAATGTAATATTTTTTTATAAAACACAAATGTTTTGGAATAAATTTATTTTATTATTTGTCATTTCTAAAAAAAAGTTGTTTTAACTATTTTGACTAAAAATATTTTATCGTTTTAGCTTTCTTCCATTAGAGGAAATAGAAAAGGCCATCTCATTATGAGACAGCCTTTTCTGTTCCTTTTGATAGGGGTATGTAAGGTTAAAATCCCAGTCCAGCTACATGATTAAGCAGTTCATACACTCCACTGCAGATACCTAATACAATGACTCCGATAAGGCAGATAAACAGACCTGTACGGGCCAGAGCCGGTGTGCGGAAGGTGGCTACCGGTGCATCGTTAGGAGTGATGTACATGGCTTTCACAATCAGCAGGTAATAGTAGAGCGAAATAATTGTATTTACCAATGCCAGGAACACTACCAGCCAGTGACCGCTGTGGAAAGCAGAGGCAAATACAAAGAATTTAGAGAAGAATCCGGCAAACGGAGGGATACCGGCCAGTGAGAACAGCGCCAGTGTCATGACGAAGCTCAGGCGTGGGTTGGTTTTGTACAATCCGTTGTAGGTACTTCTGTCCACCTTTCCTCCGGTGTGCTGCTCTATGGTGCTGATGACACCGAACACAGCCAGGTTGGCTACGATATAGACTACGATGTAGTACACCAGTGAAGCCATTCCCTGTTCATTTCCTCCCAGTACAGCCAGCATGATATAACCGGCCTGTGAGATACTACTGTAAGCCATGAAGCGTTTCAAGTCTTCCTGAAGGATGGCAAAGATGTTGGCAATAGTGATGGTGACCACAATGACGATGCTCAGCAAGAGACTCCAGTCGGCTACCATCTGTCCGAATACTTTTATCAGGATGCTCATCAGAGCGAAAGCAGCTGCACCTTTGGAGATGACTGACAGGTAAGCCGATACATTGGTCGGAGCTCCCTGATAGGTATCGGGTGTCCACATGTGGAAGGGTACGAGACTCAGCTTGAAGCCCAGTCCGGCAAAGAAGAACACCATTGCCATTACCTGAAGCGGGGTTCCGGTCAGGGCTGTGGTGATATCGGCAAAGTAGGTGGTACCGGTTGTACCGTATACCATGGAGATACCATAAAGCATCAGGGCAGAAGAGAACATGGAGTTCAGGATAAATTTGGCTCCTGCTTCTGCACTGTGATGACGGTATTTGTCGAAAGCCACCAGACAGGCCATCGGGATGCTGGCCAGTTCCAGGCCTACGTAGAACAGGATGAAGCTGCCTGCGCTGACCATGAAATACATACCCAGCAGCGTGCTGAGTGTCAGCATATAGAATTCTCCGGCTTTGTGACGGGTATCTTCTCGTGAGAGCCATTCACCCGACTGCAGGAATACGAGCAGTGTACCGGCAGTCAGTATGGTTTTTACAACAGATGCCATTTGGCTGGCATGATACATTCCTCCAAAGGCTTCTCCGCTGGCGGGTACAATGTTTAAAGCCAGTTGTACGACCATCAGTGTGCAGGCAAGAGTTTGAAGAGGCTTGTGATTAGGCGTTTTCAGTATCAAGTCTGCCAACAGCATGAAGAGGATAATGGCGACCAGGCTTATTTCAGCCTGCATGGTTAATAATTCGCTCATATAATTTCTTTTAGTTTATTCAGGTTATCGGATAAGTTGGCTGATAATAGGTTCTACGCTTCCGCTGATGACATTGCTGACCCAGTAAGGAGCGAGTCCCAGTCCGGCTACAGCTATAATCAGGCAGATTACGGCAAAACGTTCGTCCCAGGTAGCGTCGGTCAGTTTCAGGTGTTCCGGGTTCTGACAGGTGCCATACAGGATTTTTCCTACTACACGCAGGATGTACACAGCCGTGATGACAATACTCATCGTGGCGATGATGGTACAAGTGCGGTGGAACAGGTCCGGATTCTGGAATGAGCCTACGAATACGGTCATTTCAGCCACGAAACCGCTCAGACCAGGCAGACCTAAGTTGGCCAGACCGGCAATGACATAACCCACGGCCAGGAAAGGCATGATTTTCATCAGTCCGCTCAGCTGGCGGATGTCACGGGTGTGTGTACGACCGTAAATCATACCGATAAGGGCAAAGAACAAGGCGGTCATCAAGCCGTGGCTCAACATCTGAAGGATGGCGCCGGTAGCACTTACACGCGTCATCATCAGCAGAGCGAACAATACCAGTCCGCAGTGGCTTACAGAAGAGTAGGCGTTGATGTATTTCAAGTCGGTCTGTACTACGGCACTGAACGCTCCGTACACTACAGAAATGGTGGTCAGTACCAGGAAGAAATCACCCCAGATAGCGGCACCGGTCGGCATCAGGTACATGGCGATGCGGAAACATCCGTAACCTCCTAATTTCATCAACACACCGGCGTGCAACATACTTACGGCTGTCGGGGCAGAAGCATGACCGTCGGGACTCCATGTGTGGAAGGGGAACAAGGCACCCAGCACACCGAATCCTAAGAAGACCATCGGGAAGAAGATACGTTGCATTTCGGTCGGTATCTTGTGCTGCACGATTTCCAGGATATTCATCGTCTCGGCTCCGGCTCCGTAGTAGATGCCCAGGATACCAATCAGCAGGAAGGCAGAACCACCCATCAGCATCAAGGTCAGCTTCATGGCAGCATATTCCTTGCGGCCGCTTCCCCATACACCAATCAGCAGGTACATCGGAATCAGGGCCACTTCATAGAACATGAACATGGTGAACAGGTCGGTCGAGATGAAGAACCCGAATACTCCGGTGCTCAGCAGGGTGAACCACAGGAAATATTCTTTGGTGAGCGGTTTCAGCTTCCAGGAAGCGAATGTACCGGTAAATACGATGATGGCACTCAGCAGCAGCATCACTACGGAGATACCGTCTACTCCTACAGAGTAACAGATGTGAAGCGGGGCATACCATACGATGCTGTCTGTAAAAAGCATTTCGGCTGTAGCTCCCGCATGGCGCTGTCCGATGTAAGACACCGTGAGGTAAGCCGCAAGTGCCAGCAATAAAGTGGAACCGGCCACCATCACTCCTCTGACTTGATTGACGTTGCGGGCAATCCATAGTCCTAACAACATCAGCAGAGGTATCAATACGAAAAGACTTAATATATTCATAAACGTATAAGTTCTTCTTTTTTAGTTCAACAGCAAGATAATTGTCAGGACAATGATACCTGCCAGGAAATAATGCGTGTAGGTTTGTACCTTTCCACTTTGTATGGGCTGTACGGTCTCTCCGGCTGCGTTGGTACCCCAGGCCATGAAATTCATGAACTGGTCGATGACGTGGCGGTCAAACCATGCCAATGGAGTAGAGATGCAGCGGAAGATGATTTTCTTGGTCACGAACAACCAGATTTCGTCCATGTAGAAACGCTTGTAGGCTGCACGGTGCAGGGTGCTGAAGTGTGTGGCGAGCATGTCGGCCACAGGTTGCTGTTCGCGGGCGTACATCCAGGTAGCCAAGGCAATGGCAATTACTGCAATAGCGATACTTGTACCGGCTACTGTCCAGTCGAGGTGGATGTCGTAGGATTCACCGTTGGCTGAAACGAAATGTCCGAAAGGAATAAAACCGGCTACGATGGTGACCAGCGCCAGGAACATCAGCGGGAAGGTCATGGTCAGCGGACTTTCATGCGGCACGTGGTGTGCATGCAGTTCCTTGTTTTCCTTTCCCCAGAAGATGCAGTAGTACAAACGGAACATATAGAAAGCAGTCATTCCGGCAATGATGGCCATAATCCATCCCATCACGGGGCTGTACTGGAAGCAGGCAGTCAGAATTTCATCTTTTGAGAAGAATCCGGAGAACGGAGGGATACCTGCAATGGCCAGACAGGCAATCAGGAAGGTGATGTGGGTAATTGGCATGTATTTGCGCAGACCGCCCATGGTTTCCATCTCGTTGCTGTGTACGGCGTGGATGATGCATCCGGCTCCTAAGAAGAGCAGGGCTTTGAACATGGCATGTGTGAACAGGTGGAACATGCTGGCCATGTAACCCAGTCCGCCTTCGTGCGGGTTGGCTGCCGTGCATACACCTAATGCCACCATCATGAAACCAATCTGTGAGATGGTAGAGAAGGCCAGTACACGTTTTATGTCACTCTGTGCACAGGCTACGCTGGCGGCATAGAATGCGGTGAAAGCACCTACCCAGGCTACCAAGTGGAGTGTGTGCGGCGCAAAGCCGATGAACAAGGGGAACATACGGGCTACCAGATATACTCCGGCTACTACCATGGTAGCGGCATGAATCAGGGCAGATACCGGTGTCGGACCTTCCATGGCATCCGGCAACCAGATGTGCAACGGGAACATGGCACTCTTTCCGGCGCCACCGATAAACATCAGTCCCAATGCCCAGGGAAGTACCATTCCGGCCTGCATCAGGCGTTCGGTTCCAGGGTTGAAGGTGAAAGTCTGCATGTAGTATCCGTAGATAAGGATACCAATCAGGAATCCCAAGTCAGCAAAACGGGTGACGATAAAGGCTTTCTTGCTGGCGGCAATTGCTTCCGGTTTGGTATAGTAGAAACCAATAAGCAGATAGGAAGACACACCTACCAGTTCCCAGAACACATACATCTGGAAAATGTTGGTAGCTACTACCAAGCCTAACATAGAGAAGGTAAAGAGCGACAGAAAAGCGTAGTACCGCTGGAAGCCGACTTCACCTTTCATGTAGCCGAAAGAATAGATGTGTACCATCAGTGACACCGTGGAAATAACCACCAGCATCATGACGGAAATCGGATCGAGCAAAATGCCCATGTCGATGTGAAGGGAGGAAGTGAACGGCAACCATTCAATGTTCCACGGAATCAGCGTAGGGTAGAGGCCTTCGGCAGTGCGTGGGGCAGAGAAATAATTGAATGCCGTCAGATAGCTCAGCACGGCTACCGCTCCTAACGATAGGGTACCGATTGTGCCTGCTACGCGATGAGGCATTTTCATGCCGGCCAATGCCAGAACCAGGAAGCTCAGCACCGGGAGGGCAAGTATCAGAATTGTATAATCCATAAGCAATTGAATAAAATGTGAGAAAGTTATCCTTTCAAGTCAGTAATATCATCGGTAAGCACCTGTTTCAGGTTGCGATACACATTAATAATGATGGCAATGGCTACAGCCGTTTCAGCTGCGGCAATGGCTATGCCGAACAGGCTGAAGAAATGGCCTTCCAGTTGTCCGGGGAAAAGATAACGGTTGAATACCGCGAAATTGATGTTGGTTGCATTAAGCATCAATTCTACCGAAATCAGCAAAGCCAGCAAGTTTTTGCGGGTAAAGAATCCGTAGATGCCGCAAAACAACATGACGGTACTGATGACGAGGTAGTGAACTACATGAATTTCTATTTCCATAATCTTACTGTGTTATTTTTGTTTACGTGCAATCAGTATCGCACCAATCATACAAGCTAAGAGCAATACACTGACTACCTCAAATGGTAATACAAACTGGTATTTCCCTGTACCAATCAAGGCATGTCCGATGTTTTCTACCGGAAGTTCTACTCCTTGCGGAATCAGGTTCAGGGCAAATCCGTTGGTCATAACTAAGAAAAGCACGAGAGCTGCACCGATAACAATGGTCAGCAATACACTGATGAGCTTGGCGCGGTTTATCTTGTACTTCATATTCTTGTCCGACTGGGTCAGCAGGATGGAGAATACATACAGCACCACGATACCTCCGGCGTAAACCATCAGCTGTACGGCGCTCAGGAAGGTATAGCCCAGGATTCCGTAGATGGCTCCCGTACCTAAAAGAACGAACAGCAGATAAGTAGCGGCACGCAGGATTTTTCCTGTAGTGACAGCTAAAATGGAACAAGCAATGATACAGGCTCCTACGATATAAAATACGATTTCTTGAAGTGATATATTCATATCCGTTTCGTTTTATTTATTTCTTGTTCAGTGTCATGACGAGTTTTTCTTTCTGGAATACTGCATTCTCAAAGTCATTCGTAAACTGAATGGCATTATGAGGGCAGGCATTGACGCACTGCATGCAGAACATGCAAGAGCCTAAATTGTACTCGTATTTCACCAGGAATTTTTTCTTTTTACCGTCTTCCGTCTCACGCATTTCCGTGGTCAACCGGATGGTGCCGTTCGGGCAGCTCATCTGACAAAGTCCGCAGGCAATGCAATGGTGATTTCCTTCTTCATCCACCGGCATCACCAGCATGGCCCGGTGACGTTCCGGAATGTGAAGTGTAGTATGGCGGTTTTCAGGATACTGTTCGGTAATTTTCTTCTGGCAGAACACTTTCATGGAAGTGCGCATACCTACCAGCAGACTCTTGACTCCACCGACATATCCTTTTAAATATTCTTTAAATCCATTCATAGTCAAAAATTTTTAATCAAAATGTCAGACCAAATACTTTGCATACGGTCATTAATAACAATACGACCAGTGAGAGCGGCATCAGGTATTTCCATTCCAGTGTCAGTACCTGGTCGATACGCAAACGGGGGAAGGTCCAGCGAATCCACATGAGCAGGAAGACGATGAAGAAGGTCTTTCCAATGAACCATACAAATCCGGGGATGTAGTCCATCACCATGTTCAGTCCGTCGAGTCCGGCAATGTGCAAGGGCATCCAGCCTCCCAAGAACAACGTGGTGGCGATACCGGCAGTAATGAACAGGTTCAAGTATTCGGCCAGATAGAAGAATCCGAAATGCATACCTGAATATTCTGTGTGGTATCCGGCGGTCAACTCCTGTTCTGCTTCTGCCAAGTCGAACGGACCACGGTTGGCTTCCGCGTTTCCGGCAATCAGGTAGATGATGAAAGCCATGATGGCAGGAATGTGTCCTTTGAAAATGTTCCATCCGTTGGCCTGACCTTCTACGATGGTCTGAATGTCCATGGCACCGCTCATTACGACCATGGTCAGTACGCTGAGGCCGATAGAAAGCTCGTAGCTGATAATCATGGCTCCACTTCGTACGGCACCAATCAATGTATATTTACTGTTACTACTCCATCCGGCCAGCAAAATACCCAATACACCGATGGAAGAAGCTGCCAGCACAAAGAAGATACCGATGTTCATGTGCAGGATTTCTCCACCTTTATTCCATGGAAGACAAGAGAATGTCAGAATGGAAGCAAGAATTACCAGGAACGGAGCCAAAGCATAAAGAAAATGGTCGGAATGCTTCAGGCTGATAATTTCCTTGGTAAGGATTTTCAATACGTCGGCAGGTACTTGCAGCAAACCTCCTTTTCCTCCTACACGGTTCGGACCGATACGGCACTGGAAAGCCGCACAGACTTTACGTTCCATGTAGATAAGAATGATGGCCAGTACCGCGTACATGACGAGGATAAATACTCCCACAACGAGTCCTTCCAATGTAAGTGCCAGCCATTCAGGCATTACACTGCAAAGGAATGCATGGATCTGCATGAGCAGCGGGCTGAGATTATAATAATCTAAAAACATAATTCTTTTATTTTTTCAGTTTTCTGTAATGATTGTTCCTCTGTTTGTGTGGAGATTAACGGTCAATGTCAGGGATGACAAAGTCGAGTGTACCTCCAATGGCAATTAAGTCGGCAATTTTAGCTCCACGGCAAACGGTATCCATGGCGTGAACCAACGGAAGTCCGGTGGAACGGTAGTGCAGACGGTAAGGAACTTTATCACCATGGCTTTCCAATACCACATCAAACTCTCCACGACTGGTTTCTACCGATGAAGTGAATACACCTTCCGGCAATTTGATGATGGGTTTGGTCTTGGCACGGAATTCTCCTTCCGGAATATTGTCAATCAGTTGCTCGATGATATGGCAAGACTCCATGATTTCGTCCATACGTACCATGTAGCGGGCAAAGGAATCACCTTCCGTGTACACAATCTCCTTGAAGTCCACCTTGTTGTAGAGTGCGTACGGATGATGCTTGCGCACGTCGTTAGCCCATCCGGAAGCACGTCCGGTACCTCCTGTGCATCCCAGTGAGATGGCGTCTTCTTTTGACAAGACGCCTACACCTTTCAGACGGGTATCGGCAATGACGTTTGAAGTAAAGATGTTATGATAATCCTGGATTACACTGCGCAGGTGCTTGATAAAGTCTTTCACCTTCTGCTGGAAGGTAGGATGAATGTCAGCCTGTACACCTCCAATCATGTTGTAGTTCTGAATCAGACGGCCTCCGGTTGTTTCTTCAAAAATATCCAGAATCATCTCACGTTCACGGAAACCATAGAAGAAAGGAGTCAGTCCACCCATATCCATGACCAGACAGGAGTAGAACAGCAAGTGTGAATCGATACGCTGCAACTCGTCCATGATGGTACGGATGTATTGAGCACGTTCCGGTACTTCTATTCCGGCAGCTTTTTCAATACACATACACAACGCATGGCGATTCTGGTGTGCACTCAGGTAGTCCAGACGGTCGGTCAAGGCTAATGTCTGCGGGTAGGTGAGGCTTTCGTTCATTTTTTCGATGCCACGGTGGATATATCCCAGTATCGGGTCAATCTTACGGATGTTTTCTCCGTCGAGCGAAGTACGCATACGCAATACACCGTGCGTAGAAGGGTGCTGCGGACCGATGTTTACCACAAAATCATCTTCTCCAAACACCACGTTCTTACGACCCTCCAGTGTGCCGTCGGGACGGAGGAAGTATTCATCTGTCATATCGGCATTTTCCTCGTTGTCCATCCGGAGTGGATTGGAGTTCATGTCATAATCCTTTCGCATAGGATAGCCAATCCAGTCTTCACGCAAGAAGATACGGCGCATATCCGGATGATTCAAGAAGCAGATACCGAAGAAGTCGTACACTTCACGTTCTTTAATCAGAGCGGTTTTCCACAAGTCGCTTACTGTGGGAAGTAATGCCTTTTCACGGTCTGCTGTTACCGCTTTGAGTATGATTCTTGCACCTGTGCGGGTAGATTCCAGTAAGTAAAGCGCACCTAAGCCTTCTTCACCCCAGTCCATTCCTACGATGTCGCGCAAGAAATCCATCGGGTTTTCTTTGTCATTCAGTAATGTCTCAGCTATCTGGTGTAACTTTTCTGCCGGAACTTTTACGACAGTCTCTCCTGTCTGACTGATTTCGGCTTCAGGAATAATGCTTGTTATTTTTTCAATTTCCATTTGCATTTTTTCTTTTTACGTAGGGTTTATTCCTCTTTTTCTTTACGGTTTACTTCTCCTAAGAAGCGCTCCACTTTGATTTTACGTTGAAGCTGCATCATGCCATAGAAGAAAGCTTCCGGTCGGGGAGGACATCCCGGAATGTACACGTCTACCGGAATAATCTTGTCAATACCGTTTACTACGTGGTAAGATTTGATGAAAGGACCTCCGGAGATGGTACATCCACCTACTGCTACTACGTATTTCGGTTCGGCCATTTGGTCATATAGACGTTTCAACACCGGAGCCATTTTGTGTGTGATGGTTCCCAGCACCATAATCATGTCGGCCTGACGAGGAGAGTTTCGGGTTACCTCAAACCCAAAGCGGGCCATATCATAGCGGGCTGCGCCAAGCGCCATAAATTCGATGGCACAACAGCTGGTTCCGAAAGTCAGACTCCAGAGCGAATTGCTTCGTCCCCAGTTAATCAGTTCGTCCACTGTTCCCAGTACGATTCCGGCTCCGTCCATGTTCAGACGACGTACCATGTCTTCCAGATAATCATTGTTCTTGAAGTCCTCATACTCCATAGAACGAATAGAGGTAGATTTTTTTACTTCCATTCAAGAGCTCCTTTCCGCCAGGCATATGCCAGGCCTAAAATTAAAACTACCAGGAAGAAACCTACACTAACCAGTGCATATACTCCTACTTGGTCTGCCACTACAGCCCAAGGAAAGAGAAATACCGTTTCAATGTCGAACATCAGGAACAAAATTGCAAACAGGTAGTAACCTGCCTTAAATTGCACCCATGATTGTCCACGCGTAGGAATACCACATTCGTACGGTTCTCCCTTCTGCGGATTGAATGACCGTGGAGCAAGTAGTTTTGCAATGGTCATTGCTGCCACCACAAGGACGATAGCAGTCAGAATAACGACAATAATAAATGTAAAAAACATATATCTAAGAATTTTTGATGATACATATAGATAGCCAATCGTTTCCGTTACACCACAAGCCTCTGTCTGCAATGTATCGGAACAATCAGGTTTAAACTGTTCTTAGATAGTATTAAATAAGGATTCTTTTAAGGGTATACAGATAATAGAATTTATCTAATTGTGTGTAAGGATGCGTGGAGAATACTGCACGGGTCGGCCCTAAATAGGTGGGTGGTCTGGAAATAAAGTCTTGTCCAGAAGGGAGTATCGGTAGGAAAAACTTACCATCCAGGTTTTTCTGGGTTTGTATGAATAAAATTTTCTGTGGAATATCTGCCTGTCTGTTGGCTATCAGAAAGTCAAGCGTTTTTGAAAGACTATTGTCTGGATGCTGGTAGATGAAATCGGCAGATTCGGTTTCCTCTGCTGCATTGCTTTCATTGATTACAGTGGAATAAAGTGTAAAGAAGTTTGCTCCTACGAGTGCGCTCATAAGAGTAATCAGGGATATACAAGCAAAAATCTTCCACTTATTCATGTAAATACCTTCAAAAACGCTGCAAATGTAGCCATTTATTTTGATTCATGAATCTGTATTTTCATTAATTTTTCTTTTCAGGCAATTTGCTCTGTTTTTAGAACGGATAACCAATGGCAAAATGAATACCCATTCCGTCCTTGAATTTAGGGATATTATAGTATCCACTCTTTTCGGTATCGTATGGCACATGGAGAGCAAAGCCGAAGTCCAGTCTCAAAATCAGGAAGGAAAGGTCATAACGAATTCCTACTCCAGTTCCCAATGCTATGCTGTCAAAGAAATGCCGGAGATTGAATTCTGCTCCAGGACGAGCTTCATCCTTGCGCATAAGCCATACATTTCCTGCATCTAAAAAGGTAGCTCCGTTTAAGTTTCCACCCAAAAAGTTGGAAAAAATACGGAAGCGGTATTCCAAATTGGCCTCTAATTTAATATCTCCTGTTTCATCTACATAAGAATAACCGGAGTTGTTGGACGGATGAAACCTTCCCGGACCGATGGAGCGTACGGTAAAGGCGCGAATACTGTTGGCTCCTCCCACATAGAATTGTTCGCTGTAGGGGGCGATTGTTTTATTGCCGTAAGCCCATATTACTCCTCCCATCAGTCGGGTAGCTAACTGCTGCTTTTCACTGATGTGGTAAGTATATCTTACTTCTGAAGAATATTTCAGAAACTGTGCAAACGGAGTTCCCAACAGTTCTTTTTCCTTTTTACTGAATTTTTGTCCAAAAGCCGCATAAATGACAGATGTTACATTTCCGGCAGAGGTAAGTGAGTTTTCCCACCATACGCGGTTCTTTGTTTTCCGATAGCTATTGTCGTAAGTAACCGTGTAGGTCAGTGACGGAATAAACTGGTTATCCAAACTGTGGAAGAGCATCGGGTTGGCGTTGGCAATGGAGTCAAAGCGCGCGGTGCGGTGCTGCAAGGTGTTGAACGCCAGATGAATTGGAGTTACGGTATGCTTGATGCTACGTTTTGGCTGAAAACTATAGGATACAGTTCCACCAAATGATAACATCTTGAAATAGCGGGCACGGTTCACTTGTTCTGCGTAAATCTTAAAGTTGGTTTCAGACGGGAAACGGAAGGGGTCTACCCGGTTTTTAATCCAGGGTAAGACCAATCGTGGAAAATTCAGAGAGAGGGCAGCTCCCAGCTCGTAAGAATTCATCACAGAACTTTCTCCGTCAACGGTAGAACTGGTCTGCCATTCGTATGAACCTTTCAACTCTAAGTTCAATGAAGCGCCCATTCTTTTGAAATTCTTTTTCGAAAGATTGAATTTGGCTCCCGGCCCTGTTTGTTTGGTACTCTTGGTGGTGACATTAAGTTCCAGTTCGCTGTCGTAAGGCAGGTCGAACATGGCATTGACCGTAATGTCCAGGGTATCTCTTCCCGGACGAGGAGTATAGTTGAAGTCATTGTATTTGAATACGCCTAATCTGGACAATGCCTGTTGAGTATAGTTCTGGCGTTGCTGAGAATACATTTCTCCGCTTTTGTAAAGAAAGCGTCGGCGGAGTACCCCATATCGTATGCCCGGCTTTTTTCCTGCATAATTAATGGTGAAGTTATGAAAATTCAATGAATCATTGGGTTGTTCGCCATTATGTCCTACCAGATTGATGTTTGTCTTTCCAATGTAGTAGGTACGCAATCCTTCTTCCGGAATATTATGTTTCTGTACAACTTTTAAGTTGACATAACCGGGACGAATCAATGTGTCGGCCATGAAAGTGATGAAGTCAGGGCGATAAAAATAATATCCGTTGTTACGGAATAGTTCTACCAGGCGACTCCTCTCTTCGTCCAATTTATTGACAGTAAACGCATCTTCTTTTATTAGCAGGCGTTTATTGTATGTGGCATGAATCAGACTGTCTTCCTTGGGTGAAAATCCTACATAGGTAACAGAGTCTAATTTATATCGTTGTCCGGTGTATATGGTATAATTTAATTTGGCTTTCTTCGGATTCTTGGCAGTATCTACCTGCACTGTCACATTACCCTGGAAAAAACCATTCTCACGTAAAACATTACTTGCTACCTTTGTACGGGTATCAGGATTGACGGTAGATACATAAATCGGGTCGGCGGCCAGTTTCTTGAAAATCCATTTGCCAATGCCCTTTTCGTATCGTTCAAACCGGTTATACACCCATAGTCCCAATGGGAAAGGAATACGATACTTAGGGCTGCCGAAAAATGAATTGTTCGGTGCCACGTTCAATGCGCCTTGTACTTCTTCTAGCGTAGCTTCTCCATTATCGGCTTCATTGTATCCTATAATTTTAGGAGTTGGTGTACCGATATAGAGCAACTCATCTTCTGGGAGATGCTTGGTTGTGGAACATCCGGTTATGATAAACAACAGAAGTCCTGTCAGTAACAGTTTATTTATTCTTCTCTTCCTCATTTTCATCTTCTTTTTTTTCGACTTCAGGCTGTGGTCTTTTCTTCTTTCTGAAAATAAACAGTTCGCCCACTTTACTAACTTTCTTGCGCAGTACAATACCGGCTCCGGTTTCTATGACTTCTCCATCGAGTACACTTTCGTAGTTTTTGTCATGGAAAAGCTTGATGTAGCGAGTACCACTGTTGTCCAGACGATATTCTAATGAGATATTATCAATAAAAGACTCGTCCTGCTGCACATTATTACCGGTGGATACTTTTCCACCAATTACCACCCGGATACGGTTGTTCCAGAATCTCTTGGCAAACTGGAAGTTGTAATCCGTAGATGTCTGCCCGGTTTCTTCTCCGTTGTTGGTTTCTATTCCGAAATTCACATCAATGGTCTTCAGAGCACTTCCGGCCACTTTGGAAATCTGGTCTTGCAGAAAAGAGTTCATGACGCTGCTTCCACCGCCACCGCCCAAAGTGCTTCCTTCCGTCAGGTACATACCTGTTACCAGCATGGTTACAGCCACCTTATTCTTTTCTTCAGCCGACATGGAAGCCAGCTCGTTTTGCATGGTACCGTCATCCGGAGCATCAATGATAAAGGTAAATCCTAAATTCTCCAGTGTATTGGTGATATTGACCCCCACATCGAAGTTGACCATACGCGAAGCCTGCCCTTCTTGTGCTACGGAAGAACGTATCCTTTCCGTCGCTTTTATACTCATGAAAGGATTCATCGCATTTCCATTCCATTGTATGTAACTTCCGCTTTGAATATGGAAGGTCTTTAACTGGATAATCGGGAGCTGGTATTTCATTTCACCACTTAGCAGAGAATACCTTCCGTTCAGGATGATGTTGCCTTCCGGAGTGTACTGGAAAGACAAGTCGCCACCTCCTTCAAAGTACATGTAGTTGCTTCCCTTTTCATCCATATTGACACGGCACTGTACCCCCTCGTCTATGTGTAAGGTCATCAGCATGTCAATACCTCCCAGTGAAAGGGCTGGAAGAACCCTTCTTTGTGCAGAAGTCGTATCGCTGAAGTTGGTGAAGGTTACCGTTTCTCCCAGACGGTCTTCTACGGTAAGCGGAGAATCCTGCAGAATATAGGTAAAGTTACTGTTACCCAAAATATTCATGTTACCGCGTATATTCATGTTATCCGGTGTACCTTTAAGGGTGGAGTGGAAATCCACGTACAGCTTTCCATATACGAGTGATTGTTTGGTCTGTTTGGCATTTAGCAATTCAAAATTGTTGGCATCCATCTTCAGGTTCATTTTCATCTGACTGAAATCTGCCATGTCCACATCTCCATCAATGGTAAACGGAGTTTTCCCTTTTGTGAATATCTTGAAACGGTTGAATGTAAGCTTGCTGTCCTTGATTTCCACCGGTTTGTCATCAAACCGGAGGTTTAGAGACGCTTGCGGTACATATACATTTACGCTATCCAAATTGATTTTTCCGTTCATAAGCGGTTGGGAAGCATTGCCGGACATCTGCATGGTACCATCAATATCTCCACTCAGTATAGCCATTTTGCCCGGAATAAAGGAGTTTACTATTTCCAGCGGGAAATGATGTAATGCCATACGTGCATCTATCCGGTCTTCTTTTTGTTCCTTTGCTTCAGCCGGGAAGTATGAACCTTCTATGCTGATTACTTCGTTGTCATTTTGCATGATGAGGCCGTTGATATGCTGTTCACCGCTTTGTTTAGGAAGGTAAACTGCACTCAAAGCCCAGTTTCCCATAGCTATCCCGTTATAGCTGAGCTTGTTGATACTGTTCTCAAGAGAAATTTGGTCCATTCCGTCTTCTGTCTGCACATAATGTGCTTCAGAGTCAATCACACCCTCTATATCAGGCATATATGGAATAATTCGTTTGAATTCTCCAATGTTAATCTGAGTTAGGGATAAAGTCAAATCTTGCCGTGCCGTAGAATCAGGAGTAGAATAGAAGTTCAGTCCGGTACGTAAATTATCATAGATGGACAAATTGGCCATGATTCGTCCGTCATCTCTCAGATAGATATAATTATCCGGGTTAACCGTAAACTTACGGTACACTAAGATAGGGTCAAATGGGGTGATGTGAAGACTGATTCCGCCTTTTTGCAGCCCAGCCACCATACCTATATTTACACCACATTCCTTTTTACCGTTCAGGTATTCAATGGTTGCATTTGCTTTGTCAGCTCCAATATCTCCGTTCAGTGTAATATCGAATGCCTCCTGGAACGGTTTGTCATTGGCTATCATTCCGCTACTGAACAAAATCTTTTCAGACTGCTGGGTAGCATTGAAATAGATGGTATCGAGTGCCAAACTGTCTGTCTTTAATCCGTAAAGGTTCATTGATGTATTCAAGCCTTCTACAGGGGAGGTGCGTATATTCACATTCATGCGGTTAAAGCTTATCTTTTTTATGGCCAGTGTATTGGAAATAGGGTTATCCTTTCCGACAAAGATTTTGAACTGGGTTTCCGGCCACAGTTCACGGAGGGCAGCCTGATCAATTGATTTCTGTTTCCATTGTGTGCTCAGCGCATCCGTCAGTTTGGTTATCTGTTTGCTTAACTCATCAATGCCTCCTCGGCTTCTAAATAAAAAAGTAAGGTCACCCGCATTCGCGTAACTTCTGATAGAATCGCGTGCAGTATTGAATCCGAAATGTATGTCTTTTGTCTTAAATGTCTTTTTTTCAGTGATTAAATTTATGTCTTTTACTGATAAGCGGATACCGTGACTCTTTTTCATGTCCGTTTTCAGGTGAATGTCGATATTTTCGGCAGTCTTTAACGGAGAACTGAGCAATCCCATTCCATATAAATCAAGATTCTTTACTTGAACCAACATATCCGCAGCAATCGCAGAAGGGTGTAGGGATGCATCTAACTGCGATGAAATATTCATCAGGTTGTCATTCACATCCAAATTGAGATTTGCTTTTGACTCTTTCAAGGTCGCATTAAGCTGTACGCCAGAGAAGATACGTGTTCCCCATTGAAGGTGATTGAGGCCGGCATTGGCTGTTAATGTAGTTCGTTTGGAGAAAATGTCTGTTCCTGCTCCTTCAAGTTGCATACCAGCAGAGAGATAAAACAACGAATCAGCTGGCAAAAAATCATGCAGGTTTAGTTCACTGATTTGCATATCTGCCTTATAAGCCTCTTTAAGGAGGTTATATTCCGCATTTAGCTGTACTTTTCCTTCATTCTGGCTTAAGGTAGTTTCGGTAAACAACTTGTTACCTTTCATACCGGCCTTTCCATGAATATTCATTCCTGACGGAATAACTACTTCGCCGGTCAGACTACTCAGAAAATCCATTTTGTAGAAATCCGAATTCAGGTTGATGAGTCCCTCTCTGGAAAGACTGTCGAGCACATTCTTTACCGTTCCATCCATTTCCATCCGGAAACAGTCGGGAATCTTAATTTGGCAAGTAGTCAGTTTCAAATCACTTAGGCTTCCATCTACCCCGATACGAACTTGTAATGGAGCTGTAGGAAAGGATTGAATAAATTCTTGTGGCATGTCTGGAATCAGTTTGAACAAATCTGCCTTACCGATTTCAGCCATGAACTGTCCGTTCAATACTCCGTCCTGATTCTGTTCGGTGACCGACCAGTCTATCGTAGCCTTGAGAGCCAAAAAAGAATTTGCAGTTTTGATTTGTAAAGAAGGCACACGTATAGCTTTCTCGTTTGCCTGTAATTGCCCCTCAGTCGATTTGATTTCCAGTCCCGAACGCTCTTTCAGTTCGAACTGATGCAGCAATGCCCGGATGTTATTCCCCTGATAGTATAGAGAATCCATCTGTAAATTGATGTCGGTCACTGCAATATGTGACGGATCCAATCCCTTCTCTATAGGAGGTGTATTCCCTGAGTTATAGTATAATCCACTCTGTAAAAGCTTAAATTCTTTAGCGAAATAAGCCGCTTTATGCAAGTCAACCAGTCCGTCTCTTAAAGAAGCATTCCCGACTTTAAGCCCTAAATTCATGGAGTCAAGCGGCATATCCATCTGAAAGTCCACATTGGCCAAATCAATCTTTTCTAATTTAAACTTCCAGAATGTAGGTGCACTTTGGGTGGTGTCTTGTGCAGTTGTATCTGCCAGACATAGTTTCAGATTGGCATCTTTCAGTGTGAGCTCGTTGAGTACAGCTGTTTCCGGCGTCAAGTCAACTCCATGCGATTTCAAGAAAAGTTCTCCCAGGTTTCCCTGCAAGGACATTCCCTCAATCAGGTCGACCGTATTGACCGAAGCGTTTTTCAGTTCCACTCCATCAATCTCTATCTGCTTCTTTACCAGAGGAAGCAATTGAATTTTTACGGTTAGTTTTTCCACATTCAGGAGCGTATCCTGAGGGTTGGTAACCGTGGTTTCATGGACGACTAAATTTAGTGGAAAAGAAAGCGAAATTCGTTGTATATGAATGTTCATTCCCGTAGCTTGCGAAGCGTATGATGCCGCCTTATCCACAATAAAATTCTGGATAGCAGGTATATAAATTAATATACACAAGATTATAAAAAGGATAAATGGACTTGCTAATGCAATTCCTCCCCATTTTATATATTTTTTCATATACAGTTTGATCATTAGTTATGCGAATATATAAAAAAGAACCCAAAGGTGATACATTTTGTTTATGACAATGAGTTGAAATCACATTATTTGTTTACCTTTGCGTAGTTACTAATTTTAATACAATTCTATGAAACCAACTTTATTTGTACTGGCTGCCGGTATGGGGAGTCGTTACGGTGGCTTAAAACAGCTTGATGGACTGGGTCCTAACGGTGAAACAATCATGGATTATTCAATTTTCGATGCTATCCGTGGTGGTTTCGGGAAATTGGTTTTCGTAATCCGTCGTGATTTTGAAAAAGATTTCCGTGAAAAGATTGTAAGTAAATATGAAAATCATATTCCTGTAGAAGTTGTGTTCCAGGATTTGAACGATCTGCCTGCTGGCTTTACTTGTCCGGAAGGCCGTGTTAAACCTTGGGGAACAAACCATGCAGTGTTGATGGGTAAGAATGTAATTAAAGAACCATTTGCCGTAATCAATGCTGACGACTTCTATGGACGTGACAGTTTTGCTGTATTGGGTAAATACTTGTCAGAATTGCCGGAAGGTGCAAAAAACGACTACAGCATGGTAGGTTTCCGTGTAGGAAACACTTTGTCTGAAAGTGGAACTGTTGCTCGTGGTGTTTGTGCAACTGATGAAAATGCTCATCTGACAACAGTCGTTGAACGTACAGAAATTATGCGTGTAGACGGTGTGGTTTCTTATAAGGATGAAAATGGCGAATGGGTTGGTATTGAAGATAATACTCCTGTTTCAATGAATATGTGGGGATTCACTCCTGATTATTTCCAATATTCAGAAGAATATTTCGCTGAATTCCTGAAAGAAAATATCGGCAATTTGAAGTGCGAATATTTCATTCCGTTGATGGTGAACAAGCTGATCAATGAAGGAACTGCTACTGTAAAAGTATTGGATACTACTTCTAAGTGGTTTGGTGTGACATACGCTGCTGACCGTCAGAGTGTAGTTGACAAGATTCAGGCTTTGGTAGATGCTGGTGAATATCCTGCTAAATTGTTCTGATTAGAAAACAGATTATAATACTTATATAAGGAAGACCGGGATTGCAGAAATGTGATTCCGGTTTTTTTGTGTGATATATAAAATAAGAGATGGTGATATTTGAATGTATAAAAAGAGGCTGTTTCATTTTTGAAACAGCCTCTTTTTTATTTAAAACTACTATAAAATCAGTTTATTTGTAATCTATAGCAGAGTTGTAATCGGTTTCACGTCCTGGAAGAATCCATTTCCAGAATGTAGATACGTATGCACCATCTTCAAAGCCATATGTACCAGCCACATAAGAACTGAAGTTACCGTTTTGAGCAACACTAGGACGTGATATTTCTTTTCCCCAGCGTTTATGATCAAACCAGTCAAATCCTTCACCCCACAATTCCAAGGCACGATACTTTTTGATTTCTTCCAACAACGCATTTCCTGTTTTCGTACAAGTGTAATTTACATCACGTCCTGAAAGCTTGTTCAAAGCAATCAGTGCATCTTGAGACTGTTTTCCTGTTGCATCTTCATAATATGCAGCTTCAGCCTGAATCAAAAGAAGTTCAGAATTACGAATAACAGGCTGACAGCCAACTGCCGGCTGACCTGTTGCCTGGAATTTCAAACTAGCATATGCAAAATTCTGCTCTACTGCATTAGGTACAGTTGCTTTCACGTATGCATTCGCCCGATCATAAGCCTCTTGTGTTAAGAACATTCCTGTTGTTTTACCATCCTCCGTGTCAACAACATCCTTAAAACTTTCACCTTCACCCAAGAATGTTTTCTCTGTCAAGAACAAGCCTTTGCGAATGTCTGTATCCGGGAATTGTTCAATAAATGAGCGACTGATACAAACGTTTATACCCTGCTGTGCATAATAACCATTGCAAGCCATGAACAACTGCCATCCAAAATACCAAATAGTTTCTGAGGTATCATTATATACCCCCCAAACCCATTCATCATTTGGAGTAGCAAAGCCTGAATAATAGTTATTATTATCCATCAAGGTATAACTATCTCCCAAAGCCAATTTTGCTTCTGACAAAGCTTTATCATAATCTTGCTTATTCAAAGCAGCACGGGCATAAATACTATGGGCAACGGTTTCATCCGGATAACTTACAGTAGATGTTGCATCACTGTACATTTCATTGCGAGACAGTCCAGAACTCTGATACAGACGAATCGCTTCATCCAAATCGTCATAAATCTGTTTATAAGTTTGCTCCATTGTAGACAAAGGTATGTCTGTTTCCTCTCCTGCGTTTACAACTTCTTTCAAACGTAATACAATTCCACTGTTAGCTCCATTATTGCTTAGATGCCATGGGTCACAATAAATTTCCACCAAACGCATAAACGAATAAGCACGGAAAGTTAAAGCCTCAGCCTTCAAGAAGTCTTTTTCTTCTTGTGTACCTTCTGCAGCATCAATTCTTCCAATTACCGCATTCGCTCCACTCACCAACATATAATAATAATACCATGGATAAGAATCATAGACACTAGAATTGCTCTGTGTAATTGTAGAAGCACCGTTCATCAGCGGAGCCCACCCTGGAGCCATGTACGGAAAGAAAAATGTTTCGCCCGGATATTCTCCGTAAAGCAATTTCATTGTACCTTCTCCATTAAAACTTTGTCCATAATAACTATGCTGCTGAACCATGGTACGACAAAGTCCATTGATTGCCAAACGCGCATTAGACGTTGTAGCAAAAAGAGTATTTCCCTCAGTAGCCTGGGTAGAATTGGTTTCCAGCCAACTGTCTGAACAAGAAGTCAGTCCGGCCAGTCCTATTCCCATAGCCAATATATATGTAGTAATATGTTTCATAAAATAGTTTGTTTAAAAATTCAAGTTAAGACCTAATGTATAAATTCGTGCTCCCACAAATGTATTATCTTGCATTCCATTAAAACTATACTGTGGGTTCAAACCTTTACGTGAAGTAAAGATAGCGGCATTTTCAATTGTTCCATAAACGTTTATTCCTCCCAAGCCTAACTTATGTACAAAATTGCGAGGCAAATTGTAGCTTAAGTTAATGTTCTTGATAGTAAAGTAAGAAGCACTGGTCAACCATCTTGAACTACTTCCATAAGATGTGGAAGCCAAAGACGAAAGGTCAAACTGAGGAGTTCCATTCGGGTCCAAGCGATTAGGAGAATCTTCTGTCATTCCTTCTGGTGCTTGTGTCCAGCCTTTCATTACATCTTTATGCAAAGCACTTGCTCCATTAGAGGTTGTATACATTAATGAAGAATAGTTAGTATCGTATACCTTTCCTCCGAGTGAATATGTACACAATACAGATAAGGTCAAGTCTTTCCAGCTCAATGAAGTGTTAATACTTCCATACAAATCAGGCAGAGCAGAACCTTGCCATTCGCGGGCTGCATATGAAGTATTGTACACATAATTTTTATCATTAATTGTAATATACTCACCTCTTGACTTTAATGCATTCACTGTTGCTTCACCCAATTCCGGATTTGCATTATATAATGCACGTCCGTTCATCTGGTCTACACCGGCATAAGTATAAGTATAGAACTCATATACACTATGTCCTTCAGAATAATTCTGTACACCATTCAGGATATCCTTTCCTTCTGGAAGTTTGGTGATTTCATTATGAATAGTGGTCAGATTTAAACCAATATTCCATTTCCAGTCTTTAGTACGAATGGCATCCACATCCATTGCGACTTCAAGTCCTGTATTACGTACATTTCCGATGTTAGCAAAATATTGTGACATACCTGTCGGTTCTACACTTGCATACCAATCTGTCGCACCTGCAGAAAGAGGATTATAAACAGTGAACAACAAATCTTTTGAGGTCTTGTTAAAGAAATCAAAAGAGAAATTAAAGCGATCAAACAAACGGCCTTCTAACGCAATATCGAATGAGCCTGAAGTTTCCCATTTTAAATTTGCATTAGGTATCTGCATCTTATAAAATGCTCCAATTCCTGCATTTACATCAGAATAATACAGTTCTTTATATGCATAATAGTTAACCCCAGCATCATTTCCAACTTCACCATAAGAAGCACGTAATTTCAAGCTGTTAACCCAGTCTATATTCTTCATAAATTTCTCATCTGATATCATCCAGCTAGCACCTACAGACCAGAAATTACCCCATGGACTAGAGAAACGAGAGGAACCATCTCTACGGAATGACGCATCAAAGAAATACTTTTGTGCATAGTTATAACGGATACGCGATAAATAGCTTTCTGTTGTATACACATCTTCATAACCATCTATTGATGTCATCTTCGCAAAATTGGCCATTTCAGTATTACCAGAAACTTTCATTTGTTCTTTCATCATGTAATCCCAGTTAACCTGGTTCTTAAATGATTCATGACCTAACAACACGTCCACATGGTGACGGTCAAAATCATGTGTCCAATATAATTCCTGAGCAAATCTATATTCAAACAAACGACTGTTCTCAATGGCCATACGTCCGCCATTGGCAGCACCATCGCCACAGTTCGCATTATCAAACTGCTTATTCTTTTCATTATAAGTAAACAAGTTTCCTCTTACTGTAGCAGAAAAGTCTTTGAGGAATTTTACAGTACCATATACCTGACCGTTAAGTGTATTACGATTCTTACGGTTTATATTATTCTGAAGTTCGTAAAGAATATTACGTCCACTTAAATAGTCATAGTTATTGATATCATAAACAGGAGCGCCATTTTCATCTGTCATGATACTTCCATCTTCATTATGTTCATAATATGGATATACGGGAGCCATCATATCTCCTGTATAAAATGGGTTTGCATAATATGAACTTGAAGCCTGTCCCTGAAAATTAGAAACAGAAGAAGCCCCACTCAATGTGATTCCAGTAGTAAGCCATTTGGTAGGTCTGAAGTTCGCATTTAAACGTGCAGTCAAACGGTCAAAGTCGGATGCTATGATATATCCCTTTTCATTCAAGTAACCAAAAGATGCAAACACGTCATATTTTTCACCTGCTGCGTCTGCACTCACACCATATTCTTGACGATATCCAGTACGCTGCAATGCATCTGTCCAATCCAAATCAGAGTATCCCGGAAGAATATTGGCAACCAACTTACCATTGGCATCAAACATGTCAGCCCCACTCTTATCAAAAATCTTCGTCTTAACCACACTAGAGTTCAAAGTGCTGGCAGCAGCAGCTAAAGCATCAGCAGGAGCAAGCCCTGCATCTTTCTGATAAAAACTGCTCCAACCTTGTAACATTGTTTCCATCCAGTCTTTAGCCCCCAACTTATCATACTGAGGAATTGCACGAGTGTACATACCTTGTTTTACATTTATGCGCAGGTTCAGTTTATTACTTTTTCCTTTCTTTGTCGTAATAAGTACAACACCATTTGCAGCCTTATTACCATAAAGGGCAGCTGAAGAAGCATCTTTCAAAACTGACATTGACTCAATATCCTGCGGATTGATGTCGTTCAGATTACCACTGTACGGGCTTCCATCAACAACAATCAGAGGCTCGTTAGAACCATTTACAGAACCGAAACCACGAATACGAATACTGGTTTTATCACTTCCAGGTTCACCATAAGAGTTGTTAACCTGAATACCGGGAGCTGCACCTTCCAATGCATTAGTCGCTTGAGTTACTGGACGCAATTCCATTTCTTTTGCATCAAGTGAGGCTACAGCACCTGTTAAAGACTGTTTACTTGCAGTACCATAAGCTACTACAACAACTTCCTCTAATGCTTGAGAATCAGCATGTAATGCTACATTCACATTTGGTTTAATCTTCACTTCCTGCGACTGCATTCCGATGAAAGAAATGACCAAAGTTCCGGCGGAACTTGGCACGTTAGTCAACGTAAAATTACCATCAATGTCGGTAACAGTACCTACAGTAGTACCTTTTACCAATACTGATGCGCCCACTACAGGTAAACCATCCTCTTCAGAAGTAACGTTACCAGTCACCTTTGAGATTTGAGCGTTTACCAGACCAATACCTATCATTAGGCAGGTCATTAACAGCATCAATTTTCTTTTCATAAAAATCTCTCTTAAAGTTTAACTTTACATTAATAAAAATTTATTCACTCTAACAAGACGCAAAAGTAGTAATATCTTTTTAAATATTTATACCATTTTCAATAAAATTCCCCGAATAGCTTGCTTTTTAACACTTATCCGTGCCACTTTTATGCAAAAGTCTGTTTTTATAAAGTAAATGATGTGCATTTCTTGTGTCTACGCTTTATTATAATGCTAAAATATGAATCCTTTTTCATCGGCTACTTGTTACTTTTAATTTGGTTAAAATAGGTACTATATAGGTAATAAACTTCTTCTTATTGCATATTATCTGCATATTTTCTTAAAAACAATATAGTATGAACAAGATTTATTTCAGATTGGTCTACAATCGTAAAAAGAAGTTAAACAAATCAGGTAATGCTCTTATTCAGGTAGAAGCTTATAGAAATCGCAAAAAGGTTTACATTTCGACAGGAATATATGTCAATCCGCAACAATGGGACAATCGTCATAGCAGAATCATTCAACATCCTCACTCTGAGGAGCTGAACCGAATGTTAGAAGAATTTATTTTGCAATTGCAATGGGAGGAATTAAAATCCTGGAAACGTGGTGTTCATATTAACTTGTCTGCTTTTAAAGCCATAAGCCGTCAAAATGATACTGAAAGAATGACATTTTTGTCCTTTGGTAGAAATTGGGTAGAACATTCATTGCGTAAGGATACTACCAAAAAGAATCTTTTAACGACATTGGATCTGCTTAATCACTTTCGCTCTTCTATTGAATTTGAAGATATAACTTATTCATTTCTTCTTGAATTTGAAGATTTCATGCGACAAAAAATGTACGAAACAAATACAATTGCCAAACACATGAGGCAATTAAGGACTTTTGTTAACGAGGCTATTAAAAGAGGATACATTCAGTTGGAAAATTATCCGTTCAAGAAATACCAGATAAAAACGACTCAAAGCAAACATAGTTTTCTGCTCCCTGAAGAAATCAGGAAATTGGAAAAACTGGAACTTTCATTGTGTTCAAAATCACTAACGCACAGTTTAAAAGCTTTTTTATTTTGTTGCTATACAGGACTCCGATATTCAGACTTTGTACTTCTTAATGAAAACAATATTGTTACTATAAAAGGAGAAAAATGGCTTATATTCAAAACCGTAAAGACTAATACGGAAGTCAGCATACCATTATACCTTCTTTTTCAAGGAAAAGCTCTCCAGTTATTGCAGGAATATCATCAGAATGTAAATGATTTTTTTCATCTAAAATCGAATTCCTCCGTAAATAAGGATTTAAAGAAAATAGGTATGCTGGCTAAAATAGAAAAACACTTTTCATTTCATACGGCCCGACATACTAATGCTACTCTTTTGATTTATAATGGTGCACAAATAACTACAGTCCAGAAACTGTTAGGGCACCAGAGTGTGAAGACTACTCAAGGATACAGTGATATTTTTTCAGGAACAATTGTAAAAGATTTGAAGAAATGTAAGTTCTAATCATTAATCTAAGAATGTAATTATTAATTTAAGAAGACGCTCTGTTATAGTTTATATTTTACGATGCAGAGCCGTACGTTTTCCACATGAGAAACATACGGTTCTGCATCGTAAAACGTATATTTCTCGCACGAGAAACATAATATAATGTTATGCATTGTATCATCTATATAAATACATTTTCTAATTCTATATAGTAATAATAAGGTAGAAAAACTATATAATTTTGCAGTTATAACTGATTTAAAATGGCTCATTAATAATTTGGAGATAATTTTACCATTTGATAATCAGTAAATTATAGATAATATAGTTCCGCCGGAACTTTGGTCATTTCTTTCATCGGAATGCAGTCGCAGGAAGTGAAGATTAA
>CAMFND010000134.1 GCA_945965395.1 uncultured Bacteroides sp.
TGGGAGAACCGGATTTCAATACACCGGATCACATTAAGGAAGCCGCTAAAAAAGCTATTGACGAAAACTACTCTCGTTATTCTCCAGTTGCCGGATACCCGGCTTTGCGCAACGCCATCATGACAAAATTGAAAAATGAAAACGGTCTGGAATATACAGCCGCTCAAATCAGCTGTGCAAACGGTGCCAAGCAGTCTGTCTGCAACACCATCATGGCTTTGATTAACAAAGGTGACGAAGTAATCGTTCCAGCTCCTTACTGGGTAAGCTATCCGGAAATGGTGAAACTGGCAGAAGGTACTCCTGTTATTGTACGTGCCGGTATTGAACAGGATTTCAAGATTACTCCTGCACAGCTGGAAGCAGCCATCACTCCGAACACTCGTGCCCTGATTCTTTGCTCTCCGTCTAACCCGACTGGTTCAGTATACACCAAAGAAGAATTGCAGGGACTGGCTGAAGTATTGGCTAAACACGAACGCGTAATCGTTATCGCTGACGAAATTTACGAACACATCAACTACATCGGCAAGCACCAGAGCATTGCTCAGTTTGCAGAAATCAAAGACCGCGTAGTGATTGTAAACGGTGTGTCTAAAGCATACGCCATGACCGGATGGAGAATCGGTTTCATCGCCGGACCAGAATGGATTGTTAAAGGTGTAAACAAACTGCAGGGACAATATACTTCAGGTCCATGCTCTGTATCACAGAAAGCTGCTGAAGCTGCTTACACTGGTACTCAAGCTCCGGTAGAAGAAATGCGTAAGGCATTCGAACGCCGCCGCGACCTGATTGTGAAACTGGCGAAGGAAATTCCGGGATTCGAAGTAAACTTCCCGCAGGGAGCTTTCTACCTCTTCCCGAAATGTGATTCTTTCTTCGGCAAGAAAGACGGTGACCGCGTAATCAACAACGCAGACGATCTGGCTATGTACCTGTTGGAAGTAGGTCACGTGGCTTGCGTAGGCGGAACTTCTTTCGGTGCACCTGAATGCATCCGTATGAGCTATGCAACTTCTGACGAAAACATCGTAGAAGCTATGCGCCGTATCAAGGAAACATTGGCTCGCCTGAAATAAGCAATTACAAATCAAGTATAAAAAACAGCTTTGGAACTTTCCAGAGCTGTTTTTTTATGCGCCTCACAAACCTGTCAGCTTAGTCAGGAATTAATATTCAAACTGACAACTATTTTCAGTACACCTCAAACGCTTAAACGTTTACAATAAAACGCCTAAGCGTTTGAAGTAAAACTCTTAGGCGTTTTGATTGAAACGCACTTGCATTCTCACACAAACACAAGTACGTTTTTTCAGACAGATAAAATTAAAATACCTATTAAATTCTCATTTTATTCATACAGAATATTTTCTCACTCTTTGGGAAAGATAAATCCGACTAAGAACAGCAAGCAAATTTATTTGATTTTCAAAGTCTTATCATAAATTTCCTTTCCGTCTTTATTTACCACCTTCATACTTATTTTACCATCAGACAAATCTAACCGCACGGCAGAATCATATCCCTGTTCAAGCATAGGAAAACTATTTTCTACCGTATTAGGTGCATGATAGAAAAAACGATGAGTATGTCCGGAAACCAGTAAATCCACATCCGCCTTGTTCAGCAAAGGCAAAAAAGTATCACGAACCTCCTTCCAGCCCCAGAAAACATTCTTCTTTGCTTCTTCTTCCGGAATCGCCAAAGGGAAATGACAAATCACAATATGATACCGGGCCTTTTTATATTCCTTACTCTTCACTAATGCTTCCAGCCACTTCCTTTGTTCCACCCGATAAGCAGAATAATCTGTAAAACCAGCATACACTGGATGAGCGTCAGCCTTATCTTCTCCACAATCGAGCATTACAATCATCACATCTCCCAATAAATAACTTCCATACACTTTTCCGTCACTTTTTGGGAAATAAGAAGGAAATGTGCGTGCCAGATTACCACGGGTTTCATGATTACCACGCACCACTTCAAAAGGAACAGATGATGCAAAAAGTTTTACGCTGGTATCGATAAATGCCGAAAAAGGATTTTCATTACTTGACTTTTCCATATAATTCATCATATCTCCCGCATAGAAGAAAGAAGTACAAGTCTGATAATCACAATAACGCAATAGCTTCTCTAATAGCTCTGGACGGTTATGAATATCGCTGGTAATGAAGATACTCGCTCCTTTCTGATGAGGATCAATGGTTTTAAACGAATACCATTTTGAAGTCAAACTATCTCCAAACACCACTTTATAAGGCTGAAAAGACTTGACTTCTTTTGTACAAATACGGTATTCATACTCTGTTCCAGCCTTTAAATCTTCAGTACGAATCTTAAAGAACTGTGCATCCGCATTTCTCAATCCATGAGCAGTCTCATAATAGCTCTGTGAAGCAGAACTCCCCCGCTCCCGCACTTCCAACCTGGAAAAAGAAGACTTTGAAGTATGAAATACAACCGTAACTCCATCTTGTCTCATTTCTTGTAAATAGGGACCGTGGTCTATCTGAAAAGAAGACTGACCAGATACATTCATACCCAATCCCCACATACATAGAAACAAAAATCTTTTCATAGCCTCACAAAATTATCAATATTCCACCTTGTAATCCTTACGAATCTTCTCCCCTTTCCAAGCCTTCTTTGTTGTCCAGTCTGCCGGTTCATCTGTCCAGAATGGATTATCGGCCGGAAGTCCTAAAGGCAGAAAGCTCAAAGTTGCCATGTATAAACTTCCAGTAGAAGTATATCCATCCGCAGCTTCCGGCTGATGACCGTTAAATCCTAAAACCAGCCAGCCTTCTTTATCAAAATTCTGATTGCCCTCATACATATTACGATGTACGGCAGTCAAGGCACAACGCACCTGAGCGGGTTTAATAAATTCAGGCAATTTTTCCCGAAGAGCCGCATCGGCCAATGACTGGAAGGCAGCTGTACGATAAGTTACAGAACGTCCAAAAGCCGGATAAGTTCCATCAGGACCTATGATACGTTCACAAAACTCTGCATGGCGAACCATACGACGCAAAGCTTGTTCGTATTCTTTCTGGCTAGCCCAGCGGAAAGGAACCAATGTTTCCAGCATAGCCACCATCATAGGATTCAACACATACGAGTTATAGTAATCCATGCTGAACTTACTGCCATCGCTATACCATCCGTCACCGACATACCATTCCTGGATTTTATTTTTTGAGACACGAAGACGAAACTGGTCAGCTTTTTCTCCCTGCTGGAGCAAGAAGGATTCTGTCAATCCCGTAAACAACAGCCAGTTATTATACGCTCCCGTTCTGTCGCGCAGGGCTTTGAAAGAATCAATATAACGCTGCTTGGTAACCTCATCCAACGGTTTCCACAGTGCCTCGGGAGCACGCAGGAAAGCATGAACCAGATAAGCCGCATCCACAATAGGCTGTGCATGTTTGGTAAAATTCAGCTTATCGGGAGAATTGGGATCTACTGCATTCTTCAAACCTTTCAGCACCTCTTCCCGCATCAGCTTGCGCAACTTACCCTCTTCTGTGTCATCATCGGGCAAAGCCAGCCAGGGAGCCACTCCGGCCAGCGTACGGCCTACCGCCTCCAAATGAGTCATTTCATCATACCCTTTTGTCTCCCCACTAGCCGTCTCAACCGGCATATTCTTGTGAAGTGTGCCTTCAGCCAGATTATGAATTACAGGATAAGAAATTTTCCAAAGCCATTTCACCCACTGAGCACGGTCCTGAGCACCGGTTGTTTGCTCAGCCACTACCTCTTTCTTTTTGTTACGCGCCTGTACATCAGAAACTGTACACAAAAAGGCCACTAATAATAGCCCAACTAAAAAATAAAATTTCCGCATATTCTTTTAAATATTACTTTTTCCTACAAATTTAACAAAAACATACTCAGTTCACCAAATCCGGCAAACCGAGTATGAATTTTCAGCTAAAATAAAGATTGCCCATTCAACAATAAATCATATCGATAAAGAGCTTCTAAGAAATAATAATCCGCATACGTCAAAGGTACATCTATCTCAGAATTCTGCGGAATTGCCCCCGTACTATGCATCAGAATAAAATTACCATTCTTTCCTAATTCTGCACGATATTTTTTGCTTCCCAATGAATGCAAAATAGTTTTAGCGCCTTCCAGGTATTTGGCACTCTGACTGCCTTTTACATAGGTGCTCAGTTCCAACAAGGCAGAAGCCGTACATGCTGCAGCAGAAGCATCACGGTAGTTAGTTACTACATTATTGGCATTTGAACGCACACCCGGGGTGTATCCCGGCTGATGTGCATTGAAATCCCACCATGCCACTTTATCGGAAGGAAGATTCGGGTGATCCAAATAAAAATCAGCCATCTTCTCAGCCGTCTTCAAGAAACGTGGGTCCTTTGTTTCACGATAGCACATCGTAAACCCGTAAATACCCCATGCCTGTCCTCTTGACCAGGCTGAATTGTCAGAATATCCCTGCGAAGTTTCTCCCTTAATCGGTTTTCCTGTTTCTTTGTCATAATATACAATATGGAAACAGCTATAATCATCACGTACCTGATTTTTCATCGTATTTTCTGCATGAGAAATAGCTACCTTTCGGAAAGAATCATCACCTGTCACCTTAGAAGCATAAAACAGCAGTTCCAGGTTCATCATATTGTCAATAATGACAGGAAAATCATATACCTTGTCACCATGCCAGGAACGGAATCCATTCCAAGACTGAATCACTCCTGCCTTCGGACGGAAACGCGTACAAAGTGAACGTGCAGATTCCACCAGAATGTCTTTATATTCGGTCTTTGGCTCAAATCGGTTGGCATTTCCATAGCTGCAATACATCATAAAACCTATGTCATGATTATCTGTAAAAGTCTTCATAGGTTCCATTTTTTTTGTATAAACCAAAGCAGAATCTTGCAGAGGCTTATTATCAAGGTATTCAGAAATATACCATAAAGAGCCGGGGAAGAAGCCGGCCGTCCACAAATAAATGCTTCCCTTGGAAACCGTACCATCTTTACGCAGACTATGCGGCATCACTCCTTTCCCTTCTTTTCCTTGAGCCGGAGTCTTCAGCATCAATTCATATTGTCGGGCTGCAAACTCCATATTTTCCCGAATAAATGTTTTTTCTACATCCTGCGCCTGGGAAAATCCCAGGGCGCAGAAACTTAAAGCAATAGTCAGTATCGTTTTCTTCTTTTTCATGGTTTTAGTGTCAATTTATCAAATAATACTCTGTCTATATTACCATCCAGGATTTTGTTCTCCCAGATTCGGGTTACTCTCATATTCTTTTGCTGGAAGAGGCCATAAATAATCACGTTCATTAAACACACGATTATAACGAGGCCCTCCTAAAAGATCATCATAAGTGAAATTCAATTTTTCCTCGCAAAGTCCCCAGCGTTTTAAATCCCCAAAACGGTGTCCTTCACATGCTAACTCAATCGCTCTTTCATGCACAATCCGTTCAAAAATCTTCTCCTTAGTAGAAGCTCTCAAATAATCTGGTCCACTAGTTCTTGATAATGAAGGCATCTTTACATCATCACGTTCATTACGTACACGATTAATCAACGCAATAGCCTCATCAGGTTTGTCCATTCCGTTATAACATTCAGCCAGCATCAGCAATACATCTGCATAACGAATCAACGGGAAATTAATAGGCACATGTTCACGATTGGTCAAAGTACCATTCATGTCACCTTCTGGCACAAATTTCCGCCACAGATAATCATACCAACCACGATTGTTGCGGATTTGCCCTTTGTTCTCATTGGTACCCGGAGCCACTACAAACTCCATCATTTTCGGAACTGTTCCATTGCATCCATAATACTGAGAATAAGGAGTAATCAATGTCATCTCCATTCTTGGGTCACGCTGCTCATACATTTGACGAAGCATGTCTTTCTTTTTAGGATATTGCGCAACCGTTCCATCCTCTTCATTCAAAGTGGCTAAAAAGGTTTCTTTCTGAATTGCCGGTGAAGAAGTAAATCCTGGAATCCAATCTTCCCAACTAAAAGGAGACCCGTCATTGTTCTCATACATATCTGCCAATATATCGGTAGGAATACAGTTATTCCATCCACCTCCATAGGAAGAACGGCTTCCCAGACGAAGGCCAAAGGCCATTCCATATTCTGTTCCTGTCCCTCCCATATTCTGAATAGCAAAAATCATTTCATTGCTGGAATCTCCTTCTGGTGTAAACAATTTAGCATAACTATGATACAATCCATAATTATATCCTCTTCCATCCGGGTCATTTACAATTTCTTCAAAGTCGGCCGCAGCTCCAGGATAATCCTTTGCATACAGTTTCACTTTTCCTCGTAAAGCAACAGCAGCTCCTCGGGTAGCACGCCCGTATTCCGTCTGTTCCCAATGCACCGGCAACACATTGATAGCTTCCTGCAAATCATCCAAAATAAACTTCCGTGTTTCTTCTACAGTAGAACGAGGTTTCTTCATCTCCATATACTCTTCTTCTGCTACGGTAGTTTCATCATACAAAGGTACCCCACCATAAAAATCCAACAGATGGAAATAATACAATGCACGCATAAATTTAGCTTCTCCCTTATAGATGGCTTTTTGTTCTTCCGGCATATCTACTCCATCAATATTCCGAAGCAAAGCATTCGCCCGTGCAATACCTCCATACGTATCTTTAAATTTATTTTCTATCACCGAGGTACGGTCTGTATAAGTGCCTTCTATCACAGTTTCGTTCATTCCATACCCAATCTCTCCCAGTCCATCTTGCCAGAAATACGCTCCAAATACGTTTTCTTTTTTCATCTGGTTATAAATACTCATCATTCCCTGATGAGCATGATTTTCCGTTTTCCAAAACGTTCCTGAATTCAACTTATCATGCGGAAGCTGGTCCAAATCAAAACAGCCAGTAAGCAACCCCGCAGCAGCGAATAATAATATATATTTTTTCATAT
>CAMFND010000135.1 GCA_945965395.1 uncultured Bacteroides sp.
GCTCAGCCGGGCAGAACTTACGTTGATGCTGATAGACGAGGAGGGGCACATTGCCTGCCGTTTAACGGGGCAGGGCGGCAAGTAGCTGGTGTACTGACTGCAATAAATCTTCGATGGTGGACGCCTGCACAGTCTGCCCGTTGGCAGGATGGAGCTGGAAAGACGTGTCGGTAATCTCTATATACCAGTCGGATTCGTGAGCTTTGTTTCCGTCAATTCCGTGTCGGGCAAACGCCTTCTGTACCATGGTGTACCGGTATCCTTCTCCGAGGAGACATACGGAAACCGTAGCCTGTTTGGCGATACGGAACAGGCCGCTCTCCATGTCAAACCGGATGCCTTTCCGCAAGAAGAAATGGCTGAGACTGCCATCCAGTGACAAATCTTCCGGGGTACCGGTTCTCACACCGCTCTCCTTGTTCATCAGCCAGACTTTATCGGCAATCTGCAGTGCCAATTCTAAATCATGAGTAGACAGGAAGATGGTGCGGTTGCTGGTATGCGACAAGCGGTGCAACAGCTGCATAATTTCTACCTTGCTTGGGAAGTCGAGAAAGGCAGTCGGTTCATCCAGGAAAATAATGTCCGTCTGCTGAGCCAGCGCCTTTGCAATCATGGCCTTCTGTCTCTCACCGTCGCTCAACTGATGCACCATCTGGTACCTCAGGTGCTCGATGTTGACCAGCTTGATGGAGTCATTAATCACCTCCTTGTCGTGCTTGCCCAGCCGTCCCCAAAATCCAGTGTACGGACTTCTTCCCATGCCCACCAGCTCTTCCACGGTCATGTTTCTCAATTCGCATTTCTCCGTCAGCACCACGCCAATGATAGTGGCCAGTTCTTTGTCGGAATACGCCGACAACGGCTTTTCCCTGACGATAATTTCACCTTCCAGTGGAGCCTGAAATCCGGATAAGGTGCGAAGCAGCGTGGATTTTCCGATACCGTTCGCTCCTAACAGGCAGGTCAGTTCGCCGCTTTTGATGGTCGCATTGATGTCGGAGGCCACCACCTTCCGGTTCCCCCTTTCCTTGTATCCGATTGTGAGATGATTGATTTGTATGTGATTCTTTTCCATCATTCGTTCATGTCATTGCGTCGTTTGTTGAACAAAACCGAGATTACCACCGGAGCCCCCACTAGTGCTGTTACAGAGTTGACGGGAAGCGCTCCTTCAAATCCCGGCATGCGAGCTATCAGGTTGCACACAAGGGCCATGGCTCCTCCCATTAGCAGGGAAGCAGGCATCAGGATGCGGTGGTCTGACGTGCGGAACAGGCTGCGGCATAAATGAGGAACCGCCAGGCCTAAAAATATAATCGGCCCGCAGTAGGCCGTGACGATGGCCACCAATACGCCGGAGCAAGTGATGACTTGCAACCTGGCCCTTCTGATGTTCAGTCCCAAGTTGCGCGCATAGGCATCTCCCAACAATAACAGGTTCAAGGTCTTCACCAGCAGGAAGGAAAGCGGCAGGAGCACTAGCATAATTGAAACAAACAGCGTCATCTGGTTGCCGGATACGCGGGCAAAGCTTCCCAATCCCCAGATAACGTAGGCCCGTATGTCTTCTTCCACACTGAAATATTTCAGTACCCCGATAACCGCATTGGCCACGTAGCCCACCATTACTCCGATAATCAGTAGTGTTACGTTTCCCTTCACTTTCTGCGAAACGAAGATGATGAGCGCCATGATGGACAGTGAACCGATAATCGCCGAAATGGTCAAGGCAATCTCACCCATGACCCCCACCTTGCTTAAAGCAACACCTCCGATGGTGCCCGACAACAAGACCACGAAGGCCACGCCCATACTGGCACCTGAGCTGATTCCTAAGACAGACGGTCCGGCCAGCGGATTACGGAACACTGTCTGCATCTGTAGTCCGCTTACCGACAATCCGGCACCTGCCACCAGCGCCGTCAGCGCTTGCGGAGTGCGGGATTTCCATACGATATTCTGCCATATCTCATTGCCGTTGTAATCTCCCCATAAGATGTGCCATACATCCTTGAACGGAATCTGTATGGAACCCAAAAGGATGTTCAGCAGGAAGAACACGAAAATCAATAGGGCGATAAGCAACATATAAAGTGCGACCGGACGTTTCATACGACAGGGGAGTTATTGTTTTAACAGTTCATAATAGCGTGGGGTATGGTCGGGCAACAACTGCGGGTGGAAAACCGCAATCAGGTCTGCCAGGACCACTTCCGGTTCCACCGGCATACTCTCATAGAACGGCTTCTGGCTCATGTTGCAGTAAATGACCTGCTTCTTCTTGAAAGCCTGAAAATCGGCATATCGGATGTCTTCAGCTTGCAGGGCTTGGTAAGAAAAATTCCCCTTGTAGCTGTTGACGATTCTCCAATAGTCCGCGTAAGCCGCCTGGCTGTACACCGTCTCAAAGTCCAGCGATACCCCTCCGGAACGCGTGTCATCTTTCAGGAAATAGTCGGCTCCGGCATCCTTGAACAGCTGGGCAAGAAAACTCTTTCCTCCCACGGCATACCAGTTGCCCCCACGAAGTTCACCGCTGAACACGACAGGCCGTTTCTTCACCTGCGAGGTCAGCTTCGTCAGCTCTAGGTAACGTTTCTCAATGTCAGCAAAGATGCGGTTTGCCTTCTCTTCTTTTCCAATCAGCAGTCCGACAAACTTAATCCATTCCGCCTGTCCCAAAGGAGTCATTTCCTTGTATCCCAAGTGCGGAATAAGGGGGATACCCACCTCTGTCAGCGCATCATATCCTCCACGCTTGAACGGTGAAATCAAGATAATGTCGGGGTTGATACCCATGATGATTTCGTTGTCAAAATTGCCCTCGATGCCAATCTTGTGCGTCTTTCCCTCATCCAGTCTTTTCTGCATGTCGGTGTTGAAAAGATGGCGGGTACTCGTAATGCCGACCACGGCATCCAGTTCGCCCAATTTGATAAAGTTGGAAAGTTGCAGGGAAGTCATGCAGATGGTGCTCCTGACAGGCGTCTCTATGACGGTATAACCTTGCGGTGCATCAGTTATTTTCAGCCCTTTCGGCTTCAGTACAAAGTGATAAGACTCTCCGCCTTCTTCCTTTTGCGGGTCTCTGATATCCAGCAGACAATAGCCCTTCTCGGTGTAAGTCACTTGAAATCCTTTTGCGTATTTCGGAACAATACAGGCATTCGTATCGGCGGCGGTGAAAGTGCTGTTTACATTCGCTTTATCATCTGCATTCGAACTCTTTTTTCCTGTACAGCCAAACAAGAAGGGTATGCACAGACATACCCACCCAATTATATACTTCATGGTCTATTTTTTGTGTGTTATTACTTTTTGCCATACCAACCAGTTGGGGGAGTATGTAAAAAGTGTTTAATCTATTCCGTTTCAAACGAGAAACCGTATTGCAAAGTTAAAGGATATAATTAAAAACAAACGCTCTATAATTACTTTTTGTCATACTATAACAATCTATAGTATTGTCCGTTTTCGGGAAATGAGAAGATGACATTATCTTTGCGTGAGATTATTATTCACTAATTTAATGTAATTATGAAAGTAAAATCGATTCTTGTTTCCTGCTATATCGCCCTGTGTGGCTTATTCTCGCCCGTTTATGCTCATGCGGAAGGAAATTTTGTGCACGAAGATGTAATGCAGAATCTTCAGGAAGGCGATAAAATCGCGCTGCTGATGGTCCATTTCGGTACCACACACGATGATACCCGTGCCCTCACCATCGACGCCATTAATCGGAAAGCCAAGGCAGAATTTCCCCAGCTGGAGTTCCGCGAAGCCTATACCTCGCGTATCATCATGCGCCGGTTGGCCAAGCGCGGTGTGCGCAAGCTGAATCCGGTAGAAGCACTAGCTCAGCTCAAAGCCGAAGGCTACACCCACGTGATTATCCAGTCGACCAACATCATTGACGGCATCGAGATGGAGTCACTCCGTAAAGACATAGACCAGATGCGCCCTTTGTTCAAGGAAATCCGTCTGGGCATGCCGTTGCTCTACACTCCCGAAGACTATAAGCAGGTGATAGACTGTCTGGCAGAGAAGAGTCGGGAGAAAACCTTTACCATACTGGTAGGTCATGGCACCTATACACCCGCCACTGCCCAGTATGCCATGCTGGATTACATGCTGCAAGCCGAAGGACACTCCGATTTCGCCGTCGGTACGGTAGAAGGTTATCCCACTTTCGACAATGCCGTCGACAGATTGCAGGTACAAAAGAAAATCAAACAAGTGCAGCTGGTACCCTTTATGTTTGTAGCTGGCGACCATGCCAAAAACGACATCGCAGTCGACATGAAAGAAGCCTTGGAAGAGAAAGGATACAAAGTTACTCCCTTGATGGAAGGATTGGGCGAGCAACCCGCCATCCAGCAGATTTACATCGACCATATCCGCTTTATCCTCAAGCACAAACAGATTGACATCGTAAAGAAAAAGAAAGACTTGGAAAATAAAGACTGAAAGCTTATGTCGTTAGTCAGACCTCAATTCTTGATTGGAGCAGTCGCTTCCGGAAGTGGCAAGACCACCTTTACAATGGGACTGCTGAGGGTACTCAAAAGAAGAGGCATGCACGTGCAACCCTTCAAGTGCGGACCCGACTACATTGACGGAAAGTTTCATGCCATTGCTGCAGGCAGGGAATCTGTCAACCTGGACACCTGGATGGCCTCGGAGACTCATGTGCGTGACGTGTATGCACGGTATGCCCAAGACGCTTCTGCCTGTGTAGTGGAAGGCGTGATGGGCCTGTTCGACGGATACGACCGGATGAAAGGAAGCAGTGCTGAGATTGCCTCCCTGCTGAACCTGCCCGTTGTAGTCATCCTCAATGCTCGTTCTTCAGCCTATACCGTCGCTGCAATCTTGTATGGGTTGAAGCATTTTTCTCCCAAGGTGGAGGTGGCAGGAGTCATCTTCAACCAGGTAGGTTCCCCTTCGCACTATTCGTACCTGAAAGATGCCTGTGCCGATGTGGGCGTGGCCGACTTAGGTTATTTGCCCAAGATGCCGGATATAGAAGTTCCTTCCCGCCATTTGGGACTGACCATCGGCAAGGAATCAGAAATCGATGCCTTGTCCGACAGAGTCGCAGACGGAATTGAGCAGTACGTGAATGTGGAACGTCTGTTAGAGATTGCTGCACGTCCGTTGGATATGCACGATACCCATCCGGTTTCACCGATTATCACCTCCGACGGACTTCACCGGCCCCGCATTGCCGTGGCCCAAGATGCTGCATTCAATTTCCTCTACAAGGAAAACCTGGACATTCTTTCCCGTAAGGCAGATGTGGTGACCTTCAGTCCGCTGTCAGGCGACGAACTGCCCCAGGCCGATTACGTGTATCTGCCGGGCGGCTATCCGGAGTTTTTCACCGAAGCACTGAGTCGTAATGAAAGGTTAGGGGCGCAATTGAGGGACTTCGCTGAACACGACGGGCGACTTTTTGCCGAGTGCGGAGGAATGATGTATCTGTGCCGGAAACTGATTTCGCGAGAAGGCGACTCCTATCCGATGGCAGGCGTGTTGCCTTTGGAATGTACGCTGGAAAAAATGCGTCTGCACTTAGGATACCGTACGGCACAGTATCGCGGAATGCAACTCAAAGGACATGAGTTTCATTATTCGTCGGTGATACAGCCCGATTTGCTGCCCTCCGAAGTGAGCCAGTACAATGTGAAAGGGGCGCTTGTGGATACCCCTTTATACCGTTATAAAAACGTAATTGCCGGATACACGCACTGGTACTGGGGAGAGAATGACTTTTTTAAATTGTGGGACTAAAATACACATCGAATTATGCGAAAAATATATACTCGGACCGGAGACGAGGGCACGACCGGTATTCATGGAGGTACACGCGTGCCCAAGGATGACATTTGCATCGAAGCAAATGGTTGCCTGGACGAACTGAACGCCTTGCTGGGCATCATCCGGAGCCTGTTGCCGGAAACAGACGAGTGGCAGCACAAGCTCTATTTCATACAGCGCAACCTGATGGTCGTGATGAGTCACGTGGCCACCCCCTCTGCCCTTAGGGTACAGAACCCGAACGAGCTTCCGCAAGATTTGGACAAGTTTTGTGAGAAATGGATGGATGAGATGATGTCGCAGCTTGAAGACAACGGCTACTTCATTCTGCCGGGAGGCACCCCGCTGTCTGCCCAGTTGCAGTATGCTCGGGCCGTGGCACGCCGGGCCGAACGACGGCTGTGGACGCTCCACCGCAAGGACGCTGTGCCGCAGGAGATTCTCCGGTTTGTGAACCGCCTGTCGGACTTGCTTTTCGTGATGGCCCGCTTTGAGATGCAGCGGCAGCAATGGCCGGAAGAAAAGTGGCAGAGCTTTGCTTACAAACGGAAAGTTAGGAGAGAGGTGTAGTATTTTATGGAAAACGCTTCTTGGTAATTTTCGGAACGCTTATACGAAAATATCTCAACACGTAGCTGTCAACATCTCAACACGTACGTGACGAGACATCAGCACGAACGTGTCAA
>CAMFND010000136.1 GCA_945965395.1 uncultured Bacteroides sp.
AATTTCAATGATGTCAAAGAACTAGATTGTCCCCTTTTTGAAGGACTATTTGATTAAATCTTTATCTCGTCCATTTTTATTGGACACTAATGTAATAGTCTTTAAAGTCAATAATTTTTTGTCATAACAGGAGTTTTTATGTGATTGAAAAGAAAGAGGAAATTTATATTGTTGAATATTAGTACGTTATAAAAAATGAGCAGTAGGGTAGAGGGGATATTATGAATAATTTTTATATGTCTAATGATTAATTTTTGTTGTTTTCTATTATACGTATTTTATACTTTTGCAGCCATAGGTTAATTACTTAAGTCTTACATTAAAAAAACAAAACGGAGTAATGGCCTGCATGAGATAATTTAATCCTTAAATTTTAAACAGAGAAAAACGATGAAATCAGATTCATTACGAAACATTTCTGGGTGGAAAGCTTGGGTAGCATTCACTGGTTTTATGGCATTTTCTCCGATAGCATTAATGGCGGAAACTTCTGTTGAGAGTATTTCTGCAGTACAGCAACATCAGGTAATTAATGGTGTAGTTGTCGATGCATCTGGAGAGGCCATAATTGGTGCAAATGTCATTGTGGAAGGAACTTCTATCGGTACGATTACCGATTTCGATGGGCATTTTTCTTTATCCGTTCCTAAAGGGAAAAAAATTAAGATTTCTTTTATAGGGTACAAGGATCAGGTTGTAACTCGCTTTAGCTCTAATAAAGAGTTGAAAGTCGTTTTGGAAGACGACTCTCAGATGTTGGGTGAAGTGGAAGTCGTTGCTTATGGTTCTCAAAAGAAAGTGTCTGTTACGGGGGCTATTTCTTCTATGAAAGGAGAAGATTTGTTGAAAACTCCAGCGGCATCATTGTCAAATGTATTGTCTGGTCAGGTTACAGGTATTTCTTCCGTACAGTATTCAGGTGAGCCTGGAGCCGATGCAGCAGATTTGTATGTACGTGGTATCGCTACGTGGAATAATGCTGCTCCATTGATTCAGGTGGATGGTGTGGAACGTGATTTCTCGCAGATAGACCCGAATGAAGTAGAAAGTATTACAGTTTTGAAGGATGCCTCTGCTACAGCAGTATTTGGTGTACGTGGTGCGAATGGTGTAATATTGATTACGACAAAACGTGGTGCAGAAGGAAAGGCTAAGATTTCATTTTCTACGTCTGCAGGTGTTAACTTGATGACGAAACAGCTTACTTTTGCAAATTCTTATCAATATGCCTCTTATTATAATGATATGATGGTAAATGACGGAGGCGTACCTACTTTTTCAGATGAACAGCTTGCTAAATTCCGTGATCATACAGATCCGATTTTATATCCGGATATTAACTGGTTGGATTATTGTATGAACGATGCTTCTTTCCAGTCACAGCATAATGTGAACATCTCAGGAGGTACGGATAGAATGCGTTATTTCGTTTCTGCTGGTATGTTTACACAAGATGGTATGTTTAAACAACTCGCTGCATCTGATGATTTTAACTTTAATTATAAACGTTATAATTATCGTGCAAATTTGGACTTTGATGCAACAAAAACGACTTTGATTTCTGTAAACATTGGTGGACGTATTGAGACCAAGCGTACCCCGGAATCTGGTGAAGATCAGAACCAGTTGTTCCGTAAATTATATTGGGCGGTTCCATTTGCTGGAGCAGGTATTATAGACGGAAAGCGCATTGTTTCTAATGCAGATTATTTGCCTTTTACGGGTGTGGATGGATTGGATTCTTATTATGGCAAAGGCTTCCGTACAAATACAACTAACGTTTTGAATGTCGACTTGGCCTTGGATCAGAAACTGGACTTTATTACTAAAGGATTGTCTTTTAAAATAAAAGGTTCATATAATACAAGCTATTGGACACAGAAAGTGGCCAGTTCTTCTGTAGCTACTTATACACCGGTAATACAAGAAGATGGATCAATCGCTTATCGTAAGAATGGATCTGATTCTCAGCTTTCTTATAGTAGAAATACTGATGGAGAAGGTAAATCACGTGACTGGTACATGGAAGTCGCTTTGAACTATAATCGTAAGTTTGGTGATCATAACGTAACTGGTTTGTTATTGTATAACCAATCTAAACGTTATTATCCGGGTGGTACTTATGATGATATCCCTTCTGCATACGTAGGATTTGTAGGTCGTGTGACTTATGATTGGAAAACACGATATATGGCTGAATTTAATGCTGGTTATAACGGTTCTGAAAATTTTGCTCCAGGTAAGCGTTATGGTTTCTTCCCAGCTGGTTCTGTCGGATGGATTGTCAGTGAAGAATCTTTCTTTAAGCCGTTGAAGAAAGTCGTTAGTTATTTGAAACTTCGTGCTTCTGTCGGTATGGTAGGTAATGATAACAACGGAAACAACCGATTCTTGTATCTGCCGGATGCTTATGTATTAGGTGGTGATGGATATTATTTTGGAACAAATGCAGGAAGTGCTCAGCCTGGAGCATACGAGGCTACAAAGTCAAATGCAGATGTGACATGGGAAAAGGCTGTAAAACAGAATTATGGTATTGACTTTACTATCTTCAATGAGCGTTTAGGAGTATCTGTTGATTGGTTTAAAGAGAATCGTAGAGATATTCTTACCACACCTGATTATATGCCAGGTATTTTGGGGATGACATTACCTATTATGAATGTTGGTAAAACAGAAAATAAAGGTTATGAAGTACAATTGAAATGGAATGATAAGATTGGTGATGAATTCCGTTATTGGGCTAATTTTAACATCTCATTTGCACGCAATAAGATTGTTTATAAGAATGAGGTCGCACAGAATGAAGAATGGATGTATGAAACAGGCCGTACTATTGGCTCTCGTTCAATCTATAAATTCTGGGGATTTTATGATGAAACGGCAGAGGCTAGATACCAAGCAGAGTTTGGAATACCTATTGCAGATCATGGATTGACTCTACAGCCTGGTGATGCAGTTTTTGTCGACTTGAATAAAGATGGTATAATTGATGGAGATGACTCAAGTCGTGATTTAAGTTATACGGATACACCAGAGTATACAGCTGGTTTAAATATTGGATTTAGCTGGAAAGGATGGGACTTTTCTGCACAATTTACGGGTGCATGGAATGTTGACCGTTTGTTGTCGGAATTTAGACAACCTTTAGGAGATACACAAAATAAGGGTTTACTACTTTACCAATATGAGAATACTTGGCGTTCATCAGAGGATACTTATACGGCGAAGTTCCCTCGTATTTCCAAATTGGCCGCAGCAAATAATTATCGTGGAGCTGACTTGTATTTGTGTGATGCTAGTTATTTACGTTTAAAAAGTTTGGAAGTTGGATATAATTTCAATTTACCGTTTATGAAAAAAATAAAGATGAATCAGTGCAGACTTTATGTTAGTGCATACAATTTATTTACTATAACTAGTTTTATGTGGGGAGATCCGGAATCTCGTCAGAGTGATCGTCCAAATTACCCGCTTACACGTGTTGTTAATCTTGGTTTGAAGGTTGGATTCTAAAAAACTTATAATCTATGAAACATTTAGAAAAATGGTTTATAATGGCATTTGTCGGGGTTACAACAGCCACGTCATGTGTTGATGAAATAAAATTTGGAGATAGTTTCTTGGAAAAGGCTCCGAGTGTAGCTGTTACACAAGATTCTATTTTTGGAAAAGCAGAATATGCCCGTCGCTTTTTATGGAATACTTATAGTAAGTTGTATTATGGTCTAGCTACAAATTGGAATGATGTTGATGGAAAGATGAATACAGGAATGTTTGAGTGCCTGTCTGATTGTTTTCATAGTCATAATTCTTGGGATGGACTGAATCGTCATTATTATTCAGGAACTTATACTGCAGTGACTGAAGATAATACTTCTGAGACCCGTTTTGGGTTTACAAAAGAGGAAACTTGGTCAGCTATACGACAGGCTTGGATTTTTATTGAAAATGTAAATCGCGTTCCTGATATGGATGATGCGGAAAAGAAACGCTTAATGGCTGAGGCAAAGGTGATTATCGCCTCTCGCTATTTCGATATGTTTCGTCATTTTGGAGGATTGCCACTTGTTGAACAAAGTTTTGAGGCTGAAAATGAATATGAAGTTCCTCGTGCTACAGTAGAAGAGACTGTCAATTTTATGGTTCGTCTGTTAGACGAAGCCAAAGGTGAATTGCCATGGGATTTGACTGCTGATGGCGAGTCAAACTGGCAAGGACGTATGACACAAGCTGCAGCGATGGCTTTAAAGTGTAAAATATTATTGTTTGCTGCAAGTCCGCTATTTAATGATAATGAACCTTATTGTACGGAAGCGCCTCAGGATGCAGTGACGCAGCATTTAGTATGGTATGGGGGGTATAAACCTGAATTGTGGACTCAATGTCTGGATGCTTGTGAAGAATTTTTTACGACTTTAGCTCAAAAAGGGCATTATGAGTTAGCGCAAGCTTCAGGTACAACTTGTGATGATTATCGTAATGCATTTAATAAAGCATATTTTACCAGAGATAATACAGAATTGTTAATTTCAACTCGTATTATTGGTAAATATAATTGGGATTGGTGGTATTATTGGGGAGATTGGGTTCCTTATGGTGGATATACTCCGACGTTAGAATATATGGAAATGTTCCCAATGTCAGATGGAACACCTTTTAATTTTGATAAAGCTGTTGCTGAAAATAAAATGTTCTTTGAAGAAAATGATTATAATAAGCCAACTCGTGATCCTCGTTTGTATGAAACTATTCTTGTAAATGGAGCAAAATGGCAAGGTAGAGCTGTGGAATTATGGACTGGAGGTCGTGAAAATGCAAATAGTACAGCAACGGAAACAGGTGTATATGCAACTGGCTTTGGTCTTTATAAGTTTTATAAGGAAGGTAAAAATAGTTTGGCTGGTAATTATTTGGAATGGCCTTATTTGCGTTTGGCTGAAATGTATTTAATTTATGCAGAAGCTTTATTGAAAAATAATAATCCAAGTGAGGCTATCAAACAAGTTGATAAAGTACGTGCTCGTGTAGGCTTGAAGGGATTGATAGAATCTAATCCAGGAAAGAATATGGAGGATCCTAACGTATTAATGGAGGCTATTTTAAATGAACGTGCTTGTGAACTGGGATTGGAAGACGTACGTTTCTTTGATATGATTCGAAATAAAAGAGCCGATTTATTTACACGTCCATTGCATGGCCTATTGATTGAACGTGCTGATGGTGGAACAGGTTCTTGGTCGGATAAACCGGCTGCTGATAGAGGTCCTTTCCCTACAAAATTTAAATATACTCAATTCCAAATCTCTAATTCTGCTCGTTCATGGTGGAGCAATTTTAATAGCAAATGGTATTTAGCAGCTTTCTCCGTAAATGAGGTTAATAAAGGATATGGATTGGTACAAAATCCAGGTTGGTAATGCGGATTTTTAATTAACAAAGACAGAAAACAATGAAAAAACAAATATTAGCTTTGACTACGCTTGCTTGCATGAGTGTTCATGCTATGGCTCAAGAAGCAGTTGATGTTACTGGTTTTGTGTTGGATAAAGCTGGTAATCCTGTATCAGGAGCTGCTGTTTCAGTGGTAGGTATGCCTGAATCTATGGTTGCTACTGATGCTACTGGAAAATTTACAATTTCAGTTTTAAAAGATGATAAACTACAAATTTTGACTCCGACGGATGCAGTAAAAACGGTGAATGTAGAGTTGGGCAAGAAAATGACAATTGTAATGGATTTGTCTACAGAAAAAGTAAATTATGGCTTTAATCTGAATCAAACATTTGCTGAGTCAACTGGATCTGCTGCTACAGTATATAGTAATAAGATTGATAATCGTTCTTCATATACCTTAGGTAATTCTATGTATGGTAATGTAGCTGGTCTGACGACGATGCAGTCTACTGGGGTAATGTGGGAACAGATTCCTTCTATGTTTATTCGTGGTCAAAAAACCTTAAATGGTAATAATGGGATTTTGATTGTTGTCGATGGATTGGAGCGTGATAATGCATACAATGTATTGCGCTATCTGACTCCAGAAGAAGTAGAGTCTGTAACTGTGTTGAAGGATGCAGCGGCAGTAGCTTTATATGGATATAAAGGCATTAATGGTGTTTTAAATATTGTGACTAAAAGAGGAAAATATAAATCTCGTGAGATTAATTTTTCTTACGACCATGGATTTACTTATCAGAATCGTTTGCCTCAAATGGCAGATGCATATACTTATGCAAATGCAATGAATGAAGCATTAGCTAATGATGGTAAGTCTGCACGATATACTCAAAATGAATTGAATGCTTTTAAAACTGGTAAATATCCTTATTATTATCCCAATATTGACTGGTGGGATGAAGTGTACCGTGAAAGAGGAAAGTCGGATATTGCAACATTAACTTTCCGAGGCGGTTCTTCAAAGATGCGTTATTTTACTATGTTGAATTTACAGAATGGACGTGGTTTTATAAATAATGCAAACCAGAATGATGGATTTTCTACTCAGGAGAAATATTCAAAAGCGAATTTGCGTAGTAATTTGGATATTGATTTAACTTCTACTACGAAGTTGCAGGTGAATATTATGGGAACTTTAAATGAATTTAGTCGTCCAGGATTGGGGTCTGATGATTTAATAGGAAAACTTTATACTACTCCTGCAGCTGCTTTCCCCATTCGAACAGAAAGTGGTTTATGGGGAGGTAATGCAACGTGGACTGGTTGGGCTAATCCAGTTGCTTTAACTCAGGCTAGAGGATACTCAAAGGGACATACCTTAGGTTTGTGGGCCGATATGACATTAAGACAGGATTTGTCTTCTATAACAAAAGGTCTAGGTGCCTCTTTCCGAATGGGGTATGATAAAGTTGCTTCATATTGGGAAGATCATACAATGGAATACAAATATGGTAGTACTTCTGTTACTGGATGGGAAAATGGAGAACCTAGTAGCTTTAGTGACTATGAAGCAGGTAAGGATACTGAAATGGCCGGAGGTAGTAAATTGGACTGGCAATATCGTTCATTTAACTTTATGGCGAATGTAGATTGGAATCGTCAGTTTGGTGATCATAAGATTTATACAACATTAATGTATACTTATAAGTATGATAATAATGTGAATATAAATTCTACCTTGTATCATTGTAATTGGTCATGGTATACACATTATGGATTGAAGAATCGTTATTTCTTGGATTTTTCGTTGGTTGCTTCTGCTTCCAATCTATTAGAAACAGGACATCAGTGGCATTTGTCACCTACTGTCGGTCTGGCTTGGAATATCACAAATGAGGATTTCTTGAAAGATTCATCATGGTTGAATTTTCTGAAATTACGTGCATCTTTTGGTATTATTAATACTGATAATATTCCTTATAATGGATATTGGAATACAACAATGAATGGTAGTGGTGGAGGATATCCTATTCAGGATAACTTTGGCAATGGCGGTGCTTGGCAAGAAGGAACATTGCCTTCATTGAATGGAACAACAGAAAAAGCTTATAAGTATAATGTTGGTGTGGATGCTACTTTGTTTGGTGGTTTAACATTGATGGTTGATGGATTTTATGAAAGACGTCAGGATATTTGGGTTTCTACAGCAGGTAATAATTCATCTGTGTTAGGTACTTCTAGCTCTTATGCTAATGCTGGAATTGTAGACAGTAAAGGTGTAGAAGTTGGTGCTGATTATACAAAGAAATGGGGCGATTTCCGTTTAAATGTCGGTGGAACCTTTAGTTTCACAAAGAATATTATAAAGGAGCAGATGGAAGAGCCACGTGCTTATGATTATTTGTATAGCACAGGAAAACCTGTAGGTCAAATATTCGGATATCAGGCTATCGGATATTTTATTGATCAGGCTGATATTGATAATAGTCCATCTCAGCAATTTGGTGAAGTAAGTCCTGGCGACATCAAATATAAAGATCAGAATGGTGATGGAGTAATCAATGAATTTGACCAGGTTGCATTGGGTTATAATTCAAGTGTTCCTGAAATATATTATGGCTTTAATGTTGGTGCTGAATGGAAAGGCATTGGATTTAGTTTGGATTTTCAAGGGATAGGGCATTATACTTCATGGACAACTTTGACAGGACTTTACCGTCCTTTGACTAATGGTAACACAATATCTCAATATTATTATGAGAATCGTTGGACTCCAGAAACTCCTAATGCTCGTTATCCACGTTTGTCTACAGAAACAATTCAAAATAACCAGCAGAATAGCACTGTTTGGTTGGAAAACGGTTCTTTCCTTAAATTGCGTAATTGTGAGGTGTATTATAAATTCCCTCATGAACTAATTAGTAAGTGGCACTTGAATACTGCTAAGATATATGTAAGAGGTGTTGATTTGTTCTGTTGGGATCACATTAATCAGATTGACCCAGAATCATTAGGGAATGGTATCCCGACAACCCGTTCTATTAACGTGGGTCTTTCAGTTGGTTTTTAAATCTTTAATATTAATTGAAAAGTAAAAAACTATGAAACTTAAAAAGATATTATTTGGATTAGCTTGCATGTCTTTGATGGCTTCGTGTGCAGATCTGGATTATCATGAATATACGACTTATGATAAAAGCTATGTTTTTACAGATTTTAGCCGTACAGGGGCTGTTGTAACTAATATTTATAGCTATTTGGACTCTGATCTTCCTGCAGATGGATCACTCTGTTCAGCATGTGATGAGGCTGAATATGCATGGAGTTGGTCTTCAGTTCTTGGTTATACAGATGGGCGCTGGAGCTCGACGAATCCTTACAGTAGATGGAGTTTTGAGGGGATTCGTAAAGCTAATTTTTATCTAGAGGAGTCTAAAAACGCAGATTTCTCAGAATTAAGATTTGATAAAAACTATGAGGCTGAAATGAAACGTTTTAATCGTTATCAATACGAGGTTCGTTTTTTACGTGCATATTTTTATTTTAATCTAGCTCGTGCTTATGGGGATGTGCCTTTAATTACAAAAGTTCTAACAGAAGAAGAAGCAAATCAAGTGACACGTACTCCTGTTGCTGAAGTTTTTAATTTTATTGTTAAAGAGTGTGATGAAATTAAAGATGAGCTTCCGGTAGATTATACAAAATTAGAAAATGATGCAGCAAATGGAACAAATCCTGAAACGGGTCGTATTACTAAACAAGCTGTTTTGGCTTTGAAGGCACGTACCTTGTTGTATTGGGCAAGTCCATTATTTAATACGAACAATGATAAAGAGTTATGGAAACGGGCTGCAGAGGCTAATAAGGAGGTCATTGATTTTTGTGGCGAAAATGGAATAGAATTAGGAAAATATTCTGAAATTTGGGGAACTGAAAATTATCATGTAAAAGAAATGATTTATGTTCGTCGTGTAGGAGATACAGATTCTCCTGAGCGTACAAACTTCCCCATGGGTATGGAAAATGGTAATTCAGGAAATTGTCCATCTCAAAATTTGGTAGATGCTTATGAGATGAAAACTACAGGTAAAGCTTGGGATGAAGAGGGAAGCGGATATGATGCTTCTAATCCGTATCAGGGACGTGACCCTCGTTTGGCTATGACAATTGCAGTCAATGGAGATAAATGGCCAGACACAAATCCCATACCATTGGAAAATTATGTAGGAGGGCGTAATGCATTGCCAATTGCGGGAGCTACACCTACTGGATATTATCTGAAGAAATATTTGGATTCAACTATCGATATTAGTGCTTCTACCAGTAGTGGTGGTAAAAAGCATAGTTGGGTAACTTATCGATTAGGCGAGTTTTATTTGAATTATGCAGAAGCCGTCTTTAATTATTTAGGCTCTTCTGATGCTGTGAATAGTGAATTTACTATGTCTGCATGTGAGGCTATCAATAAAATCCGTAATCGTGCGGATGTACAAATGCCTGATTTTCCGGATAATCTGTCTTCAGATGAGTTTATAAAGAAGTATCGTCGTGAACGTATGGTAGAATTAGCATTTGAAGGACATCGTTTTTGGGATATTCGTCGTTGGAAAGATGGTGATTCTCAGAAAAATCTGATAGAAATGCAAATCACAAAGAATGGGGATACTTATGCTTATAAACGTGTCGTCAAATCTCGCTATTGGGATGATAAAATGTATTTATTCCCAATACCAGATAGTGAAATCCGTAAGAATCCTAATTTAACTCAAAATAAGGGTTGGTAATCAAGAGGTTTTAATCTTAGAAACAGATTGTTTATGAAATTAAAGTATATAATAGCAGCGTTTATTCTCGCTTGCACAGGGGTAAGTTGTGATAGTCAGTTAGAAACATTTGAAATGCCTGATGATGCATATATTGGAACTCCAGACTCGGTTGGAGAAATCACTTCTGAAGCATTGCCTGGGCAAATTCGTTTGGTCTGGAATATACCAGAAGATGCTGATTTTACTTATATGAAGATTTGGTATGAAGATCCTCTTTTGAAAAAAACTGTGTATAAAATAGTTTCAAAAGGAACAACTGAGATGTTGATAGATGGAACACGTGCACGTTTTGGTGAATATGAGTTTTTCTTTCAGACATTTAATTCAAATAATGAAGGAGGTGAGGTTAGATCAGTAAGAGCAGTTTCGGGTATTGCTCCTGCTACATATTCTTTGAAAAAATATAATCTTATCGCAGATATGCTTAGTACCAATGCACAAGAGCCAACAGAGGGGCCAATCGCCAATCTAGTGGATGGAAATTCAGGAAGTTTTTTTCATACCCGTTGGAGTAGTCCTTTGATTGCTCTTCCACATTATATTCAGATTGATTTTACAGAGCCTCATCAAGACTTTGTCATCAATTATGTGAATAGAACAGACAATACTTGGACAACAGATGGACGTCCTAGTAAAGTGGAATTGCAGGTTAGTGATGATGGACAGGTTTGGGAAACAGTGGTGACTTTGTCTGATCTTCCGATTGGTGCAGGTAGTGAATATACTTCGGATTATGTATTACCAGGTAGGACTTTTACTAGTTTTAGATTTAATGTAATTGAAGCGTCTGGAAATACTAGTTATTTTAACTTAGGAGAATTTTCATTCTCAGATCTTGAGATTTATGATCCTGAAACTGTTGAATTAGATTGAATATGATTATGAAATACTTTAAAATAATCTCGATGGTAGTATTGACCGTATTTGCTTTGTCAACCATAGGTTGTAGTGAAGAAGAAAAGTATAATACGGATTATCAGTGGTTAGCTTTGTCTCAAGCGACTAAGCAATGGAATGGAAGTGCATGTAATAAGTTAATCACACTTCAAGAAAATCAGGTTACAGATACAATTATTAAGTTGACTGTTTCATTGTATCAAAATCAAACTGCTTCACAGGATTGTACTGCTGATGTTGTTGTTGCGAAAGATTCATTGTCTAAAGCAATTGCTTTGTCTGAAAAAGGAGGAATTTATGATGTGTATAGAAATGCGTTGTTAATGAGTGATGAATATTTTGAAATTTCATCTACAAAAGTCACATTAAAAGCTGGTGAAACGCAGTCTGCTCCTTTTGAAGTAACAATTCATCGCGAGAAACTATTAAAAGATCCTGTAAGAACAGAAAATGAAAATGCAATATTTGTTCTTCCTATACAAATAGTGAACTCTTCATCTTATAAGGTGAATGAGGTTGTGAATACTCTTATGTTAATGTTTCAATTACCTCAAATTGATCCAACTCAGCCTGATGTAACAGACCCAAAGCAGGAAATTAATGGAATGAAGCTGGTTTGGCATGATGAATTTAATGGAAGTGGTGCTCCAGATCCGGATAAGTGGGTGTTGGAGGAAGGTTTCCAAAGAAATCAAGAGCTACAATGGTACCGAAAAGAAGGTAATGCTGAAATGGATGGAAAGGGTAATATGGTATTTATTGCCAAGAAAGAGCGAGTACAGAATCCTAATTATGAAAAAGGCAGTGGAGATTGGAAGAAAAATAGGGAGTATGCGGAATATACTTCTGCAAGCATGAACACAAATGGAAAATTTGATTTTAAATATGGACGTTTATTATGTCGTGCAAAAATACCTACAGAGCTGGGAGCATGGCCAGCTATTTGGACTTGCGGAACTTGGTGGGAATGGCCTTTAAATGGAGAAATAGATATCTTGGAATATTATTTGGTAAATGGTAAACCAAGTATACATGCAAATTTCTGTTGGGGCTCAGATACTCGTTGGGTTGGAACCTGGCAATCTTATAATAGACCTTTGGAAGAGTTTGTAGCTAAGGATGCTGATTGGGCAAATAAATATCACATTTGGCGAATGGATTGGGATGAAAACTATCTTCGTTTGTATTTGGATGATGAATTGTTGAATGAGATTGATTTGCGTACTACTGTAAATGGAAGTGGTGGAGGAGCTCCAGAAGGAGGATATCAGAATCCGTTCTCTAATGATTATGAAGATTTTGGGGCTTATATATGGCTGAATTTGGCAGTAGGGGCTAATGGAGGCGATCCAAGTGAAACAGAATTCCCCATGAAGTATTATGTAGATTATGTACGTGTTTATCAATTAGATAAATAATAATTGTTTTAGCTGCCATTTCATATAGTAAGCATATGGAATGGCGGCTCTTTTTTATTAATAGAATTAACAAGATGAAGAGAATCTTTATAAGTATTTATTTATGGATAGCATGTATCGCTGTTTTGTTTGCTCAGAGTAGTTATAAATTGGTTTGGAGTGATGAGTTTAATCAGGATGGGTTATTAGATACAGCAGTCTGGAATTATGAAGGAGGATTTGCTCGTAATGAAGAATTACAATGGTATCAGCCGGATAATGCTTACTGTAAAGGAGGTTACTTAATTATTGAAGCTCTACAAGAGAAACGATTGAATCCTAATTATCTGGAGGGTAGTAAGGTTTGGCGAACTTCACGTGAATTTATAGAGTGTACATCTTCTTCAGTAACAACTGCTGGAAAGAAAGAATTTCTTTATGGACGTATTGAAATAAGAGCCCGTATTCCGGTCGGGAAAGGAGCTTGGCCTGCAATCTGGCTTTTAGGTCGTTCCATGGAATGGCCATCTTGTGGGGAAATTGATATTATGGAATTTTATCGTAAACAAGGTGTACCTCATATATTAGCAAATGCTGCATGGGGGACAGATCAAAGATGGACTGCAAAATGGAATAGTAAGGCAATACCGTTTGATTATTTTCTGTCGAAAAATTCGGATTGGGCTTCAGAATTTCATGTTTGGCGTATGGATTGGGATGAAGAGGCGATTTGTTTGTATCTGGATGATGAACTGTTGAATAAAATCTTATTGAAGGATACTTATAATGGTATAATAGGAGAGAGGCGTAATCCATTTATGCAACCTCACTATTTATTACTAAATTTGGCTATAGGAGGAGTAAATGGAGGAGATGTTTCTTCTGAAGCATTTCCGATGCGTTATGAAATTGATTATGTAAGAGTTTATCAAAAGTAATGTAAATATGAGATTTTTAGGATTGTATATTATGTGCTGCTTATGCACATTCATTTTTCCAAGTTTGGTTCAAGGAAAAAAAACGAATGAAATTCGTAGTGGAGAAATTTGGCCTGATAATCATGGAGTACATATTAATGCTCATGGGGGTGGAGTCTTGTATTATAATGGAAGGTATTATTGGTATGGTGAGAATAAATCTGATACGACCAGTAGTGCAATGGTTGGGATAATGTGTTATTCTTCTTCAAATTTGTCAGATTGGAAGAAGGAAAGTGTGGCACTTCCTGTTATTACAGATGATGCTTCTAGTGATATTGTGAAGGGCTGTATTATGGAACGACCTAAAGTGATTTACAATAAGAAAACTAAAAGGTTTGTGATGTGGTTTCATTTGGAATTGAAAGGGAAGGGATATGCGGCAGCTCGTTCTGCAGTGGCTGTGTCAGATACTCCAGAAGGCCCTTTTAAATATATCCGTTCAGAACGTATTAATCCAAGAAAACTTCCTTTTGATATGACAGACGAGCAACGTGCTATTTTGGATACATTGGATGCTAATAAATATAAACAATGGTGGACACCGATGTGGTATGAAGCAATAAGTAAAGGCCTGTTCGTAAAGCGTGACTTGCAAGGTGGTCAGATGGCACGTGATATGCAACTTTTTGTAGATGATGATGGAAAAGCATATCATATTTATTCCTCAGAAGATAATTTGACACTGCAGATAGCTGAGTTGAGCGAGGATTATTTGAGTCATACTGGTAAGTATATTCGTATTGCTCCAGCAGGACATAATGAAGCTCCTGCTATTTTTAAGCGAAATGGCGAGTATTGGATGATAACCTCTGGTTGTACTGGATGGGAACCTAATGAAGCTCGTATGTTCTCTGCACCTAGTATTTGGGGGCCATGGAAGAAACATCCCAATCCTTGTCGTGGCCCTAAGTCTGAGATAACTTTTGGGGGACAAAGTACGTATGTACTTCCTGTAGTTGGGAAAAAAGATGCTTTCATTTTTATGGCAGACATATGGTGCCCAAAATATCCTAGCAATGCGCGTTATATATGGTTACCTATTCAGTTTGAGGATGGAATACCATATATAGAATGGCTGGATAGCTGGTCACTTGATTTTTTTGATAAAAAGAAGTGAGATTTATTAATCAATGTCTGGGTTTTCCCAGACATTGATTACGTAGGTTAGGAGTTATTCTGCTTCTTTTTTAGATATTCTGTAGGAGCCATCCCGTATTCATCTTTAAAACATTGTCTGAAATAGGCAATGCTGCTGAAACCTGTGAGATCAGATATTTCTGTCAAAGAATATTCTCCACTGTTGATTAGTTCTATACTTTTTTTCATTTTTATTTTCTTTACAAATTCATTGACAGACATTTCTGTTAATCCTTTAATTTTTCTATATAGAGTAGAATGACTCATACACATTTTGTCGGCAATAAAAGCAACATCCATCCTTTCTATACTTAAGTTCTCTTCTATTATATTAGTTACTTTGTTTAAAAATTCTTGATCAAGTTTATTTAAGTTTTTTCTTTCATTCTCAATATTTCTTTGTTCGTTTTCTGTTTCAGGTATCGATGTGATAACTCCTGCTATTTTTCGTCTGTTTTCTAGTATATTGTTTATTCTGCTATTTAGAAGTCTGGCACTGAAGGGTTTTGTTATAAAAGAATCTGCACCGGCCGCATAACCTTCTTCTTTGTCTTGGAGTGTGTCTTTGGCTGTAAGTAAAATCATAGGAATGTGGCTGGTACGCATATCTTCTTTTATTTTTTTGCATAATTCAATTCCACCCATGATTGGCATCATAATATCACTAATGATGATATTAGGAATTTGATTTTTTGCTATTTCCCAACCTTCTTTTCCGTCAGCTGCTGTTACAACTTCATACTTCTCCTCAAAAGAATTCTTAATATATTCTCTAATGTCTTGATTATCCTCTACAATAAGAATGATTGGCTTCCCATCTTCAGATTCTTTTGTCGCATTGGATATATCATTTTGTAATGAGAAGTCTTCTTTTGGGGGAGATAGATGTTCTGCATTAGGATAACTATTTTCACTTAGAAGTTTTAAAGTAAATTTGCTACCTCTTTCTAATTCACTTTCTACTTCAATAGTCGCCTGATGTAAATCGGCTAATGATTTGACTAATGCCAGGCCAATACCGGATCCCGAAGCTTGATATTTTCCTTGACCTTGATAGTATCTTTCGAAGATATGATTAAGTGATTCTTTTGATATTCCATGGCCCGTATCTTCTACGCTAATAGTTGTATATTTAATATTATTATCTTCATAGGAGTTTATGGATAACGTAATTTCTCCTTCAGAAGTATATTTTAGAGCATTTGACATTAGATTATCTATGATAATAGTAATGATTTCTTGATCATAATAAATCTGTGATTCTTGTGCATCGGTCTTAATGCGTATTTTTACGTTCGGATTTTGATTTAATTCTTTATATTTTATACCTATTTCTTGTATTAGTAGAGATAAGTTGTCAAAACAGACTTTAAGTTTTCTATTTTCAGTTTCTGTTTTTCTGAATTCAAGAATTTGGTTGATCAAGTTTAATAATCTATTGGCACTCTTTCTAATAATACTAATTTTCTGAGCTTGTTTGGGAGATAAGGTCTTATCTGCCTGCAAATCCTCTAAGGGACCTAAAATTAAGGTTAAAGGTGTGCGTAACTCATGAGTAATGTTGGTATAGAAGCGTAGTCTTTCATTATTTAATTTTCGATCATTTTCATGTTGATGGTGTTCTATGTTTAGCCGGCTTTCTAGTGCTAATTTACGTTTATATGAGCGTAAAATGATGTATATGATAAAACATACTATAAGAAAATAAATAAGTTTAGCATACCAGGTAAGCCATATAGGAGGAGAGATAATAATAGTGATAGATGTATAATTATCACTCCATGACTGATTCCTCATTTTGGCTTTTACCTTAAAAATGTACTCTCCAGGTTGCAAATTGCGGAATGTAATTTTATTTTCATTACCTATTTCAAACCATGTTTTGCCCAGTCCCTCCATGGTATAAGCATATTCTACTTGTGGACTTTGTGTATAATCCATTACACTAAATGTAATAGTAAAAGTGCTATTCTGATGAGATAAATTTACTTTATTATTTGTGATGGAAGTAATTGTTCCTTCACTGTCTGAATTTGAATATTCATAACTGCGGAGAGCTGTAATTTGTACAGGGGCAATAGGTACATTTTCTACTATATTTTTAGGATTGAAATAACATGCTCCATTTTGTGACCCAAAAAAGAGTACTCCATCTACATTTTTACAAACTGCTCCATCCATAAAGTCTCCTCTCGGTACTCCTTGTTGCCAGTTATAGTTTAAGAATCTTTTCTCTTTTTCTTTCCATTGGGCAATGCCTCCATTGGTACTGAGCCAGATTTTTCCTTGCTTATCTTCTATAATAGCTCTGACATTCTCGTTAATAAGCCCTTGTTTGTAATTTAATATTTCGATTTTAGGTTTTGCTGTATCTTTAATATAAGTAATTCCTGCTCGTGTGGCAGCCCATACTCCTCCGTTCTTGTCTAAATAAAGGCTGTTTACGGCATTTGTGAGCATTCCATTAGTTGTATCGAATTGCATTATTCGTTGTTTATTTGGTGAAAAGACAACTAATCCTTTCCCGAATGTACCCAGCCATAGTTTTCCCTGTGAATCTTTTAGGATACCATGTATCATTAAATCTGGGAGTTGTTCATTGATGGCTTTTTCTTCATTGATGCTACCGTTCTCCCAAGAAAACAGCCCTTCTTGGGTGCCAATCCAAATCTTATTATGATCTTCATAGATGCAGCAAATCTCGGCATCTTTATCATTTATAGGGATTCTAGTAATTTTTTTGCTCTTGGGATCACATGTTAAAATTCCGTCTTTATAGAGTCCAAGCCAAAGCATTCCCTTTTTGTCCTTAAATATTACAGATATATGGGTATGTGGATTTGCTATGCCTGTTAATGGTATAATTTCTTGGAATTTCATTTTTTCATTAAATATGGCAAGTTCATTTTCGCCTCCTAACCAAACTTGTGAATTATTGTCTATAGTTAGTCCCCAAACTTGTTTATCTGTTAAAGCACCATCTTTTAATATATTATAGTCTAGTGTTTGAAATGTGGGATATTCATAGCTTAAAAAGTCCACACCGCCTCGATAGTTTCCAATCCAAATATTACCAAATGAATCCTGCATAAAACTTTTCGCATTTGGAGAGGAGATTCCATGGAGATCATTGGTCGCTTTGATATTCTGAAAATGCGTGTTTTGTGGCGTTGTAAATACATTCTCATTTAAATCTAGTATGCTAATACCCCCCATTTGTGTACAAATCCAAAGCTTCCCGTCTTTACTTTCTCCAATATCATTTATTTGATTTGATAAAATAGATGTTGGGTTATCCGGCTGATTTCTGAAAGATATAAATCTTTCTTTTTGGGGATTGAATAAAGCTAACCCGTTTTCTGTTCCTATCCATATAGAATTCGTTTTACTGATAAAGATACAATGTACCGTATTGTTGGGGATACTATGAGGATTATTAGGGTCATGATGATACACTTTGGCCGTCCGTGTTTTTATATCAATAACAGCTAACCCACCTTTTTGAAGGCCAACATAAAGGTTACCGTTGTTATCCTCTTTTGCACACCAAAAGTGTCCTGATGATAAACCTTTAATGTCTTTAGCATTATAATGGGTGATTTTTCGTGTTTGATTATTGTAGTGGTCTATTCCTAGATGATAATGAGTAATCCATATTCCTCCGTCAGAGGCAGGACTTAAATCTGTTACATCTTCTGTAATCATTCCTGTAAGATTACTAAAGGTTTGTGTTTTATTATCAAAAATACATACCCCATCGCGTTGGGTACCTACCCATATTGTGTTGTCTTTTTCATTGTAATATAGTACGTTGTGTGCATTACCTTTGATGTTTGAATTGCTTGTGTTGTATGTTGTGAAATTTTTACCATCAAATTTGCATAGGCCAGATTCTGATGCCATCCATATATATCCTTGTTTATCTTGGATAATATCTACGATATAGTTACTGATTAAACCGTCAGCTACTGTTAAACGCTTAAAAGTATATAATGGTTGAGAGAGTATTAATTGGTATCCTCCAAGGATGAGACAGAAAAATAAGATGATGACTTGTTTCATTGTTATTGTATTTTAGAACAAAAATACAATAAACTTATGAATAGATGGCTTTCTATTGTAAGAAATTCTTTTTAGAATAATAATCATTATTGGAATTCTAAATAATAAATTATATACATGTTTTGTTCCGTTTAGAGTCGTGGTATTATGATTTATGCAAAACGTTATAGCTGTACAGAGA
>CAMFND010000137.1 GCA_945965395.1 uncultured Bacteroides sp.
TTTTTGCTTTTATGTCTGTTCTTTCTTAGTCTTTTTTTACGTTTGTGTGTAGACATTTTATGTCTTTTTCTTTTCTTTCCGCTTGGCATAGCTTCAAAATTTTATGGGTTAATACTAAATGTTAATTATTTTTTTACTGATAGAGTAAATGTTTTTGCTGGTTTAAATGCCGGAATATTGTGTTCCGGAATAATAATGGTAGTATTCTTAGAAATATTACGAGCAGTTTTCTGCGCTCTTTTCTTTACAATGAAACTACCGAAACCACGGAGGTAGACATTCTCATCTTTCGACAAAGATTCTTTTACTGATCCCATGAACGCCTCAAGGGTTGCTAATACTGTTGCCTTGTCAATACCTGTGTTCTTGGCAATTTCGTTTACAATATCTGCTTTAGTCATTGCGCTAATAATTATTGTTATACGTTATCTTAAATTTTTGGACTGCAAATATATAGCTTTTCTGTATCTTTCGAAAATTTCTCGGGAATATTTTTTTAGAAAACTCGTGCTTTTTTGAGAGTTACGAGTCTTTTATACAGCTGTATGACGTGGTTTTTCTGTATATGTCGGGCAAATGTATTATTTTTGCAGCCAAATTATAGATTGGATGAATTTGTTTGCGACTACAATAATTGATTGGTACAAGGAGAACAAGCGTGACTTGCCTTGGCGTGACACCAAAGACCCTTATAAGATATGGATTTCAGAAATCATTCTTCAGCAGACCCGTGTGGTGCAGGGGTATGACTATTATTGCCGTTTTTTGGAGCATTTTCCGGATGTGGAAACACTGGCAAAGGCTTCGGAAGACGAAGTGATGAAGTGCTGGCAAGGGCTGGGTTATTATTCGCGTGCCCGTAACTTGCACGAAGCTGCGCGTACGATTGCCGAAAAAGGAGCTTTCCCCGTGCGTTATGAAGATGTAAGGGCATTGAAGGGGGTGGGAGACTATACGGCCGCAGCCATTTGTTCCTTTGCTTACGACATGCCGTATGCGGTGGTCGACGGAAATGTGTATCGCGTATTGTCCCGGTGGCTTGGCGTGGAAGAACCGATTGATACAGGAGCCGGAAAAAAGCTGTATGCTTCGCTGGCAGATGAAATGATGGACAAGTCGCGTCCGGCATTGTATAATCAGGCCATTATGGATTTCGGGGCCTTGCAATGTGTGCCGTCATCGCCTTCCTGCCTGTTTTGCCTGCTTTCAGACAGTTGTGTGGCCCTGCAAAAGAATTTAGTGGACAAACTTCCCTGGAAAGCACGTAAAACGAAGGTGTTAGACCGTTATTTTTCTTATATTTACGTGCGTGCAGGCGTGCATACATTTATAAAAAGGCGTGAAGCCGGAGACATCTGGCAGAATCTGTATGAGTTTCCGCTGATTGAAACGGAACAGGAAGTAGGAGAAGAAGAGATTTTCTCTCTTCCGGCATTCCGGGAACTGGTAGGTAACCGCTCCATACGTATGTTCCGCGTGGTATCGCCTGAGGTGAAACACGTGTTGTCGCATCGGGTAATCCATGCCCGATGCTATGAAATGGAACTGGCAGAGGAGGATGCTGTCCTTTCTGGATTTCAGCGTGTTCTGATTGACGATTTGCATAAATTCCCCGTGTCGCGCTTGATATCTCGTTTTTTTTCGTTACTTTTGAATCCAAATTATAAAAAATAAAATTATGTCATTGAATAAAGTACAATTGATTGGAAATGTAGGGAAAGACCCTGAAGTAAGATATTTGGACAGTGGAGTGGCTGTGGCTACTTTCCCGCTGGCTACCACAGACCGTGCCTATACGCTGGCCAATGGTACGCAGGTGCCTGAACGTACGGAATGGCATAACATCGTGTTGTGGCGCGGATTGGCTGAAACAGCCGAAAAATATGTACACAAAGGTGATAAGCTGTACATCGAAGGAAAAATCCGCTCACGCTCATACGACGACCAGAATGGGGTGAAACGTTATGTGGTGGAAATTTTCGGTGACAATATGGAAATGCTGACTCCGCGCGCTGCCCAGCCTGCTGCTCCTGCACAACCACAGGCCGCTTCACCGGCTGCCGCTGCTGCTCAGCCTGAGAACAATCCTTCGGATGATTTGCCGTTTTAATCTCAGGCGGTCTTAAATTGATGTTTAACTACAGGTAGATAGAATGGACCCTGACTCGTGTTTGCTCCGCTGGACGGAGCTTTGTAACGGAATTACCGTAATGCCCCTTTCGTTAGGGGCTGCTTTTGCTTTGCTGCTGGCCCTTATGTTGTTATATACTTCGGGCTTCGTTTCTGCTTCTGAAATAGCTTTCTTTTCGTTGTCTCCTTCTGATTTGAACGATATAGAGGAGGAGAATCACCCTTCTGACTCCAAAATCAAGGCTTTACTGGAGGATTCAGAGCGCCTGCTGGCCACTATTCTGATTTCGAATAACTTTGTCAATGTGACCATCATTATGCTGTTGAACTATGTGTTTGCCAGTGTGATTGATTTTGGAGAGGCAAAAATTCTGGAGTTTTTGATTGTAACGGTCGTATTGACCTTCCTGCTGTTGCTGTTCGGCGAAATTATGCCGAAAATTTATTCGGCACAGCACACTTTACCTTTTGCCCGTAAGGCTGCTCCCGTAGTGACGGTTTTGCGCACCGTGTTCTGGCCTATTTCTTCATTGCTGGTCCGGTCTTCTTTTTTTATCAACCGTTTTTCACAGAAGCGGAAAGTCCGGAATTTGTCGGTTAATGAACTTTCTCAGGCATTGGAATTGACAGATATTCAGGAAACACCGGAAGAAAACAATATGCTGGAGGGAATCATCCGTTTTGGAGAAGAAACCGCGAAGGAAGTAATGACTTCCCGTCTGGATATTGTGGATTTGGAAATACATTCTACTTTTTCTGAAGTTCTGAAGTGTATCAATGAGAACGGATATTCGCGTATTCCGGTGTATGAAGAAACGCGTGACCAGATTAAAGGTATATTGTATATCAAGGATTTGCTTCCTTATTTGGACAAAGGTGAGGATTTTAAGTGGCAGAACCTGATTCGTCCTGCCTTGTTTGTGCCTGAAAATAAGATGATTGGCGATTTGCTACGTGATTTTCAGGCGAATAAGATTCATATTGCTGTAGTGGTGGATGAATTTGGAGGTACGTCGGGTATCGTGACGATGGAGGACATCATCGAGGAAATTGTCGGAGAAATCAATGATGAATACGATGAGGAAGAGCGCACGTACGTGAAACTGACGGAAAACGTGTATGTATTCGAAGGAAAAACTCTGTTGTCGGATTTTTATAAGATTATCAAGGATAGTGAGGAGGTATTTGAGGATGTTTCTGGGGATGCGGATTCACTGGCCGGCCTTTTGCTGGAGCTGAAGGGAGAGTTCCCCGCATTGCATGAGATTATCAATTACCAGAATTACCGTTTTGAAATTCTGGAGATGACTTCGCGTCGTATCCAGAAGGTGAAAGTGACCATCTTGCCTGTGGCTCAGGAAGAAGACGAGTCGAAGGAGAAGTAAGTATGCCGCTGCTGAAGACTTGGACGGAGGAAAATGGCCGATGGGGAATCTGGCAGGTGACGGAAACGTTGGAGGAACTTTGTGCCTGTCTGTCGGACGACGTGGTGTGGCAGGAACTTGAACGTCTGAAAGCTCCTTCCCGGAAAATGGAATACCTGGCAGTACGTGTGCTGCTGAAAACGATGTTGGGGAAAGAAGTGCGGATAGGACATGAACCTTCCGGAAAGCCGTTTCTGACAGGAGGGGAGTATCATGTATCCATTTCTCATACGAAGGGATATGTGGCAGTCGGTTTGCATGAGTCCGCCCAGCCCGGCATTGATATTGAGGCTTATGGCGAGCGGGTACGAAAGGTAGAATCTCGCTTTATCAGAGAAGACGAGATGTCGGAAAGAGCACGGATGGAGTCGCGCGAAGAACTGTATCAGTTGCTTTTGCACTGGTCGGCCAAGGAAACCATGTACAAAGTGCTCGATATGGCAGAAGTGGATTTCCTGCAACACCTGAAAGTGTGTCCTTTTAAACTATCTTCTTCCGGAACGTTTACGGGTGAATCATATCGGAAAGCGGACAAGGCTCGTTTTCTGATTCATTATCTGATACATCCTGAGTTTGTCTGTACCTATTGTCTGAATACCGCTTGCAGCACAAACAATGGATGAGTTTGTTTATGAAAGAAAAAAGATGAACAAGAAATTACGTAAAACAATTCGGCTGACGGCCATTTCGTTAGGAGCGTTACTGACTGTATTCTTGTTGGCCGTAACCATCGTGGTGAATTTTATTTTTACACCGGAAAAGTTGATGCCGGTGGTGTTGAATGTAGCCAATCAGTCATTGAATGCCCGTTTGCAGATGAAAAGCGTGGAACTGACCTTCTTTTCCACCTTTCCTCGATTCGGACTGAAGGTGACGGATGGAGTATTGGTGTCCAAAGCCATTAATGATACGTTATGGCAGAAGACCGATTCACTGGTTTCTTTCAAGAAATGTGTGGTAGTGGTGAATCCGGTGGATTATCTGCTGCATGATAAAATCAGCCTGCGTTATCTGGGACTGGAGGATGCGTCAGTATATGCCTTCAAGAATAAGGAAGGAAAAAGCAACTGGGACATCGTGAAGAGCACGGAAGGGACAGTAGAAGAGGATACCACATCGCAGAAGCCTCAGATTCAGGAAATAGACATTAACCGTGTGGCCTTGAAGCGTACGAACGTGACGTTCGACGACAGGGATACAAGGGTATACGCCCGCGTGCAGAACCTGAACATGAATCTGAAAGCTTCCTTGAAGAAAGATTATTCCATGCTGGCACTGGAGTATGACAACGAGAGTCTGCTCTTCTGGCAGGATGGACAGTTACTGGTGAATCACTTGGCCGTGGGACTGAATGCGGATATGCAACTGGACCGTGTTTCCCGACGACTTACGCTGAAGGATACGGGACTGACATTAAATGGAATAGCCCTTGACTTGTCGGGAACTCTCGGACGGGATACGATTGGCGGACCGGCTTCGGTAGATTTGACCTATAAGTTGCATGCTCCGTCGCTGGAAACCGTGTTTAATATGATTCCGGAGAGTGTGCTGAAGCGTCAGAAACTTACTGCTAAGGGAGAAGTTACGTTAGAGGGAACCTTGAAGGGACTTTATGGCAAAAAGCAGATGCCGGAAGCCACACTTCACATGAGCATTAATCAGGCCTCGGCGAAGTATGCCGACTTGCCCTACGGTATTGACGACCTGACGGCGGAATTCAGCGGGTATGTTGATTTCATGCGCCGAAAGCCCTCGTATGCAGATTTGAAGATATTCCGTTTCAAGGGAGCTCACACCGATATATTAGCTGACGGAAAAGTGGAAGATTTGTTGGGTGACCCTGACATCACTTTTCATACCCGTTCGGAAATAGATCTTACGGCACTGGCCAAGACTTTCCCCTTGCAGGAAGGAGTGTCGATAGGTGGTCGGGTGGGAGCCGACTTCCGCTTGCATTGTCGCTTGTCTACTATTCAGAAGCAGGACTGGGGGCGTGTTCGTTTGAAAGGAAAGCTGGATATGCAGGACATGTTCTTGCGCGATACCAAGAAGAATTTTGAATTTACCAGTCAGGCCGCTCTCCGTTTCATTGGAGAAGACAATCTTGCCGCACAAATGAACATTCGCAAGGCTTCCTTGCGTACTGCGGCTATTTCTGCCAATCTGGATGAATTGAATGCCACCGTCCGGTCTACGAATCCGCAGGATACGACCCGTCTGATTGACGTGGAATGTAAATTGCAGATGAGTCGTCTGAAAGGAGAGATGGGCGATTCGTTGAAGGTGTTCAGTAAAAAGGCAAAGGCTTCCTTGCACTTGCAGCCTGGCAAACTGAATCCGGCCATGCCGAATATAAAGGTGGCTTTGGAGACCGATACACTCTTCTGCCGTATGGGCGATATGAAAATGGGCATGGACAAGGGAGGCTTTAACTTGACGGCTGAAAAGGTACGCGATTCAGTATGGCTTCCCAAAGGAATTGTCGGATTCAACCGACTAACTTTAAGAACCCCTGAACTGGCTTTGCCGGTGAGAATGCGCAAAACAGCCGTAACGGTAGGCGATAGAGTCATCACTTTGAAAAATGCCAGCATGCGCATCGGACGTTCCAACTTGACGGCAAGTGGATCGGTTTACGGTCTGTATGCGGCAATGAAGAAAGGAAAAATGCTGAAGGCCAACCTGGAAATCGCTTCCCGTAACCTCGATTGCAATCAGTTGATTAATGCACTGAACTTCCCGCAGGATACGCTTCAGGCAGAGAGCGATACAGTATCGTCGGCAGAACCGATGCAGCTGTTTGTCATTCCGAAGAATATTGATTTCGAGTTGAAGACTAACCTGAAAAAGGTGACTTACGGAAATATGGTGTTTGAAAATGTGCAAGGAGCGGTAGACATTCGCAATCAGGCAGTTTATCTGAAAAAGCTGACCATGCGTGGACTGGAAGCAGACCTGGAAACCACGTTGGTATATCGTGCCCGAAGGAAAACAAGAGGCTATGCCGGTTTTGATTTCCGTTTGCGCAAGGTAAATATCGGTAAGTTGGTCGATTTCATTCCTTCGCTTGATACGATTGTGCCGATGCTCCGTTCCTTCAAGGGAATGGTCGATTTTGATGCTACGGCCGAGGCTGTGCTTGATTCCAACCTGAACGTGAAGATACCAAGTCTGAAAGCGGCCATGCACATCAAAGGCGACAGTCTGGTACTGATGGATGGAGAAACCTTTGCGGAAATATCCAAGACACTGATGTTCAAGAACAAGAAACGGAATGTGTTCGACAGTATTTCAGTGAACCTGACCGTGCAGGACGGCAATGTGACGGTATATCCGTTCTTACTTCAGATAGACCGTTACAAGGCGGCTGTGGGAGGAACCCAGGGTTTGGACATGAACTTTAACTATCACATCTCTGTGCTGAAATCGCCGCTGCCGTTCAAGGCGGGAGTGAACATTACCGGAAACCTGGACAAGATGAAAATCCGTATCGGCAAGGCGAAGTATAAAGATGCAGTTACGCCTGTGGAGATCCGGAAAGTGGACAGTACGCGTGTGAACATGGGGCAGGAGATTATTCATAGCTTTGAACGCGTGATAAGCCGTACGTACAGAGGAAAACTTCCGCAAGGTGCTGAGTGAGGTAAGTTTGCATATTTATCTGAATAATTGTATATTTGCGAACGAGAGACAGAATTTATACGAGTATTAACACTATTAATTATTAAAATCTTCATTATTTATGTTTAACAAGCATCCTAAAGGTCTGATACCAGCTGCACTTTCTAACATGGGGGAGCGTTTTGGCTACTACATCATGAATGCCGTACTGGTATTGTTTCTTTGTTCTAAATTTGGTATAAGTGAGGAAAAAAGTACACTTATCTATTCATTCTTTTATGCAGGTATTTATCTGTTAAGTCTTGTGGGGGGGCTGATTGCCGACAGAAAGCAGAATTATAAAGGTACAATCATGGCCGGTCTCGTGGTCATGGCTATTGGATATATTACATTATCTATTCCTATTACTGCCAATGCAGGTAATACATCATGGTTGCTTACGCTTACTTGTATTGCCTTGTTCTTCATCGCATTTGGTAATGGTCTGTTCAAGGGAAATCTTCAGGCCATTGTAGGTCAGATGTACGATGACCTTGAAGCAGAGGCTGCAAAGAAGGGGGAAAAGGAACTGATTGAAGCTAAGAGCAAGAGAGATTCCGGATTCCAGATATTTTATGTATTTATCAATATTGGTGGACTTATCGCTCCGTTTATCGCTCCTTTGTTGAGAAGCTGGTGGCTGAGTGCACACAATATGGTCTACAATGCTGGTCTTCCTGCTCTGTGCCATGAATATATAGCAAAAGGTGCAGACGGTATGTCGGCTGAGGCTATGGGTAACTTGAATCAGCTGATGTCACAGTGTGTGGGTGAAACTTCCGATATGGCTGCTTCTTGCGCACAGTATTTGCAGGTATTTAATGAAGGTATTCATTATTCATTTGTTGCATCTGTTGCCGCAATGCTTATTTCTTTGATTATCTTCTTTGTGACCAAGAGTCAGTTCCCAAATCCTGGGAAAAAGGAAGCGGCAGCTGCTGTTACTTATACAGCTGAAGAAAAGGCAGCCATGGCTAAGGAAATCAAACAGCGTCTGTATGCCTTGTTTGCAGTGCTTGGCGTGGTTATTTTCTTCTGGTTCTCATTCCATCAGAACGGTACTTCGCTTTCACTTTTTGCGAGAGACTTCGTTGATACATCTACAATTGCTCCGGAAATATGGCAGGCAGTGAATCCTTTCTTTGTGATCACATTGACTCCGGTCATCATGATGATTTTCGGTTCTCTTTCAAGAAGAGGCAAGGAAATTTCTACTCCGCGTAAGATTGCCATCGGTATGTTCATCGCAGGTTTGGCTTATCTCTTCTTGTCTGTATATTCACTCATTATGGGTTATCCTTCTGCTGCAGAATATCGAGAACTTCCTATTGACCAGCAGGTAAAGGCAGGTGCATGGGTGTTGATTGTTCTTTACTTCCTGCTTACGGTAGCCGAGTTGTTTATCTCTCCGCTTGGATTGTCATTCGTTTCGAAGGTGGCTCCAAAGCATCTTCTGGGACTTTGCCAGGGATTGTGGCTTGGTGCAACAGCTGTAGGTAATCTTCTGTTGTGGATTGGCCCACTTATGTATAACGCCATTCCTATCGGATATTGCTGGGCTATTTTCATGATCGTATGTCTCATTTCAATGGGAGTCATGCTGTTCATGGTAAAATGGCTGGAACGTGTAGCAAAATAAATTTCTCGAAATAGAATTTACTTGTGGAGGAGAGGGTGTGTCAAAATGCATACCCTCTTTTTTATGACAAAGCCCCGACTTTCCCAAGCCGAGGCTTTGTTATTACCTAAAGATTTTGTATCTTTAAGCATAAGCAAAGTAATATGGCA
>CAMFND010000138.1 GCA_945965395.1 uncultured Bacteroides sp.
TACGGATGCTAGCGGTGAATCAGTCATCGGAGCGAGTGTTGTCGAGGTCGGTACCACCAATGGTGTGATTACTGACATTGACGGTAAGTTTACATTAATGGTCGATCCTAATGGAAAGATCAAAGTTTCTTATGTTGGGTATCAGCCTCAGGTACTCGATGTAAAGGGCAAAAATTCTTTCAATATTAAATTGAAAGAAGACTCTGAAATGTTGGATGAAGTAGTAGTCACAGGATATGGTGGCAAACAGTTGCGTACCAAAGTGACCAATTCAATTGGCAAAGTAAAGGAAGATGTTCTACAAAAAGGACTCTTTTCCAATCCGGCACAAGCTTTGTCTGGGGCGGTATCGGGTGTACGTGTTCTTCAGACCTCAGGTGATCCAGGAGCTACTCCTACTATAATCCTACGTGGTGGTACCGATTATAACGGAACGGGATCTCCATTAGTGTTAGTAGACGGACAAGTCCGTGGAAGTCTGAGTGATATCAATCCTGAGGATATTGAGTCAATGGAAGTCCTAAAAGACGCCGGTGCCACTGCTATTTATGGTGCTCGCGCTAATAATGGTGTAATCTTAGTTACTACTAAACGTGGTAAAGAAGGTAAAGGTGAGATCAGTGTAAAGGCTAAAGTCGGTATCAACTATTACAATAATCCTTATGAATTTATGAATGCCGGCGATTATATCTATTGGATGCGTACGGCATATCAACGTTCTGGGCAAATCTATAAAGATTCCAAAGGTAATTGGGTTGGTACAGCAGATATGAATAGTCTAAATAATGCAACTCCCTATGGTACGGGTAATCTCTATTTTGATCCTAGTACCGGGGCCGTACTTGATGGAAATAAAGACGTGCGTGCCGTATGGAGTACAATGAAATATACGGATGATCTGGCTTTTTTATTGAAGCAAGGTTGGCAAACCATGACAGATCCTGTATATGGTGATCAAATAATTTATAAGAATACAGATCCTGCCTCGTTCAACCTACATACTCCATCACTTTCTCAAGACTACAATATCAGTATTTCTGGAGGTAACGATAAAGGAAATTATTATGCTGGAATCGGATATAATAATACAGATGGTACAGCTACAGGGAATTGGTATAAACGTCTAACATTTACGTTTAATGCTGATTATAAAATCAAACCTTGGCTTACATCCAGTTCATCGTTTAATTTTGCAGATGCTACTTGGTATGGACTTTCTCCTGGTTCCAGAGGTGAAGTGGAATATTTCAATCGAATGCTTTCATTACCTCCTACATTCCGTGGTTACAACGCTGATGGTGAAATGTTATTAGGTCCTAATTCTTCTGATGGGAACCAGTCATTCAATTTAAGTAAGTTTAAGCGTGATAACAACACCGACAAATTTACCATGGTACAATCCTTCGATATAAAATTAATGAAAGGACTGAATTTAAAGTTGACAGCGAACTGGTACTTTGATGAAGCTAAATATGAAGCATTCAATCAAGACTACTTGTCAAGTCCCAATAACATGAATACATCTCGTTCTACATCAGCAGAATTTGATAGAACGCTCAATCAGACTTACAATGCGGTTTTAAATTATGATTATCAAATTACGAAAGATCATTATCTGGCTGCAATGTTAGGTTTTGAATACTACGATGCTTATCAAAAAGGATTTAACGCTTCTGGATCGGGTGCTCCGACTGACGATTTTGGTGATCTTCAATTTACAAGTAATGAAGAAGGAAAACGTAATATTGATTCATGGCATAGTCGCCAACGCATTATGTCTTTCTTTGGGCGTGTGAATTATGACTTCCAAAGCAAATATTTGGTATCATTCGTATTAAGAAAGGATGGCTACTCTAAATTAGCAAAAGACAACCGTTGGGGAGTATTTCCCGGAATTTCAGCAGGATGGGTTTTCGGAAAAGAGAAATTTATGGAATCCCTCCAACAAGTAGTTTCCTTTGCCAAATTGCGCGCAAGTTATGGATTGAATGGAAATGTAAATAAAGATTGGGTCGGTAATTACACAGTGCAGGGATCTTACGGAAGTAATAAATATAACGGCAATACTGGGTATCTATTAGGTTCTCTCCCTATTCCTTATTTACAATGGGAACGTTCACAAACTTTTGAAGTAGGTATGGATTTAAGTTTTCTTGAAAACAGAATCAATACTAACATGACGTATTACAATCGTAGAACGGAAGATAAATATGCCACTATTCCTTTGCCATCTTCATCAGGGGTTTCTGGTATAACCTCAAATAACGGTAAATTACAGAATCAAGGACTTGAGCTGGAATTTGGTTTTAAAGTGCTTGAGAAACGTGATTGGAAGTGGAATATCAATCTGAACGCTGCCTATAACATAAACAAAATTCTGGAATTGCCATACAATGGACTGGAGAGAAATCGTCAGAATGCCATGGAGGTGTATACAGGTCGCAAATTGGATGATGGCAGCTATGAGAAGATGTGGGTAGGAGGTTATCAGGAAGGACAGCGCCCAGGTGACATCTATGCATACAAAGCAGAAGGATTATACAGAAGCGAATCCGAAATTCCAGGAAATTTGATCGATAAGTCTACAGGAAATAACAGCTCAAACAATAAGATTTTGTATGGTCCGGAAGCATGGGCTAAATTAACAGATCAGGAAAAAAGTAAAGGTTTACCTATACAACATGGATATGTAAAGTGGAAAGATGTGAATAATGATGGCGTCATTGACGTATATGATCAAGTGAAAGTCGGTAATACAACGCCCAAATGGACTGGTGGCTTCAATACGACTGTATCATGGAAAGATCTGACATTATCAGCACGTTTTGATTATGCTTTAGGCTTTACTGTAATTGATTGGAAGACTCCTTGGATCATGGGTAATATGCAGGGAACTTATAATACAATCTCAGATACCAAAAATACATGGTCACCTGAAAATCCAAACGCCAAATATCCAACTTACACGTGGGCTGATCAGTTAGGAAAACGTAATTATGCACGTAGTAGTTCTATGTTCACTTTCAATGGTAATTATCTAGCTCTTCGTGAACTTAGCTTAGCATATAGATTACCCTCACAATTAATTAAAAAAGCTGGAATGAACGATGTTTCCTTCTCTATTACTGGACAAAATCTTGGCTATCTGACAGAAGCTGAGCATATGCACTCTCCTGAGAGCAGTAGTAATAATGGAGGATATCCATTACCACGAACTATTATTTTTGGAGTAAATGTTTCCTTTTAAAAAATTAACATTGTAACAAATATGAAAAAGATAACATCTATTTTATTATTCTTATCAGCGTTGCTGTATGTTTCATGTGACGCTTTAGATCTTTCGCCAGAAGATTATTACGGCAGTGGTAACTTTTGGACTAAAGAAGCTCAAGTAGAAGGATATATGAATGGCTTACACAATAATTTACGAAGTTCCTATACCATGTTTTATGTACTTGGGGAAGCTCGTGGAGGTACATCTCGTTATGGCACATCTTCGTTGGGTACATCTATGTCTTATAGTGATCCTATTAAAAACAATATGTTGACTAAAGACAATACCGGTATTAGTAATTGGTATGATTTATATGGTAGAATTATGCAGGTAAACCATTTTATATCGGAGGTGTCAAACGGATGTTCCTTTTTAAGTGAAAGTAAAAAAGGATTTTACTTGGGACAGGCATACGGTTTGAGAGCATTGTATTATTTTATGTTATATAAAACTTATGGTGGCGTACCTTTGATTACTGATGTCAAAGTGCTTGAAGGAGGAAAGATATCTGCAGATGCCCTTTATACGGAACGTTCTACTCCTGAAACAATACTCAAATTTATTAAAAGTGATCTTGAGGCTTCTGAATTAAATTTTGGAAATAATGTTACTATAGATAGAGCAATGTGGACAAAATATGCAACCTTAATGTTAAAAGCTGAAGTTTACATGTGGTCAGCAAAAGTGACTACAGGCGATCATCAAGCCACAGGAAATAGTGATTTGGCAATTGCTCAGACAGCTCTCCAGCCTTTAATCAACCAATTCTCGTTATTAGATAATTTTTCAGAGGTCTTCTCTAAAAAAGCAAATGATGAAATTATTTTTGCCATTCGTTTTAAAGATGGAGAAGCAACTAATTGGGCCGGTCCTTTTATTTATTATGGTAATATATTCGAAGGGCAACGCTATGGCCGTGATGGCAAATTAATGCAGGATACTTTAGATTTGAAAGGGACAGTAGGGCAATTCCTTCATGAATATAAGAAGGCACTTTGGGATTCATATGATGATGAAGATATGCGACGCGACGCTACTTTCATGGATCATTATGGTAGTGCCCAAAAGGAAGGATTTGGCATTGCTATGAAAAAGGGTATCGGTTCTGTCAATTCTAACAACCAGCGTATATTTGATACAGATATTATTGTATATCGTTATGCCGATGTACTATTGATGATGGCAGAAATAGAAAATGCCCTTTCAGGAAAATGTGCAAATTACGTTAATGAAGTACGTAAGCGGGCTTATGGTAAGAACTGGCATCCACAATTCGCATACACTGATGGAAGTTATGCTGACAATGAGTTAACTATTTTACATGAACGTGATAAAGAATTTGTTTGGGAAGGTAAACGTTGGTTTGATGTAGTACGTATGCACGATGCAAACGGAAAATCATTAGCTTTTTCAGTAGCAGCTAATTATCCCAACAATGAGACTCCTGATGAAAGAGTTCCATTAATTAAAGAAAGTGAAGCCCATAAGTTGTTGTGGCCGATAGACGTCAATACATTAAATAATGACCCAAAATTGGAACAAACACCAGGGTATGATAAGTGAGAAATTGAAGACATCACTTAGAAATATTCTTTAAATACCATCAATATAAGCCAACTGACAATAAATCAGTTGGCTTTTTATTGTTAATCTATTCTCCTGCTGAAAGCAGAGCACACACATTTTATAGACTTTAGGAAATTATTCTGATAAT
>CAMFND010000139.1 GCA_945965395.1 uncultured Bacteroides sp.
TGCCATTTTAAAGTCTTATAATTTTATTTCTTCCAATACTGATCTACGAACTCTTTCTTGATGTTCACTTCTTCCGGCTTAAAGTATTTGCTGAACAAGCCCCAGGTTACATCCAACATTTCTGTCGTATTCAAGTTCACATCAATAGCCAGCAGCTGGTTGGCATAATCCTTGGCAAAAGCCAATGCACGTTCGTCGTAGTTGGTCAGGTCGAAACCGTTTTCCATCTTCGTCTTAGCATTCGCTGCATCGGCATACAGACGTACGGCCGCATTCATCACCTGCGGATGATCCTTACGTGTCTTCTTACCACTTACCAGCTGTTTCAAACGTGACAATGAACGGAACGGGTCGACAATTACCTTACCGATATCACTGTCACGACGCAGGAAGAGCTGACCTTCTGTGATGTAACCGGTATTATCCGGAACTGCATGAGTAATATCACCACCGGAAAGAGTAGTCACCGCAATGATGGTAATAGAACCACCGCTCGGGAACTGTACAGCCTTTTCGTAAATCTTAGCCAAATCAGAATACAAAGAACCTGGCATAGAATCCTTTGACGGAATCTGATCCATACGGTTAGACACGATAGCCAACGCATCGGCATACGAAGTCATATCAGTCAGCAGTACCAATACCTTCTGGTTATGTTCTACGGCAAAATATTCAGCCGCAGTTAATGCCATGTCCGGAATCAACAGACGTTCTACCGGCGGATTTTCTGTCGTATTCACAAAGCTGATGATACGGTCCAGCGCACCTGCATTCGAGAATACATTCTTAAAGTAAAGGTAGTCATCGTTTGTCATACCCATACCTCCCAGGATAATCTTGTCTGTCTCTGCACGCAGAGCTACGTTCGCCATTACCTGGTTAAAAGGCTGGTCAGGATCTGCAAAGAACGGAATCTTCTGTCCGGATACCAGCGTATTGTTCAAGTCGATACCAGCAATACCCGTAGCAATCAGCTCAGACGGCTGTTTACGACGTACCGGATTCACTGACGGACCACCAATTTCCACCTCAGTACCTTCAACCTCCGGTCCCCCGTCAATCGGTTCACCGAAAGCATTGAAGAAACGTCCGGCCAGCTGGTCGCTCACTTTCAGCGTAGGAGACTTGCCTAAGAATACCACCTCTGCATTGGTCGGAATACCTTCCGTACCTTCAAACACCTGCAGGGTCACTTCATCTCCGGCAATCTTCACCACCTGCGCCAGCTTGCCGTTCACCATAGCCAGTTCGTCATAACCAACCCCTGTTGCTTTCAGCGAACAGGTAGCCTTGGTTATCTGGCTAATCTTTGTATATATTTTTTGAAAAGCTTTTGTCGCCATTTTCTACCCATTTATTGTTTTCACTTATTTTACTTTTCTTTCGGCAACCAGCTCCTGCAACTGTTTCTGGAATTCCACATATTGCGGAGAACGGAACTGTGCATAGTTCATCTGCTTGCAGATATTGATCATCTTCTTGAAGAAGTCCATTACTTCTACGAAATTATCAAAGCTGAAATCGGTATGGCAAATGTCAATCACCATATTTACGATTTCTTCCTGACGTTCCATCGGAGTCACTGCATCCACTTCATCAAAGGCATCCTGCTGCAAAATGACAAAGTCAATCAGTTCTGACTTCCAGAAAATCACGTGATATTCTACAGGTACACCGTCATCACCCAAGATGTTAATCTGTTCGGCAATTTCCTTACCACGCAACAGACGAGTCTTCAGTTCAGTCACCTTACCCGTCCATTCTGCGTTGATATGTTCTGTGATATACGCTTCAAATTCAGGATACTCCAGATACTTAGAATAAGAATCAATCGGGTTTACAGCCGGATAACGTTTACGGTCTGCACGTTCCTGTTCCAATGCATAGAAACAGCGGGCTACTTTCTTCGTATTTTCTGTCACCGGTTCCTTCAAGTTACCTCCGGCAGGTGATACGGTACCGATAAAAGTAATAGATCCCGTCGCTCCATTGTTCAGATGTACATATCCTGCACGGCCATAGAAGTTAGAAATAATCGCTGAAATATCCATCGGGAAAGCATCCGGTCCAGGAAGTTCCTCCATACGGTTAGACATTTCACGCAAAGCCTGTGCCCAACGTGAAGTAGAGTCGGCCATCAGCAGAACTTTCAATCCCATGGCACGGTAGAACTCGGCCATTGTCATGGCAGTATACACAGATGCCTCACGAGCCGCAACCGGCATGTTAGAAGTATTTGCTACAATGATGGTACGTTCCATCAATTTACGTCCTGTATGCGGGTCGACCAGCTCCGGGAACTCTGTAAAAATTTCTACCACCTCATTGGCACGTTCACCACAAGCCGCGATAATTACGATGTCAGCTTCTGCCTGTTTGGAGATGGCATGCTGAAGCACTGTCTTACCTGTACCAAACGGTCCCGGAATAAATCCAGTACCTCCTTCTACAATCGGGTTCATTGTATCAATCACACGTACACCCGTTTCCAGCAGTTTGTAAGGACGCGGTTTTTCCTTATAATTGGTCATGGCTTTCTTCACCGGCCATTTCTGAATCATATTTACCGGGATGTCATTACCCTCTGCATCTATAAGTACAGCTACGGTATCTTCAATGGTATACTCTCCTTCCTCTACTATGGACTTTACTTTATAAGTCCCCTGCAATTGGAAGGGTACCATGATTTTCAACGGCTGATGGTTTTCTTCCACCTCTCCCAGCCAGGCAGACGGTCCCACTTCATCACCCGCTTTTACAATAGGCTTGAACAGCCATTTCTTTTCCTTGTCCAGCGGATAAGTATACTGACCACGTTTCAGAAATACTCCCTCCATTTTATCGAGGTCATTCTGCAACCCGTCATAATTCTTCGAAAGCATGCCAGGTCCTAATGTCACTTCCAGCATGTGACCTGTAAATTCAGCTTCTGCACCCACTTTCAGTCCACGTGTACTTTCAAAAACCTGCACATACACATTCTTTCCTACCACCTTGATTACTTCGGCCATCAGGCGGTCACCTCCGGTCGAGATGTAGCAGATTTCATTCTGTGCCACCGGACCGTCGACAGTCAATGTAACCATATTGGCAATTACGCCTAAAACAGTTCCTTTTGTTGCCATTCTATTTTATTTTTACTATTTTCTAAACTCTTCCGGAATCTGTACCTCTTCCTTCAGATGCTGAATCATCTGGCGGAACAGTTCATTTCCTTTTTCTTTGTCCAGTGAAATCCATCGTTCAATCATTTCCAGCTGTAAAAGGAAAACGAACAAACGCTCTACCGTGAAATAATTAAAGAACGACTCATCCTCCAGCCATTTCCAGGCCAGCATGTCTGTCTTCTTTTCACGTTCCACCAGTTCCTCCATTTCTGCAATGCGCTGCAATTCTTCCATATAAGCCAACTGTTCTCCCAATCCGAAATCACGGGCATTCGAGGTTCTCAGTTGCTCACACACTTCCGTGTCTCCCACAATCCGGGGAGCCACTTCCATCTTGTATTTGCGCAAAATAAAAGCAGAAAGGATATTGTTCACATTCAGACTAAACTCAAACCAACGGCCTATGAAACGATTTCCACATCTCATGGCATACGCATAATAGGCAGCCGCCAGCACCTCCTCTGCCACGAAATGCTCCTCACCTGAATTTTGTAGATACAAAGCGATGAAATCATACAAGTAAGAAGGGAACTTTTTCTCGCAAGCATCTCCTTGGCGAACAGCCTCTATCAGAAGCAGCAATTCTTCTGCCGAGAAGTTGCCTCGTTCATCAATTCCCGCATCTTTGTCCTTTAAAAGTTTCAACAGATTTATATTATCAAATTTCAGGTAAAACAAATCAATCAGCTTTTTGTCTTTATCAGACAGAGAAGGATAAAGTTCAGATTTAAAGTTTTCAACGGTATAACTCAGTTTGCCATCATCCAATGACACAGACGGCAAACCAGCTACCAGATAATAATAGTTGCTCATGCCACTGGATTAAAACAACATTTTAACTAACTGAGGACGAAGGAATTCCTTGAAATAGTTTTCAAATTCTTCCTCTCCAAAATTTACTTTATAGGAACCATCCGCAGGCGAAATAGAGAATAACATCTTCATTCCGTTCACCTGATTAATAGTTACCCCTTTATCTAGCAAAGCTTTTGCCTTAGCTGTAAAGTATTTTTTCAGACTGTCCGCATCTTTCACCGAAACTTCAATCGGTTCATTTGCTGACCATTTTTCTGCCAGTGCCAAAATAAATTTATAAAGGAACTCTTTGTCGGCAGTGAATCCTTTTACCGTTTCCTCTACTGTCTGATTCGTCAGCAAGTTTGCCACTTCCGTTTTCAATGCATTTACAGCTTGTCCGGCAAAAAGTTTCAATTCCGATTTAGTGTTCTCATTCAATTCGTCAGCTGATTTCTTTGCTTCAGCCAATATAGACTCAGCCTGCTTTTTTGCATCTTCAATCAGTTTTTCCGCCTGAGCCTGAGCCTCGCTCACAAGGCGTTGAGCTTCCTCATTTCCTTTTTCCACCCCTTCACGGTAGATTTTATCAGTTAGCTCTTGAATCTTGTTTTCCATGATGAATTTATATTTATTAAAGATTACTGCATTTATATGGGGTTTTTAAAACCGCCCAAATATAGCAACTTTTTTATTCAAAGCAACTAAATTCATCATGAATATTGTCTGAAATATCGCTAAAAGCAACTCAGGTTACATTATTGTATACTGAACCCAAACCTTATCCAGAAACGTACAAACACAAAAAAAGCCCTGAAGCGTTTCCGCTTCAGGGCCTCTGTTAAAACGGCGACTACCTACTCTC
>CAMFND010000140.1 GCA_945965395.1 uncultured Bacteroides sp.
TTCCTCTTTTAAAAGAGGAAAAAAATATGATTTTGGTTACCTTTTGAAAACGCAAGTGCGTTTGGATTAAAACGTCCTTGTGTTTGAAGTCAAACGCACTTGCGTTTTAACTAAAACGTACTTGCGTTTTGTTGCAAACGCCCTTGCGTTTTTGATAACTGAAAAACAGTATCTCAAGGGGCGATGAAAACTTTTGTAAAAATAGATGTTTTACATCATATCTGATATTGTATTTACTTGATAATTAGGAATTTGTTTATTATTGTTTTTCCTGAATATTTAGGTAATGAATATTTTTGTACCCTTAAATGAACTATTTTGTCACCTCTTTCTATAATAAAACGGTACATTTGTGACGAAAACTTTAAAATCTAAATTTAATCTAAATTCTTGTATGCAAACCGAAATCCGAACTATTCTATGGAGAAGGGGATTGAGCATGATGTTGTTCGTCTTATTCTCTGTAACTGTGGCTATGGCCCAGGTACTCGTGAGGGGTACTGTGGTTGACCAAACAGGCGAAAGTGTTATTGGTGCCAGTATCCAGGTGAAAGGGACTACTCAGGGAACGATTACTGATATTGATGGTAAGTTCTCATTGGGAGTGCCCGACAAAAAATCCGTTATTGTGGTCTCTTTTATTGGCTATGCCACAAAAGAGTTGCAGGTGGATACCTCTAAGCCGATGTCTATCGTATTGGAAGAAGATACGAAGGTATTGGATGAAGTAGTAGTAGTAGGTTACCAGGAAGTAAGAAAGAAAGACTTGACCGGTTCTGTCGCTAAGGCAGATATGAATGAATTGCTGAATACTCCGGTTGGTTCATTTGACCAGACCTTAGGTGGACGTATTGCTGGTGTGAATGTATCTTCCAGTGAAGGTACCCCGGGCGGAACCATGAATATTGTGATTCGTGGTAACAACTCATTGACTCAGGATAACTCTCCGCTTTATGTGATTGATGGTTTTCCTGTCGAAGATGCAGCTATTGCCAGCACTATCAACCCTTCGGATATTGAATCGTTGGATATTTTGAAGGATGCATCAGCTACGGCTATTTACGGTGCCCGTGGTGCGAATGGTGTTGTTATCATTACTACAAAGAAAGGAAAGGTTGGTAAGGCGCAATTGAGTTATGATGGTAGCGTAACCATGCAACATGTAACGCGTACTATTCCGATGATGGATGCGTATGAATTTGTAAAATTGCAGGCAGAAATGTATCCGGAACAGATGACTTCTTCTTCAGGCGGTTATTTGATGGAATGGGAGGGTAAACAATGGACACTGGAAGATTACCGTAATATTGACCAGTATAATTGGCAGGATGAAATTTTCCGTACCGCTTTGCAGCACAACCACAACCTGCGTTTGAGTGGTGGTACGGAAGGAGTTCGTTATAATGCTTCTCTTTCTTATTATAATCAGGAGGGTATATTGCTGAATTCTGGTTATGAGCGTTTGCAGGGCCGTATGAACACGGTAGTTCGTCGTGACAAACTGAATATGAGTTTGACAGCCAACTATTCTCGTTCTATTCAGACTGGTTCCACTCCTTCAGAGAACTCTTACAGTGGTATGAACAACTTGTTCTATAGCGTGTGGGGGTATCGTCCGGTTACTTTCCCGAACAAACCGCTTAGCTCTTTGATGGATAACGTAATGGATGATGCAGTGGATAACAGCAACGACTACCGTTTCAACCCGATTATGTCGTTAAAGAACGAATACCGCAAAAATTATATCAATAACTTGCAGTTGAACGGTTTTGTGGAATATGAATTTATTAAAGGCTTGAAGTTGAAAGTTTCGGGTGGTTATACATACGATGCACGTAAGAATGACCAGTTTAATAACTCCAAGACACGTTATGGTGGTCCTACTTCAACAGATAAGGTAAATGCGCAAGTTGTTCGTAATGAACGTCTGACCTGGTTGAACGAAAATACATTGACTTATCAGACTAATATCAAGAAAAAACATTTCTTTAATACATTAGTCGGTATTACATTCCAGAATTCGGATTATGAATATTATTCATTTAAGACCATTCATATACCTAACGAGTCATTAGGTATGGCGGGTATGAATGAAGGACAGGCAAGTACAACTAATTCTTTAAAAAGTTCATGGTCAATGATGTCTTATCTTGCCCGTTTTAATTATAATTACAAATCGAAATACTATGCAACGGCCTCATTCCGTGCCGATGGCTCTTCTAAATTTAGTAAAAAGAACCGTTACGGTTATTTCCCTTCTGGTTCTTTGGCCTGGAATTTTATGGAAGAAGAGTTTATGAAACCGTTGAAAAAGGTACTTGATGCTGGTAAGCTTCGTGCGAGCTGGGGATTGACCGGTAACAACCGAATTGGTGAATATGAATATTATGCCTTGTTGCAGGCGCTGAAGTCGAAAGTGGGAGATTATATTTCTAACGGAAGTATTCCAAGTGGTGTTTATCCTATTAATGGTAGTACTACCAATGTAGGAACGGTTCCTACTTCTATTGGTAATAGCAACTTGAAATGGGAAACCACGGAACAGTGGAATGTGGGATTGGATTTAAGTTTCTTCAAGGAACGTTTGAATTTTACAGCAGATATTTATCGTAAAACTACGCGAGATTTGCTCTTAGAGGCTTCTCTTCCGTTGACTTCCGGTTTCTACAGTGCAACGAAGAATATTGGTAAGGTACGTAATGACGGATTGGAATTGAGCTTGAATACAGTGAATATTCAGACAAAGGACTTTACCTGGTCAACCGATTTTAACATCGCGTTCAATAAGAATGAAGTATTAGCATTGTCTGAAGGGCAGAACAGCTTACTGACGGCAGCTTCATTTGACCAGAATTATAACTCACAGCCCAGTTACATTGCTCAGGTAGGATTGCCTATGGGTATGATGTATGGCTATATTTATGAGGGAACTTATAAGTATGATGATTTTAATAAATCTGGTGATACCTATACATTAAAGAAAGGGGTTCCATATTATTCTACAGAAACCAATACACAACCGGGTATGCCTAAATATAAGGACGTGAACGGTGACGGAATCATTGATTCCAACGACCGTACGATTATAGGCCGTGGCTTACCGATTCACACAGGTGGTTTCACTAATAACTTTACTTACAAAGGATTTGACTTAAGTGTATTCTTCCAGTGGTCATACGGTAATGACATTATGAATGCCAACCGGTTGTTCTTTGAAAGTTCAAACAATAAGTCTCGCGAACTGAATCAGTATGCCAGCTATGCCAACCGCTGGACACCGGAAAATCCGGACAGTGACATTCCGGCTGCAACTACTTCTGCTTCAAATCGTGTGATTTCTTCCCGAATTGTAGAAGACGGTTCCTTCTTACGTTTGAAAACAGTGACATTGGGTTACACTTTCCCAAAAACGTTGATTACAAAGGCTAAGTTAAGCAATGCAAGAGTTTACATTGCTGCGCAGAATTTGTGGACATGGACCAGCTACTCTGGTTATGATCCGGAAGTGTCGGTTCGTAACAGTGCGTTGACTCCGGGACTTGACTTCTCTTCTTATCCGAGAGCTTATTCTATCAGTTTTGGTGTTAACTTAGGTTTCTAATAAGAGTTTACAAAGTTTTAAGGGATTAATTATGAAAGCATTAAAATATACGATTTTTACTTTATTGTTTGGCGGTGCACTGACATCCTGTAATTTTCTGGATAAAGAGCCTTACCAGCTTACACTGTCAGACTATTTTAATACGGCAGATGAGGCCAACTCTTTTTTGACCGGAATTTATGCAGAGTTAGGTCAGTCTACGTTCTATGGAGCAGACTATATGTATCTTGTGGGAGGTGATGATTTGTCTCACTATGGAGGTTCAGGACGTGCACCTGCCACTAAAGGGTTGATTTGTAATAATGCTACTACCAGTGATGCGGCTGTAACAGGATTTTGGTATACTTTGTATTCCGGCATTAACCGTGCCAATATCTTTTTGGAAAATATTGACAAGGTTTCTGATATTGATTCAGGTTTGAAGGCTCAGTATACAGCAGAAGCAAGATTTTTGCGTGCATTCTATTATTTTAACTTAGTTCAGTGCTGGGGGGACGTGCCTTTTAAAACAGAATCTACGAAAGATGTGGTAGGATTGGATATTCCTCGTACAGACAAGCAGGAAATTTATGATTTCATTATTAAGGAGATGCAGGAAGTTTCAGATGAAAAGACTGGAGGCTTGTTGACAGCAGCAAAACTGAATTATAAGCCTGGTCGTGTGTCAAAATCAGCCGCATGGGGTATTTTGGCGCGTGTATATCTGTTCCGTGCAGGAGAATATCATCGCGATAACCGTGCAGCTACAGATGCTGAAAAAAAGGATTATTATCAGGCTGCAAAAGATTATGCGTTGAAAGTCTGTACGAATCAAGGACATGACTTAGCAAAGGATTATTGGGATTACTTCATTGATTTATGTTCTGATCGTTATAATTCCACTGCTAATGAGAGCATTTGGGAAGCTGAATTTTCCGGTAATAATACTACGGATGTGAAGGCAGAAGGACGTATTGGTAATATTATTGGTCTGGCAGCTCCTGATATGTCATCTAATTCAGATGTAGTAGGTGCGGCAGATCCGGGATATTCGTATGAGTTTATGTTTGCAACTCCTAAATTGTATCGCTTGTATTGTATTGAAGAACCAAGTACTGAGAGACTGATGTCTCTTCATGTAAATTGGAATACAGGTGATAACACAGAAAAAGCAGAAGGTGAGGCTTGCAAGACTATTAAATTGAAGGATAGTCGTTTCTTGTGGAATATTGCTCCTTTTGTTTATATGGAAAAAGATGGCAAAAATACTGGTGTGACGGGACGTAAATTTTATGAACTGGGTTTCCGGGATGCTGTCCTTACTCATGATAATAACAGATCTTATTCTTATGGGAAAAAAGATTGGGCTTCTGGAGCAACAGAGCCCAAGGAAGGAGATTATGATTATAATAGTAAATTTACGACGAATATAGCTCGTTCATGTTCTAAATACCGTCGTGAATATGAGGCTGATAAGAAAGATAAGAATAATACTGCCATTAATTTCCCGATTTTACGTTATTCTGATGTGCTGCTGATGGTAGCGGAAGCAGAAAATGAATTGAACGGACCGGATGCTGCTTATGATTATCTGAATGAGGTGAGAGAGCGTGCTGGGGCAAGTACAATTGCAAAGGGAACTTTAAGCAAAGATGAGTTCCGCCAGATGGTGAAAGATGAGCGCGGTCGTGAACTTTGCTTCGAGTATACTCGCCATTTTGACTTGATTCGTTGGGGAGAATTTGTAGAGGATATGAATGAGCTTATTGATTACGCTCGTGCAGGAGGGGAATGGAATCAGGGCCCTTCAAATGTGTATACTTATTTCCAGGTATCTTCTACTTATAATTATTTCCCTATACCTGATGCGGAGATGGCTGTGAATAAGGCAATCACAAGCAACAATCCGGGTTGGTAATGATAAATGTATTAATGAAAATTTAATTATTGGTAAATGAAAACTTCAAAATTATATATATTGTTGCTTTCTACGTTGGCTTTTGCGTCTTGTACAAAGGAGATGACCGAAGGACTGGACGAAGTAAACGTAAGCGTGGTGACATCCGAGACTGTTACTGCCGAAGGGAGTATAATTACTGTAAAAAAAGGAACTCCGGTAGAGTTCTCTTTTGCGGGAGAACCTGATTTCATAACTTTTTATAGTGGAGAACTTGGACATCAGTATATTTACCGTCAACGTGTGGAAAATGAAGAATCAGATATTGTTTCTTCAAAGTTAAAATTTAATATCTATCAGGAAGGTACTTCATACGCAGAGTCAACAGGGCGTTATACTAATTGTATTGATGTCTTTTATGCTTTTTCCGATCCGGAAAATGGGGTAGAAGGTTTCCCTGGCTTATCAAAAGATAATTTTGATGCTGATTCTACGCTGGTTGTTGATTTCTGGAAAGCGGGAAAGTGGAAGGAAATTTGTCCTAAAGCTGAGTACGATAATCTTGGAACGAATATAACTGTGGCAAAGTCTTGTGAGTTGGATGTAAAGGATTTTGTAGGTAAGAATTTGGTTATAGCGATAGCTTATAACAAAGAGGAAAGACCTAATCCTAGCGTTAATGGAAAGAATGCTACTACTCAGTTGAAATATTATTTTGACTCTATGAATATAGAGAATCTGCTTCGCAATAACAATGTTACGCATCAATATGCAGGTGAATTCATGTTTACTGCGTTGAACTTCAATCATGAAAATCTCTATAACCAGTCAATTAAAGACGATGATAAGGGATATAAAGGTAACGATTGGACTAGCGTTTCAAGCTATTTACCTGATGATTTAGCGTATGGCACAGTAACAGCAAATGTTTCAGGGATGTGGAACATGAACAATGTGGCAAATGGAGGATTTTATATTCACAGTACGGGAAGTGCTTATTCGTGGAAAACTGCCTGGCTGGTGTCTGACCCTATTAAGATTACCTCATGTGAACCTGATCAGGGGGTAAGCATCAAGAACTTGTCGCAAGACATTCGTTCATATAGCTATACCTATGAAAATGTGGGTACTTACAGAGCAACTTTCTTGATTACAAATGCGAACTATAAGCATGACGATTCACAGGTATATACTGTGGTTGTCAATGTGACAGATTAACTTTAAATTATGAATTGCGTTATGAAATACATAAAATCATATATCCTTTTGGCTCTCATGGTATTGGCTGTGACGGGTTGTAAGCAGGAGGATTTGAAGGACGATGTGAATGCTCTCAAGGATAGAGTGACTCTGCTTGAAGAACAAGTAAAATTACTAAATGAGAATATTGCATTCTTCTCTAAAGTATTGGTTTGTCAGACGATAGATAATGGTGACGGTACTTTTACCGAAGTTCCGGCTTATTCTATTTCTGAGGTATTGGTAAATGATGGAACTACTTTTACTGCCAAGTTTAATGACGGGAATGTATTGACACTTGCAATTGGCTCAAAAGGTACGGTTACGACTCCTCAGCTGGGGGTTAATCCGGAAACGGGCAAGTGGATGCTGAATGGCAGTGATACTCCTTATAATGCAGTGGGTGCTGATAGTAGTGTTGATGGAGATAAGCCTGAATTTAACATAGCATTGGATAATTCTACACGGCAGTATTATTGGCAAGTAAGATTTGGCGACTCTGGGCCTTGGCAGAATGTAACTGATGCAGAAGGTAATAAAGTGTATGTAACTGAAGCTGATGGTGAATTAGCCAAGGATAACCTTTTTAAGGATGCAGAGGTAGAGGAAAATGAGTTTGTGCTGACTTATTATATAAATGGTGACGGGCAAGATCCTACAGATGAAGTTCGCATCCCTATCATCTCAGACCTGTCATGCGTGATCAATGTACCGGAAGAAGACATGGCGGATGGTTATTGGGAAATTGGTGTAGATGGATCTTCTGCTGAAGTAGAGATAAAAGGTGACCATTGGTTTGTGATTGCTCCTCATGGATGGGAAGCTAGCATTTCTGAAACTTTGACTGACGGTAAAGCTACTTTGACAGTGAAAAAGTCAGCAACTGCTTCTGCTGGCTTGAAAAGTCGTGCTACTGCCAATAATACGGATGAAGTGGTGGTACAGGTGAATAAAGGAATGTACTGGGCTGTAGCAAAGGTGAAGGTTCGGGAAAAAGTAACAGACTATTTTTATCAGGTATATAGTAATGGGCAAGATATTGTGGTTGGTGAACCTGACAATGAGAATGGTTATGGATTAAAGATCAATAATACTGATTTTTCTGGTGGGCAATTACTTCAGGATGCAGCTTCAATTTCCGCCAATGGTGTGTATTTTATCGAGGAAGGGGTAACTGTAACTCTCGATGCTATTTCTGATTTGCAATCATTGGTGATTGTGGGAAATAACCCCGAGAAGCCTTCCACAGTAAAAGTGGAGGCCAATTCCTTCTTGTTAGGTGCTACTGGCGGTAAGGGCATTGTGATGAAGAATGTGATTTTGGATGCTGAAAATGCGACATTTACCAATGGTGGTTTAATTGCAACAACAGCTGGATCGGTTGAAACTCGATTTGATCATATTATATTTGATGGATGTGATGTTAAGATGCGGGTGGGTAAAATGTTGGTTCGTTTTGACCGTCGTACAGATAATTTGATTAGTACTATTGTGAATTTTGCAATTTATAATACGAAAGTTAAAATACCTCTTCCTACTACTGATACTGCAATAAATATGTTTTTTGTTTATGCTGATAAATCCAAAACATTTAATGGCTGTGAGTCCTTAGTTTATAAAAACAATATTTTTTATGCTGCTGAAAATGGAAATGCTTGGGCTAATTTTGCGCTCTTGCAGTCGAATACCTCTCTTGGAGAGTTTAATAAAGTCATAGTACAGAATAATACACTTGTAAATCTTTTGGCTAAGAACATATTGGCTCGTGCAAAAATGAACAAATTGTCTGTAACTAATAACTTATTGTGGAATAATTCTTCGGCAACAGACAATCGTAGTGTGATAGCGCTTATGTCAGGCTCTGATGTCAATGCGGTGGAATATGGAAATAACAAAGTGTATGATATATCTGCAGATGCGAAGAAGTGGACTTTATTTTATGGTAGTGTAACTCCAGATCCTATTGAAGGCGGTAATAACTTACCTATAGAAGCCGTTGACCCATTTACAACAGAAGGTGGCTCGATGGATTGGAATGCAGGCGTATTTGTACCTGGAGCAGGTTATGAAAATATCGGTGCACATATTAACTAAAAAGCATAAGAATCATGAAAAAATTACTATATCTATTTATTACATGTCTGTCTTTTATCGCGTTCTCATCGTGCGATGACCGTGATGAAATTCGCAATGACATTAACGACCTGAATTCGCGTCTGGATGCATTGGATGCACAGATAGATGCATATAACAAGCAGATTGTTGCTTATCAGGACATGGTTTTGGGGCAGGTTTACATCAAAGACTATAGTCGTGATGAAAAGACCGGAAATTATGTACTCACTTTGAGCGATGGAACGGCTGTGACGGTTTACAGCGGAAATCCGGATAACGAAATACCGCAAATGTATATTGCAGATGATGGCACGTGGCATTACACGCAGGACGGTGCGGACTATGTCCTGACAGATGATGCTGGAAATTCAATTACTGCGTGGCCGGTAGATGGGAAAAATGGGGTAACTCCTCAGATTAGTGTCGATGCAGAAGGTTATTGGCAGGTTTCTATGGATGGAGGTGCCACTTGGGAACGTCTTGGAGGAACTACTCCTATAGCAAGTCCGGACATGATGTTACCTAGTATTTTTCAGTCTGTAACGGTTAGTGAGGATGGCAAGTCAATGACATTTGTAGTGGCTTCTACGGGAGAATCAGTAACGGTTCCTGTGGGAGTTGAAGATTCTTTTGGTTTGACCTTGACGGATGGGTATGATTTGTCTGTCCAGGCTGGGCAATCTGTTTCAGTCGCTATTCAGCAGACCAATGTAAAGGAGATTGTAATTGAATCAACTCCGTTGCAGGTGGAAGTGACTGAAACGAATTTGAAAGTGACAGCTCCAGCTGGCCTTTCAGGTTCTTATACGTTGTATCTGAAAGTCTTCTCGGCAGAAGGCTACTGTAAGCTGGTTACGGTAAACGTGACAGTTAGTTAAGAGTATGAACAATAGGTTAACAAAACAAGATGTACATTATGAAAATCTATAAATATATAGGTGTGGCCCTGATGGTACTATCATTGGGAGCATGTAAGACCGATGATCTGGAAAGAGACATTGATGCCTTGAAAGATCGTGTAACTGCCATGGAAGCAAAGGTCGATCGGTTGAATGAAAGCATGAACATGATACGTGTGGCTTTGGACGGGAACAAGACCATCCAAAGTTATACAGAAAATGAGGATGGAAGTTATACTTTGACGCTAAGTGATGGAAATACAATCACGCTGACTCAGGGGAAAATAGGAGCTACGGATGTGTATCAGGAAGTGAGTATTTCTACTGACGGTAATTGGGTGATTGGCGGTGTGGAAACGGAACACCGTGCACTGGCTGTAGATGGTGAACCGGGGGTTACTCCCCAGTTCCGTCTGACCATGGAGTCGGAAGGCAAATACTACTGGGAAGTAAGCTATGACGGCGAGCTGACTTGGGAAGAAGTAAAGAGCCAGCAAGGAACTCGTGTATATGCTTCTGCAAGTGGAAGTTCTTCTGTAGCTGGTCCGATTGCATCGGCTGCCCCTAATGCGACAGGAGATAAATTCGAAATTACTTTAACGGGTAGTGGTACGAAATATGAAATTCCTATCGTTTCGGGTCTGGCATGTGCCATTACAGAACCTGCTCTGGAAGATGGATTTTGGATTGTACCGACTAATACAGGAGCGACTACTCCTATCGATTTGAGAGGAGAAGCGGTGTTGATAAGTGCACCGGAAGGTTGGACTGTAACTGCATCAATAGATAATTCGAATCCGACGACTTTGTCTGTTACCCCTCCGAATCAAGATGGAGCGGAAGGCATCATTACTTTGCAGGTGAATAAAGGAGTGTATTGGGCGATTGACCAGATTAAGGTACGTTCTAAGAAAGTAATCACAAGCTGGCATCAGGAATTTCTGTCAGGCGCTGAAATTGTTGTGAATGACGTGACAATAAAGAAGGGAAGTGCGGATAATAAAGTTGTTATTAATGGAGAGGAAGTTGATTTGATTGTAGATCTTATTGATACTGATAATGCAGAAATTACTGCAGATGGACTTTATTTTATTGGAGCTGGATTGAACGTAACATATAGCAATGAAGGAACTGGTAATAAGATTCTGATTAATGATTCTCCTACAGGAGCGAAACCGGTTGTGACATGTAATACTATATTTTTGGATGGAAACAGTTTTGTGTGTAAGAATGTTGATTTAATTGCTAAAGATGTTGTAAATGATAGCAAAACTAACCCCTTCTTAATAATAAATAACCAAAATGCTCGTTATGTGGCATTTGATGGATGTTATCTTAAGATACTTGCAAAAGCAAATCAAAGTATGTTTTTGAACACAGAAGGAATAGTAATGGAGAGTTTCTCTTTCTGTAATTCAAAAATGGAGGTGGGACGAACAGGAACTTATCGTATATTGAATATGGAAACGGACAACCTGGTGACTTTCCCTAAAGTTCATGTTGAGAATTCTGTATTTTATGCATCTGCTGATGCTGGAAATTCAAACTTTAAATTGGTTTATGTAAAGAACTCAAATCCAACAAATGCTGGTATAACTTCATTTATTCTACGTAATACTACATTTATTAATACACATTATTTGGGACAAGGTATTGTAAGTGGTGATATTTCTACGATGATTGTGAAGAATAATATTATTTATGCAGATAATAATAATAATAATGTGACGGTGTTCCGCAAAAGAGGAAATTCTTCAGCTCTATTGACAGCTACAGATGGAGAAGTAGCTGATAATATTGGTTATATTAAAGGTGATTTTTATTTGAACCTGTGGCAAGGAAATACTCCTCCTTTGGAAAATGCAGAAAAGATTCAGAAGTTGGATGCTTCTCCTTTTGAGACTTTGGATAAGTCAACAGGTACGTATGTCTTAAAACCAGAATATCAAGGCTATGGTGCAGCCATAAACATTTAAACAAATAATACTATGAACTTACAATTTTGGAAGAATGCATTGTTATGTTGCTGTTTATTTGCAATCACAGCATGTTCGGACGAGGAAACCGTGAACCCTCCAGCTCCGACAAAGATACCGGAACAGCCGGCTGAACTGGCAGAACAATTAGCACAGTATAATTCAGACATTGCTGCCCTTCAGCTGATGGTGGATGGCGAAGTGGAAGTGGTGGATTATACCTCGGATGAACAACATAACTATACGTTGGAGTTAAGTGACGGGAAAATTGTAAATGCGGCTTTACAGGCAGAAACCGATACTGATATCCCAGCTTTTGCGATTAATGCGGATGGATATTGGGAATATCAGCTGGGAGGTGAGAAACAGACATTGACAGACCTTTCCGGTAATCCCGTTCCGGCACGTAAGAGCTTAGGAAAGGGTACATTTACCCCTCAACTGGCCTTAGGGGAAGATGGCTGTTGGCAGATGTCTCTGAACGAAGCGCATTGGAAAAAACTGTCGGACACTCCGGCTCCTTCACTGGAAGGAAAAACGGCGGCCAGCTATTCTTTGTTTAAATCCGTCACGGAAAATGAAGATGGAACATTGTCACTGGCTTTATCTGGAGGTGAAATGGTTCTTTCAATAGATGCTACGGTTTCTTCATCGGCTCAGGCATGGAAGAAATTTTTTATGAAGAGTGAAGATAATGTATTGCTGGATTATTCGTATGCAGGATATAATCACGGAGAAAGTGCTCCATTGGATGGATTCGCCTGGGGATACAAGGTGATAAACGTGAAAGAACGTATGGAGAAAGATAATTTGTCGGCACGTGAAGCTTTAATCAAAATCTTGGATGAAAATAAGCTGGTGCGTGTTTCTAACCAGAATGCGACAAATGCTACTGCAAAAATTGTAATCTATTTCCCTGCGGATGATTATGATTTGCAACCGAAAGGTGTTACAGATAAATTCCCTGAAATTTACGGAGGAAATTTTGTAATAAAAGGTGACGGAGCTGGTAAGACACGCCTGCTGATGAACAATCCGATTGGAACAGACGAATCGACTACCGCTCCATTGCTGACTATTAAACATACCAATAGTCCGGCGAATATTAATAACTCTAAGATTCTGGCAACTGTGGTGGAAAATGCGGCTAAGGGCAGTTTCAGTGTAAAGGTTGGGTCGGTCAATGAATTATCGGTCGGCAAATGGGTACAGCTTCGTTTGCGAAGCGGAAATGATGAACTTCTAAAGAAAGAGGTGGGACCTATATATAGTCAGATGACAACAAAATGGTCGGTGGCACAACAGCCAGGGCTTTCTGAAACAAATGAGAACGGGAAAGGTGTAAATGTCATGGAATTCCATCAGATTAAGTCTATTGATGGTAATGTGGTGACTTTCTATGAGCCGATTATGCATGAAGTGGATATCGCTTATAATGATTATGATGGTGGATGGGTAATACGTGATTATAAATATTTTGAAAATGTGGGTGTGGAAGACTTATCGTTTGTCGGGAAAGCTATTACTCCTTATTATCATCATGGGGACAATGATCAGTATGCCCCTGATGCATGGCTTTATGATAGCGGTTATATGCCTTTGCAGTTGAGCCGTGTGGTAAATTCCTGGGTACGCAATGTAAGCTTTGAAAGTGTCAGTGAGGCTGTTACTTTTGGAGAGTCGGCCAACTGTTCGGCTTATAATATTTCGATTACGGGTAATCGCGGACACTCTGCTGTGCGTGCACAAGGTTCCAGCCGTGTGTTTATTGGCAAGGTGAGTGACGAAAGTTTTGACACACGAGGTCATGGGCAATGGCACGGTTGCGGGGTTTCCAAACCAAGTATGGGAACCGTAGTGTGGAATTGTAACTGGGGACAGGATGCCTGCTTTGAATCGCATGCCACTCAGCCTCGTGCTACGTTGTTTGATAATTGCCGAGGGGGACTGGTACGCTATCATGCCGGTGGAGCAGAAAATGAAGCACCGAATCATTTGTCAGACCTTACTTTGTGGAATTTGTATGTGACGGGTACAATTGATGAGAAGGGTATTAACTTTGCTTCTGACTTTAAATGGTGGGATGCCGGAAGTATCTGGTGGAAAATTTATCCTCCTATAGTGGTAGGTACACATGGGCAAGCCGTTACTTTCTCACAAGAAGAAGGTCAGCTGACATACGAAGAAAGTACAGGGGTAAAGGTTACTCCAGAGTCATTGTATGAGGCGCAGCTTCAGAATCGCTTGGGATATGTGCCGGCTTGGTTGAAATCCTTGAAATAATCATAATATGGGAAATGCTGCCCCGTAGTAGATGCATTGCTATTACGGGGTAGTTTTGCCATATAGTTGTAAGAAAATAATAAGAACTGGATTTGAATGAAAAAAACTTGTTTAAGATTCCTGACTGGCAGATTGTTGCTTTTCTGGGCGATAATGGTGATAGGGATGGTATGTGCATGTACGGATGAAAATCCGGCAGGTGAGGAAGGTAATGAAGGTAACGGAAGCACGGAAGGAGATAATACACCGACAGTGAGTGATGTAATTGTTCAGATGAACCGTGATGTGGCTGATATGCAGCAGATTGCTGAGGGAAAAGTGAAGGTACTTACTTGTATGAAAGAAAGCAACGGACGTTATCTGGTAGAATTGGATAACGGACATGTGCTCACCGTGTATGCAGAGGAGGAACAGGTAAAGAAGAACTCCGTCCCATTAGTGGGTATTGATGCAGATGGTTATTGGGTGTGTGAACTGGATGGAAAAACCGAAAACCTGACCACTGCAGACGGACAGTTGGCGGCGGCTTTAAGTTCGGCAGGGAAAGGGACTTTTACTCCTCAGTTCCGGGTGGGAGAAAAAAACTTCTGGGAAGTTTCTTATAACGGTTCTCAATGGATGCAAATAGGTACCCGTCAGGTATGGGATGTAGAAAAGGAACCGGCTGCAGCTTTTTCTCCTTTTGCCGGATGTTCGGCAGATGAGGATGCGGGAACATTGACTATATCTTTGCGTTGTGGAGAGAAGAAAATTAGTACACAAGTGCAGGGAAAAGGTACTACGGATGCCTGGAACAAATTTGTGGCAGGTTCGGCCGATAATGTGTTGCTGGATTTTTCTTATGCCGGTTACAAACATGGGGAGGTGGAAGCTCCTGATGGATTTGCATTAGGATATGAAACGATTAATGTAAAGGAATATATGGATGCTCATCCCGATTTGACAGCACGGGAGGCATTCCTGAATTTACTGAAAGAGAAAAAATTAGTACGCATTGACGACGAAAGCAAATCGTATTCAAATGCCAATGCAAGAGTGGTGTTCTACTTTCCGGCAGGAGAATATGTGCTGCATAATGAGGAGGATAATACACTGATACAAGGTGTTGAAAACCCCGCGTACGATGGAAAAGGGAATAATACGAGCTCGTCTATCATTATCTATGGTGGAAACTTTGTAATAAAAGGAGACGGACCCGACAAAACGTTCATTAAAATGGATACTCCGAATTTGCCAACCGATACGAAGGTGATGTATTCTTCTCCGGTAATGATTAACATCAAGCATAATGCATGGCTGGGAACAGAGTATGAAGTGACGGCAAATGTCGAGAAAGGAACCTTTAAGGTAAAAGTGGCCGGAGCTTCGAATTTTAAAGCAGGTGAATGGGTGTGCTTGTATTTGCACGATAATAGTCCGGAACTGGTGAAACAGGAACTGCTGCCGTATGCCTGGGAATCGACGATGACCAATATCTCGACAGAAGGAGTGCAGGTGGAGGATTATCATCAGATTGTGAACATCAGCGGGGATGAAATAACCTTTAAAGAACCGATTATGCATGAGGTGGATGCACAATGGAACTGGAAACTGCGTAAATATTCGTATTATGAGAATGTGGGAGTAGAGGATTTGACATTTGTAGGGCGTGCAGTAGATGATTTCAAGCATCATCGTAGTTGGATTGATGATGGTGCTTACAAGCCGATTGCTTTTATGCGCGTTGTCAATTCATGGATGCGGCGTGTGAATTTTGAGAATGTGAGCGAGGCAGCTTCAATTATTTCGAGTGCGAATTTTTCTGCTTATAAGATTAATATTACTGGAAATCGTGGTCATGCAGCCATCCGTTCCCAAGGTTCCAGCCGGGTATTTATCGGTGCGGTGCGTGATTGTACAGACGGTCCGTTGGCGGATGAATATCCTACGTTCCAGAGTAATACCGGGCAGTATCATGCCTGCGGTGTATCAAAACCCAGTATGGGAGCTGTTATCTGGAAGGTTACGTGGGGAGATGATGCTTGCTTTGAATCGCATGCCACTCAGCCTCGTGCTACACTGATAGATAATTGTACAGGTGGTTTTGTGCAGTCCAGACAGGGCGGAGACGCCAATCAAGTGCCGAATCATTTGAATGACCTGACCATCTGGAATATGTTCTCTACGAAAACAAAACTGAATGGCAATGGTACACTGCCGGCGAATGGGGAATTTGACTGGTGGCGTACGGGTTGGAAATATTGGAAAATTTTACCGCCGGTTATTGTAGGATTCCATGGTGATCCTGTCAAGTTTGTACAAGAGCAGGTGAAATTGGATGAAAGTAATGGTTTGCCGGTAGAACCTCAGTCACTTTATGAGGCACAATTGGAACGCCGTTTGGGTAGTGTTCCAGCTTTGTTGAAGGCTTTGAAATAATTTAAAACTTTAAATATCATGAACTTAACACGAAATCTTTATTTACTTTTTTTGTGTGGAATGTGTACTCCGGCTGTGCATGCAGCCAGTAACATGACGGCAGATGCAGCAGTACAGCAGACCGTGAATCAGAATGCTGATGAAACGAAACTGAATGAATTGCAGGAGTTCCGTAAGAAATATAAGCTGGCAAATCCGAAAGCTTCAGAAAATGAGTTGAAATCTACTCAAATGGCTGTAAAAATGCTGATGTTGCAGCGTACAGGAGATTATGCCGTAACTGGAGCTGATTTGTGGGGCGAAAAAGTGACGAACCAGCATCTGAGAGATGTGGCAAAGACCGTTCGCGTGCTGTCGTACGGAGCTTTGAAAAACGGTAAGTCAGGTAAAGCAGATTTGGATTTATATCTGGATTATCTGTTTACACACAATTTTTTCCTTCGAATGCCTAAGCTAGTATATAGCAACTATAGTGATGTGAGGACGATTCCGACTGATTTAATGAGTGCCATTTTGGTATGTGATGAGGTACGTAAGGCTAAAATGATTGCAGCCGTACAGAAACTACTGGAAGTGGATGTGATTCGTCAAGGAGATAAGGCCATTCTGAACTGGATTAGTTCGGACTATATTTTCAACATTGTGCCATACGTGTTTAATCTGGCACTGGCTAACCCGAACGATCAGCAGGCTGTGCAGGACTTGCAGTTGCTTTCTGGCTTCCTGCGGGTATGTACGCGCTATAATGTGGGCAATAAGGACATCCTGAAACCGGACGGTACAGGTTTCCACCACAATGCGCATTATAACGGATACATGTATTCTTACAAAACGTGGGTGGAATACTTTTATCGTTTCAAGGGGACTTCATTCAAGATTGACCCTAAATCGTACGAAAGACTGAAAAAGGCTGTTGTAACTATTTACATGACTGCTGTGCGTACAGAAGGTGACAAGAACAGGATTTATGCCAACAGTATGGCAGGACGCCATCCTTTCTATAGTATTGAAGTGCCCTTTACACAGAAACTGTTTGAACAGTTGATTGAGATTGGAGCGGATGCCACAGGTACGGATTTAGATAAGGAACTGGCTGCTTATTATAATTACTTCTTTAAGACGGATAAGTATCCGGTACCGGCTGCTGATGCCAACGGATTCTATCAGTATAACTACAGCTCGGCAGGAGTGTATCGCCAGCCGGGATGGGTGGCTGTGATGAAGTCGCCTACAGCTATGTTGTGGGGAAGTGAGATTTATAACAAGACCAATCGTTTCGGACGTTACCAGAGCCACGGCACACTGGAAATTCTGTACGATGGGGGACTGGTTCCTACAGGTTATCCTTCTAACAATGAGAACAAGGGTGCCGGATGGGACTGGAACATGATGCCGGGAAGTACGACAGTGCATTATACCGACTGGGCGGAAATGATGCCTTATAAGAACGATAAGGATCGTTTTGACCAGAAGGCCAGAACGAGCAATTTTGCTGGGGCTGTATCCATGAAAGATTACGGACTCTTTGCTACCGCTTTTGATCAGGATGACCGTTGGGGAAGCCAGCGATTTACTCCTACCAATCTTACTTTCTGCAAGTCAGTGTTGGCTATCGATGGTATGTTGTTCAGTATTGGGAATGGTATTTCTGCAAAGGGTGATTATGCGGACAACATGATTACGGCTACGAACTTATTCCAGTCGGTAGTAAGTAAACAGTACAATAAGTTGACTGTGAACGGCCAGGAGGTAACGAAGGGAAATCGCCAGAATTATGCTTCTTCAGAACCTGTGACGATGATTAATCCTGTTTCAACCGGCTTCTTTGTTCCGGCAGGTCATGATGAACTTACAGTGATTTATGACGAACAGGAGACTCCTTCTTCTGTAGGTATGGCTGGTAAACCGGCTAAAGAAGTGGTGGCAAAAGCGTATATGAACCACGGGGTGAAACCGGAGAAGAAGTCTTATTCTTTTGTCGTAGTTCCGGCAGCAGATGAAGCTAAGATGAAGAATGTGGCCGACCGTCAGACAAAAGGAGAATTATTCTCGGTAGTGGAAATGCAGGATTCCTTGCACATCATTAAATATGCACCGAAGAATGTGCTGGCTTATTCATTCTTTACTCCTGCGAAGGGATTGACAGCTGGTGAGGTTGTTTCTTCGGCTACGGAATTGTTGCTGATAGAACAAAAGAATACGGATGGTAGTCTGTCGTTGGGTATGGCCAATCCGAACTTGCGTCCTAAAATGCTGGACAAGAAGAACTGGAAAGAAATTCCTACCCCTGCCTTTATTGAACTGAAAGGTATCTGGCAGATGGATGGAAATGTACCTGGTGTGTTCTTAAAGACAATGGAGAATGGAAATACGGAAGTGTCTTGTTTGTTGCGAAACGGACTTCTTGTGTATATGAAGCTGGTGAAACAGAAATAAGGCTAAATACTGAAAATATAAAAGGTCGTTCTTCCAATATGAGTGAGGAACGACCTTTTTATAAATTCAATGTCTTAGTCTTTGTCAATCTTTAAAATACTACCAGTCGTGGAATTGAAAATCACGCGGGTGTTTACTTTCTTGTCGAACAAACCGTCTACCAGTACTTCGGTGTAGCCAAACTGGGTGAATGCCATTTCGTCGTTGAAAAGTTTTTTACCCTGATAAGTTACCGTGACATTTCCTTTACCCGGTACATTGTAGATGGCACCATCTGCTTTTTTCTTTTTCTTATCTTCTTCCGGCATGGGAAGGGTAGAAGTGTTGCGGATGGAAACATAAATCGGGTCACCAGCCAGATTGTCGGTCGGAAGTACTCCTAACTGGGTGGAGAAACGAGCAGCAACTTGTTCTTGTGTGTCACTGCCGGGTTCTACCAATATTGTAAAGACTTTATCTGTGCGGTCGGTAGTACCGGTAAATGCTTGCATCAGGGCCTTTTCTTGTTTGTTCAGCTGGTCAATAACCAGTTGAAGAGAAGCTCCGTCCTTTGGCATGGTTTCTGCCTGACCGCGCAGGATGGTGTTCTTGCTGTCGCGTATGTTGTAGATTTCGCGGGCGGTCAGTTCTGCCATTTTTGCGCTGGAACCGGCCATGAGGATGTCTTCTGTCATGTATTTGCGGGCATTCTCATGAGGCTGTGGTTTCTCTAACTTGTAGTCAGGAAGAGATTCTTTTTCGGTAGAGGTCGTATTGATAGCTTTTACAATTCCTTTGTCTGTCAGTTCTACATTGGATGCCATACTCTTATCTTTTAACTTCATGATGTAGGCTTTCGTAGAGTCGGGCACTCCTACAAGGCGAACTTGAATATCCTTGATTTCCCAATGGCTTTCGGGCTGTGAGCTGATATTGTTCAGGCGCAGGTAGCGACTGGCATAAAGGCTGAAGTCGCCCGGCTGGTAGTCTACCTTGGTGGCAATGATGTCAATGGCTACTTTGGTCTTGGGCAGGAAGTACACGATGCCTTCGCCTGCCTGTGGCACATAGCTTTCTTGGGAGTAGGCATTCAGAGAAGCCAGCAGTCCCAATGCAATGATTCCTTTTTTCATATTGTCTGTCATTTAGTTTCCATTAGTTGTTTCCATGCGGCCGGCAATGCGTCTGCAATGTCACCGGAGGTCATGCCGATTACTCCCTTTTGCTGGCAGGCGATGTCACCAGCCAGACCGTGTACATAGACACCTAAGCGGCAGGCTTCCTCGTGTGTGTAGCCTTGTGAGAGCAGTGACAGGATGATACCGGTAAGTACGTCGCCGCTTCCGGCTGTGGCCATACCCGGATTACCTGTGGGGTTGAAGTAAGTCACTCCGTCGGGGGTAATGACAGCTGTCCATGCTCCTTTCAGTACGATGTAGCATTGCAGATGGGCTGCCAGTTCTTTCGCCTTTGACAAACGCTCGTAGCTGTTGCTGCAGCGTCCGATGATGCGTTCCAGTTCCTTGATATGTGGAGTAAGAATGCTGTGGCGGGGAATACGGGTCAGGTAGTTACGGTAGCTGCTGAAGATGTTGAGTGCATCTGCATCTAAGACCAAAGGAATATAGCAGTTGCTTACTTGGTCGAACAGCGCCTGCACCGTGATTTCTTCCTGTCCTAATCCCGGGCCGATGGCTACGGCTTGGAAGTTGTCGAGGTCGGCAGCTTCGGCAAAGCAGCGGTCGTGTACGTCATCTTGTACCATAGCTTCGGGCACGTTGCTCTGTAACAGGTCATGGTTGCATACAGGGGTGTGTACGGTGAGTAGTCCGATACCCGAACGCAGGCAGGCACGTGAAGCTAACAGGGCGGCACCTCCCATACCGTATGAACCGGCTATCAGCAGGCCGTGGCCGAACATGCCTTTGTGGGCAAATTTCTTTCTTGGCTTGATGAGCGCACGCATTTCGCTGGCTTCAGTGATGTAATAGTTTGTCTTGGCTGATTCGATGAATTCGCGGCTGATACCGATGTCGAGCAACTGCCATTCGCCTACCACATCTGCATTTTCGGCAAAGAGGAAGGAGAGTTTGGGCAACTGGATGCTCAGGGTCAGGTCGGCTTTGATGATATTTTGTCGGATGTTGTGGGTGTTGTCTTCTCCCATCAGTCCGGAAGGGATGTCGATGGATACCACCTGGGCAGGAGAAGCATTGATGTATTGTACTACGGCTGCAAATCCTCCGCTCAGCGGTTTTTGAAGTCCGGAACCGAACAGACCGTCGATTACTACATCGTGACTGCCCAGATGAGGCGGGTCAAACTGGTTGCTGACTTCGGTGTAGTTGGCAAATCCGCTTTCTTTCAGGCGCTGGATGTTGGTGAGGCATTCATCGGAAAGGGTACCTTTTACGTTGAACAAATAGACTTCTACCGGATAGTTTTTCAGGAAAAGGATGCGGGCTACAGCCAATGCGTCGCCCCCATTGTTGCCCGGACCGGCAAATACGACAAGACGATGCGATTTGTCATATCGCTCGCTAATAGCCTGTGCCAACAGACCGGCGGCTTTTTCCATGAGGTTGATTGACAATATAGATTCGTGGGCAATAGTATATGCATCTGCCTCCTTTTGTTGTGTACAACTTAAAATTTTCATTGTATATATAAAATAGCTATTTTGTCGGTAAAAGTACGAAAAAAGCCTCGAATGGTATATATATTCTATTGAAAATATCTTTAAATACTCAGGGGGAAGTGTGGCGGTTTTAGGGAAAATCCGTAAATTTGCACAATTTCTAAAACTAGATTATAACATGGATACGATTCAGATTAAAGACAAGCGTTTCAAAACGTTTATCCCAGAGACGGATATCCTGAAGGAGGTGGCACGTGTGGCCAATGAAATCAATCATGACTTGGAGGGTGAAAATCCGTTGTTTTTGAGTGTGTTGAACGGCTCGTTCATGTTTACGGCCGATTTGATGAAACATCTGACGATTCCATGCGAGATTTCTTTTGTGAAGCTGGCTTCGTATGCAGGGACGGCTTCTACAGGAAAGGTGAAAGAACTGGTAGGACTGAATGAAGACATTTCAGGACGTACGGTGGTAATCGTGGAGGATATTGTGGACACAGGGCTGACCATGCAGCGTTTGCTGGAAACTCTGAAGGCACGCAATCCGAAAGAAATCCGTATTGCCACACTGCTGGTGAAACCGGATAAGTTGCAGGTGGATTTGGATATAAACTATGTAGCGATGAATATTCCGAATGATTTTATCGTGGGCTACGGACTGGATTACGATGGCTTCGGACGGAACTACCGCGATATCTATACAGTGATGGAATAATTTTTTTAATTATTATAAGACAACATGTTGAATATTGTAATTTTTGGTGCTCCGGGTTCAGGTAAAGGAACTCAGAGTGCTCGTATTGTGGAAAAATATGGCTTGAACCATATTTCTACGGGAGATGTATTGCGTGCAGAAATCAAGAACGGCACGGAACTGGGTAAAACAGCAAAAGGTTATATCGACAATGGTCAATTGATTCCGGATGCATTGATGATTGATATTCTGGCTAGCGTATTCGACAGCTTCAAGGATAGCAAAGGTGTGATTTTCGATGGATTCCCTCGTACAATCGCTCAGGCTGAGGCTTTGAAAGAAATGTTGAAGGTACGCGGACAGGAAGTTTCTATCATGCTTGATCTGGAAGTTCCTGAAGATGAACTGATGACTCGTCTGATCAAACGTGGACAGGAATCTGGTCGTGCTGACGACAATGAAGAAACTATCAAGAAGCGTCTGGTAGTATACCACTCTCAGACTGCTCCGTTGATTGACTGGTACAAGAACGACGGTAAATATTGCCACATTCAGGGATTGGGTACTATGGACGGTATCTTTGCTGATATTTGTGCGGCTATTGATAAACTTTAAATAATAAAAAAACTGGCGGGCCGGTGACGGTCTGCCAGTTCTTAAACTTGAATTTATGGCTGAATCGAATTTTGTTGATTATGTAAAAATCTACTGCCGCTCCGGAAAGGGAGGCCGTGGCTCGGTGCACATGCGCCGTGAGAAGTATATGCCCAATGGAGGTCCGGACGGTGGCGACGGTGGTAGAGGAGGTCATGTGATTTTGCGGGGAAACCGCAATTACTGGACATTGCTGCACCTGAAGTACGACCGTCATGTGTTTGCTGAACACGGAGGTAACGGTTCGAAAAACAAGAGTTTCGGAAAGGACGGGGCAGATAAAGTCATTGAAGTGCCTTGTGGAACGGTAGTATATAATGCCGAAACAGGGGAATATGTGTGCGACGTAACGGAGCACGGACAAGAAGTCATCTTGCTGAAAGGAGGACGCGGAGGATTGGGAAACTGGCATTTTCGTACAGCAACCCGTCAGGCACCCCGTTTTGCCCAACCAGGTGAACCGATGCAGGAGATGACGGTGATTTTGGAATTGAAATTATTGGCGGATGTAGGTCTGGTAGGTTTTCCGAATGCCGGAAAATCCACTTTGCTTTCTTCGGTTTCTGCCGCACGTCCGAAAATTGCCAATTATCCTTTTACCACGCTGGAACCGAACCTGGGAATTGTGTCTTATCACGAAGGAAAGTCTTTCGTGATGGCGGATATTCCGGGTATCATTGAGGGAGCCAGTGAAGGAAAAGGATTGGGACTGCGGTTCTTGCGTCATATTGAGCGCAACTCATTGTTGCTGTTTATGGTACCGGGGGATACGGATGACATACGTAAGGAGTATGAGATTCTGTTGAATGAACTGGCTACCTTTAATCCGGAGATGCTGGACAAGCAGCGGGTGTTGGCCATTACGAAATGTGACATGCTGGACGAGGAACTGATGCAGATGCTGGAACCTACATTACCTGAAGATATACCTCATGTCTTTATTTCTTCAGTGTCTGGAATGGGCATTCAGCAGTTGAAAGACTTGCTCTGGGCCGAACTGAATAAAGACAGTAATCAGTTGGAAGCTGTACGTCGGGAAGCCATCGTACATCGTCCGAAAGATATGACCAAGCTTCGCAAGGAGCTGGAAGATATGGGCGAAGACGAAGACTTTGACTATGAATATGAGGATGTGGATGATGACTTTGACTACGAGTACGAAGAGGAAGACTGGGAGGACGAACCACAAAAGTAATGAATAATCTGACTGATGATAAAAGAATGTTGGTGTACGGCCCGAAAAGTTCGCACACCGACATTTTTTGTTTCTCTACGACACGTCACGGAGGTTGCAGTGAGGGGAATTATGCTTCGTTTAACTGCAATCATTATTGTGGTGATGTGCCTGATAAGGTAGAATGGAACCGGGAACTGCTGTGTTCGTTGTTGCCTGTGCGTCCCCGAATGCTGGTTGTACCTCATCAAACGCATGATACGGTGGTGAAGGTTGTGGATGAGGCTTTTTTACGGCTCTCTTCAGAGGAACAATTGAGTCAACTGGAAGGAGTGGATGCGATGGTCAGCGACTTGAAGCAAGTCTCTCTTTGCATTTCTACCGCTGATTGTATCCCTGTACTTTGTTATGATACTCGGCGGAAAGTGATTGCGGCGATACATGCCGGATGGCGGGGAACAGTGAAGCGCATCGTGGAAAAGACGTTGGACAAGATGGCGGAACTTTATGGTACGAAGGGAGAAGATGTGCAGGCTTATATCGGGCCTGGTATCTCTCTGGATGCTTTTGAAGTGGGAGATGAGGTGTATGAAGCCTTTGAAGCAGCCGGATTTGATATGGCTTGCATCGCCTGCAGAGATAAAAAGTGGCACCTCGACCTTTGGGAAGCCAACCGGATGCAGTTGCTGTCTAAAGGAGTAAAAGAGGAGAATGTGGAAGTAGCAGGGATTTGTACCTATCAAAATTATACGGATTTCTTCTCGGCACGGCGGCTGGGCATTCATTCCGGACGTATTTTGTCGGGGATTATGCGGATGTAGAACCATTTAAGAAAATAGTGAAATGGATTTGAAAATTGAAGTATCAGAGGAATTACGGCAGGCTTGGCCGCAGTTTCGTGGAGCCGCTGTATTTGCGACGGTAAAGAATTCTCCATATAGTGAAGAATTGTGGAAGCGTATCGGTGAGTTTACGGAGCTCTACCGTCAGAAATATACCATTGATTCTATCAAAGAGATGCCTGCCATTCAAGCTACTCGTCAGGCTTATAAGAAATGTGGGAAAGATCCCAGCCGTTACCGTCCTTCTTCAGAAGCTTTATGCCGCCGTTTGCTGAGAGGACTTTCACTTTATCAGATAGATACGCTGGTCGATTTGATTAACTTGGCATCCATAAATAGCGGACATTCTATCGGTGGATTTGACCGGGATAAGATTCAAGGAGACAAGTTGGTATTAGGTATCGGAAAGGCAGGTGAGCCTTACGAAGGTATTGGGCGTGGAGAATTGAACATTGAGGGAATGCCCGTATATCGTGATGCCGTGGGAGGTGTAGGTACACCGACAAGTGATAATGAACGGACAAAGATTTCATCGGAAACCGCTCATTTGTTAGCTATTATGAATGCATATAGTGGTAGTGAAGGTCTGGAGGAAGATGTACACTATATGGTGAACCTGCTGAAAGAATTTGCGGATGCCCAGGATGTAGAACTTTATTATTTTGAATAGAATGAATCGCTTAATTGTAATGCTTGGACTGTTGTTTCTTTGTATGGGAAATATGCAGGCCGATGAACCTGTGAAAACAGGATTTACGCACATGGAGCGTAGTCATGTCAGGGTATATACACCGGGACTCTTTTCAAAGGGAAATAGCGTGGAGATAAATTTGGAGTGTCTGGCCGATTCGCAGTTCTGCTTTCCGCTTCCCGGAGGAAAGGTCATTTCTGCTTATGGAAGCCGTGGGGGACATTCGGGAGCAGATATAAAGACCAAGGCCAATGATTCCATTCTTTGTGTGTTCGACGGTGTGGTGCGCATGGCCAAAAGTTATGGCGGATATGGAAAGGTGATTGTGGTGCGGCATTTTAATGGATTGGAGACTGTGTACAGTCATAATTCCAAGAACTTTGTTGTACCAGGTGATTCGGTAAAGGCGGGGCAGGTAATCGCATTGACCGGGCGTACCGGACGTGCTACGACAGAACATCTGCATTTTGAACTCAGGGCCAACGGACAACATTTTAATCCCGGATTATTATTTAATATGTCTACCCGTGTCCCATTGAAACGTACGCTGGTGTGTACGAAAGCAGGAAAACAGGTAAAATTATCTCCTAAAAAATGAAAGAATATGGATATTGAAAAGATATTGACAGAAGGAATTGTGTTCAGGGGCGGGAAGTCTTCTGACGGAAAAAAGAAAGAAGAGAAAGTAAAGACCAAGGCTAAGAAGAAAACTTACATTACAGGTTTACATGGTTCTGGCTCTGCCAAGATGAAGGCCGAATATCGCCGCCGGAGAGCCAACAGACATAAACAAGGATGAGAGTGAACAAAAAACTGTATTCAGTTGTTAATATATTTGTAAAACTAAAAAAGAAGATTATGAGAAAATTATTTTTACTCGTAGTAATTGTAATGGCTGCCATCACTGCCAGTGCGCAGGAAGGTATTTATTTAGGTGGTGGTATCAGTTTGTGGAGAAACAATGATGTAGATAAGACTTCATTCTCTATCACACCGGATGTAGGTTATAACTTGAGTGAAAAATGGGCCGTAGGTGTTGAACTGGCTTATGCACACAATGGTTATGATGGTGATAAGCTCAATAGTAATGCATTTGCTTTGGCTCCATATGCACGTTACTCTTTCTATGAAAACAAGATTGTACGTTTGTTCTTGGATATGGGATTTGGATTTTCTACTTACAAAGAGAAACATGCGGATTCAGTAAATGGTTTTGAAATCGGTGTGAAACCAGGTCTGGCGGTAAAATTGAATGATAATTTCAGCTTTATTACTAAAGTCGGTTTTGCGGGTTATCGTGACGACTATTATCGTAATATGAACGGAAATGGATTTGGCGTTGCTTTGGATGGCGAAAATATTTCCATTGGTATTGAGTACGAATTCTAATAAGAACGGTTGAATAATTAATAGATAGGGAGCAAAAAGAGGTGAAAACTTCTTTTTTGCTCCCTTTTTATTTGTTTCTCCGCTTTATCTTTTTAAATTTGTGTAATTCATCTATTATTTGGACTTATGAGAAAGATTGCATGTATAGTGGCAGGTTTGTTCGTAGCTTTGACAATGGCTGCACAGGCAAAAGTAACCTGGAGTATGGAACTAGGACTGGGTATGAGTACTTGGATGGGAAAGGATGCTGGAGACTCTGCTCCTTTGTTTAACCAGAAGGTTGGGGTAGGGATTGATGTGCCCTTGAGTGGACTGGTGTCGTTCCAGACCGGATTGTACTGGGCTTCGAAGGGAGCAAGCATAGACGTGGATTATGTAGGGGTTAATACGCAGAATGTAGTGGATATGCATGTAAACCAGAACTATTTTGAAATGCCTTTGCTGGCGGCTTTTCATGTGGGTACAGCCGCTAATTTTGATATGGTGTTCACGGCAGGTCCTTATTTGGCGTATGGAGTAAACGGCAAGCGGAATATCGACATTGATGACTTGACTGTTTCTTATAACACCTTCGGTGAATCAAAGATTGAAGGAGAAATCGTTTCAGGACTGCGTCGTTTTGATGCCGGTGTAATGGCTGGTGTAGCACTTGACTTTAAACGCTGGACGGTAGGACTTGACGGAGAATTTGGATGTTGCAAATTAGCCAGCAATTCAAAGACACGCAACTTGGCATTCTTCTTCACTGCTGGCTATAAATTTTAATTTTTAGAGATTCTATGTACGCTGGATGGCCTGTACCGTTTCTTAACGGGCAGGCTATGCAGCATTTTGAGAGCTGCTAAGTGGCGGTCGCGCCAGATTCGGTAGCTGAGCACGATTACAAGAAAAACAGTTCCTAATAGACATACCCAGCCGAACAATTCTTTCAGGCTGGTCATCATGGTTTGGGTGTTTACTTCATTATAGAGTTGTATGACTGATACATCCGGCATCCACTCGTGCAGGTTGTCCATGTCTCTACTTAATAACCCCCAGTTATCGCGTTGCAGGTGTTTCATCCAGCGGTTCAATATGGCTGCTCCCAGAGGGGTTGCAATGCTGGTACGAATGAAGCTGAGTACGCACAAAGACTGGAAGAAATGCTTGAAGGGTATATGCTTCGCTACATAAATGGTCAGCGAAATATAAAGCACTCCATGACCGATGCCTTTTAGAAAGTTGGGCAGATACAAACTTTCAATATTCAAATCAGGGTATATCAGAAAATACATGTAATACTGGTACATGACTATCAGTGTAAATCCGACAGAAATCAATAGTTTATATCCTTTTTTTAATACTGCTTGCCGGAAGAATACGATACCTGCTCCAGCCAGGATTCCTGCAAATACACACCAGTTCAATGAAATGGCGTTTAGCGTATCGTACTGTAAGATGGAGGTCATGAATGCATTCTGCAGCACGGAGGAGGTGGTGAGAAACAGACAAAGCATCAAGAACAGGAACAACACTACGGGGAATTTCTTGTAGCGGAATACCTGCGGGTCTATATACGGATGCCGTATGGAAGTCATCCGGTTGATGTTTATCAGTAAGGAAACTACGGCTATTACAATGCAGGAGCGGATTTGTACGCTGTCCAGCCAGTCGTAAAAGTCTCCATAGATGCAGATAAAAACAATCGCAAACAGCATGGCTGTCCATAAGAGGAGACCTATCCAGTCTATGCCATATAAAGGAATCTTTTTACCCAGGCGGATAGTCCGTGTCAGGCACATGACGCAAATCCATACCACCATCAGCATACCGATGACAAACCAGTGCATGTATTGCCAGTTGGCCCAGTCGTTGATGTGCATGGTGACCAGTCCGGACAACTGTATACTTTCAAGCACGATGATATAGATAACGGGATAGAAAACTGAGAAATTTCCGGAAGGTGTGATGCTCAGACGGGTATTGGAGAAACACTCGAAGGTGCCCCACATGCGGAAAAATCCTGAAACGAAGCATACACAAATCATAAGAAAGATGTTGTCTGTATGCATGGTAATCAGGTTGCAGAGAATGAGTACCGGACATACCGTCATGAAAATAGACCGGGTGGTGAACCGGGATTTCAGACGGAACAGTATCGGAAATATAACGGTCATACCGATGAAGGAGGCATAACCTGCCATGGTTACATCTTCCTGAATACATCCTAATGCACTCGACATCTGGGTGGCAGCCGGCAGGAAAACTCCTCCGTTAAACTGAAAGACCATGGCAAAGAAGAGCGACAGGACGATACAGACCGGAGTCGGTAAGAATTCTTTGAAATAAGGAATCTGGGGACGTGGTTCAGCCATTTCTTGTTTACTGTTTAACGTAACATTCTACATTCATTCCGGCTCTCAGGCGTTGCAAGTCTTCGGGACGGTTGTTTTCCGTAAACTCGATACGGACTGGGATGCGCTGTTCTACTTTTACGAAGTTGCCCGCCGAGTTATTTTGTGGAATAAGTGAATAGGAAGCTCCGGTAGCATCCGAGATAGAAGCGATACGCCCTTCAAATTTTACATCAGGAATAGCATCTACTCTTACTTCCACCAGCTGATTTCTCTTCATGTCGGTAGTCTGAGTTTCCTTGTAGTTGGCAATGACCCATTTCTCCGTACCGTCTACCAGAGTTACCAAGGCTTGTCCTGGCTGAACTAACTCTCCTTCATGGATGTTTTTTCGTCCGGTCACTCCGTCTGTAGTAGCCAGAATCACTGTATAAGAGAGGTTCAGTTTGGCCAGGTTGAGTGCAGCCTCCGCCAGTTTGATAGCTGATTCATTCTGTTCCAGGCGTTGGGTCTGTTCCTGCTTCTGGAGCAAAGTTGATTGCTTCTGGCGTAACAGCTGTTCATAGCGTGCCTGTGTCGCTTCGTAATCCGTTTTTACCCGGTCGAATTGCTGGGGAGTAACGGCTTCTTCTTTCAGCAATTCCTGATAACGTTTGTAATCCGTCTGAGCATTTTGCAGGCGGATGCGCTGTTCATCAATGGCTGCATCCGTTACGAGGATGTTGTTCTGTGTGGTGTTGATAGTGGTATGCATGGCACTCTTTCCGGCCAGTGCATTGCGATAGTCAGCCTCGGCCTGTGCCACTTTCAGACGGTACTCCGTATCTTCTATGATGGCCAGGGTATCTCCTTTTTTTACTGTCTGATACTCCTCAAAACAGATTTTCTTGATGAAGCCCTGTACCCGTGTGCTGACAGGAGTCAGATGTTGCTTCACCTGGGCATTGTCTGTATATTCCACATTGCCTAAATGGATAAATTTGCCGCAAACCCAGCTGATACCAGCTACGAGGAGCAGCAGTATAAAGAAATTAGAAATAGCTCTTTTTTTGTTTCGCATCATATATTTATTTGTTTTTGTGTAAATATGAAATTCATTAAAGTGTTCCCGTAATTTTTTTCAGCAGGTAATATTGATATAATATACCTATCTGATAGTTGGCCAGCTGCAATTCCATATCCAGCTGTATGTTGCTGGCATCCAGCATATCGGTAATCAGTGACAGACCGTTGAGGTAACGTTGCCGCACGATGCGGAAGTTTTCATGTGCCAGCTGTACGCTTTTTTGCTGGGTATGCAGTCTTACGTAAGCTTCATTCAGGTTTACGTACGCTTCGTGCACTTTGTTCTCTATTTCTTCCTTGACCAACTGGTAGTTCTTTTCTGCTTTTGAAGTGGCTATCCGTGCCTGTTTCAGCTTCTTCTTGCTCTTGAACAAAGCATCCAGATTGTACGAGATACCTACTCCGGCAAACCAGTAGTTGAAATTGTTGTTCAATGGCGGGACTTCTACTAGAATCGGTCCGTTAAATTCATTGGTAGCTGTCAGGCTGATGTGAGGTCTACGTTCCGAGCGAATCAGGTTCTGCTGGTTGTGAGTCAGTTTGATTTCCGTGTGTGCCTGCTGAAGTTCAGGAGATTCCTGAGAAGCTTCCATCCAGGTCATTTCCTGTTGTTTGTCCACATTGATACGGAACAGTGCCGTGGAGTCGGGCACAATATGTATCAAAGGGTCCAGTCCGATAGTAGTCGTCAGCTTGTGGTTCAAGACATTGAGCCTGTTGATAGTAGAAGTCAGGCCTAATTGCAGATTCTGCAACTGTAGTTCATAACGGGTAATGTCACTCTTCAGTGCCGTACCCTGTTGATAGGCAGCCCGCATATCCTTCACCAATAGATGTGTCTGCTCAATGTTCTTTTCGTAAACCGTCTGTTGATTTCTCAGTTGGAACAAATCAAGGTAATATCCCAACAGCATGAAGCGCAAATCCTGCTGGTTGTTTTGATAAGTCTGTTGTACCAGTTGCTGCTGCAGTTTTGCTTTCTGGATATTGGCATTGATGCTTCCTCCGGCGTAGATAGTCTGTGAAGCCTTGAGTACAAAAGAATTGCCGAAATGCGGCATGTCGGCATGTATGCCGTTACTGAAATCCCGATCTGTCATGCAACCGTCACCAATGTAGTTGAGGTCCACCTGTGCCCGAATGGAAGGCAGTTTGGCATTTTTAGCCACTTCTACCGCCTGTGTCGTTTCATCAATGGCCAGCGAATGAAGCTGGATGCTTTTACTGTTCTGGTCTGCCAGTTGAAACAATTCATCGATAGAAAGAACCCGTTCTTGCGCAGCGGCTGTGTAAATAAAAAAGGAAAGAACTCCAATAGTTGAAACTAATCTTTTACCCATTATTCTTTTTGTGTTGAAAATACCTTTAGCCATTTTATTTGGCTGTGCAAAATTAAACCATTATTTTTAGGCTGAATTTGCGGTTTATGCAAAAAGATTACCATTTTAAGCCATCCTCAGAGAATGAATCAGGAACAGGAAAGCTATATCTCGCTGATAAAGCAGACGAGTAAGGAGACCATCCGCATCAAGAAAACCGGATGGGAAGAAATTAAACTGCCGGGCCATGCACATGAAAAGTGCCAGATTATCTATACTCTTTCCGGCACGTTGCATGTGCAGATAGGTTCCACAAGCTATTTTGTGCCAGAGAAGCACATCGCCTGGATACCCGGCTGTACGGAGCATGAATTGTCCAGCAAGAACCGGCAGGTGTCATTGGTTATTTTCTACCTGTCGCTGGATGCGGATGAGAAGGATACCGCCTTGAAAGAATTCTCCATTTATCACACCAACTCCTTCATTGCAGAGAACTTGAAATTTATTGCTTCCAAGGGGACAGAGATAGAACAGGCTGATTCTCCCGATTTGTATGCCTTTGCACTTAGCTTTTTCAAACTGCTGCCTTCCATCAGCCAGGATATGGGATTCTTGTTGAAGATGCTGGCCATTCCCAATGATGCACGTTTGCATCCTATTCTGGCCTATCTGCAGGAGCATTTGCATGAGAATTTGAAGATGCCGCAACTGGCTGCTCGTTTCGGATTCTCTGTGCGCAACCTGAGCCGTTTGTTCAATGAGTCGGGCATACGTTTCAGCTATTATGTAAACAATCTGAGAATCATGCGGGCTATCGAGCTTTTTGCTGATGGAGGAAGAACCATGCAACAGATTGCATACGAAGTAGGTTTTGCCACTCCCAACCATTTCAACCGTGTGTTCCGTCAGATTACGGGCGTATCACCTAATGCATTTGTAAAAAATGACTGAGTCCCTTTCTCTGCCTGAAACAGGACAAAAGAAAAGGACTCAGCAATGAGTATAAATCAAATCAGATTATACGTAAGTTTCCAGGAAAGAGACTTCTCCTTCCGGTACAACTTCCAGGTTCTGGGTAGTAGCCGGGAACAATACTGATTCACCTGCTTTTACGCTGATGCGGTTGCCTTCATTGTCAGTAACGGTGCAGGCTCCCTTCATGCAGATATAAATGACAAACGAATCCAGTTCACTGTAGTCCATGTTCATAGTTTCTGTCAGGTTGTAAACAGAAGTGGTGAAGTACGGACAGCTTACCAGTTCCACCGGTTCGTCTTTGCGCGGTTCATAGTGTGTACGATAATCATCAGATACAGTATAGTCGATGGCATCTTTTGAGAGTTCCGTATGCAGTTCACGCAAGTTACCATTCTTGTCTCTACGGTTGAAGTCATAAATACGGTACGTGATGTTGGAAGTCTGCTGTATTTCTGCCAGGAAGCATCCGGCTCCGATGCTGTGGATACGTCCTGCCGGCAAGAAGAATACATCGCCCGGCTGTACGTCATATTTGTCGAGGGCATCACAAATTGTATTGTTTTCAATCATATCGGCATATTCCTGCGGAGTAATCTGTTTTTTCAGACCTGAATACAAGTGTGCCTGTCCGCCGGTATTGTCGATGATATACCACATTTCTGTTTTACCCATAGACTGGTGGCGTTTCATGGCCAGTTCATCGTCAGGGTGTACCTGAATAGACAAATCCTGCTTGGCGTCAATAAACTTGATAAGCAAAGGGAATTTACCCTGGAATCGCTTGTAGTTTTCTTCTCCCACCAGCTTTCCTTTATATTCTTCCATCAGCTGAGTCAGGTTCTTGCCGGCATCTGCACCTTCTGCTACTACAGATTCGTCGCCCGGTACATCTGAGATTTCCCAACTTTCTCCCACTTGTTCCTGCTGACAGTCTAATTGTTTGAAAGGAATAATACGTTCTCCTCCCCAAAGGGTCGATTTTAAAATAGGTTTGAATTTCAAAGGATACATAATCTTATTTATTTTTTGGTCTGTACAAAAATAGGAAAAACTATGAATATCCTTCCTATAAATGGAAAGGAAAAGATGAAAAGAGAGGGGTATTGTAGAGTTTTGTGTCAGAAATAGAGACGTAATGGAGATGTTAGTGGAATGTATATAATGCGAAGTAACCTTGTAACATGAACCTCCCATCTTTGCACTGGAAACAGAAATGCATGATGAAAGTATGAAATTAGGTTTTGAAAAGATTGTTTTGATGACCGGTTTTTTGGGATTTTCTACCCTGACAGTGATAGCAGAAACCATAAAAGGTACCATTTAGACAAGCAGAGTAAAGAATCCTTGACAGGAGCTGCCCTGGTAAAGGAAAATGCTTGACAACTGAAACTACAGAAACAGAAAAAGCATTGGTAGACGGTACTTCCGTATTGAACTACGTGACTTTGGCTACAGATATCGAATGTAATGGTGCTGAAGAATAAGAATTAGATTTCATTTGATTGATGGTGGTCTGTCGGGAGAAATGGCTCGGCAGACCGCTTCTTTTTTATTGGAGAATGAAATGCATTTTTCCGTCTTCTTCTCCGTGATAGGAAAAGCCTTCCCACTCAAACTCTTTCAGTTGTTCCGGATGTGCTATCCGGTTTTTCAGGATGAAACGAGTCATCTCGCCCCGACACATCTTGGCATAGATGACTACTGTGGTAGGTTTCCCGTTTTTCAGGGTGTAGAACTCGGGCGTAACGACCTGTACTTCCTGACAGACTTTTTCCCAGTCGAACAAATCTTTCATTTCACCACTGGCCAGGTTGACAAGAATGCCTCCTTGCTGCCGGATGGCATCAATGAAATGGTCCGTCAACAGAGGGCGCCAGTATTCAAACATGGTTTTCCGTTCGTGTTCCGGCAACCGTACATTGCCCTCCAAGCGGTAATTCTGAATACTGTCCAGCGGGCGGAGCAATCCGTATAAGAAAGAGGTAATCAATAAATGCTGCTGGGCATACCGGAAATCTTCTACGGTAAAGTCAGCCGGATGGATGCGCTTGAACACGATGCCTGTGTAGGCCAGAAGAGCCGGTAGGGCAGGAGTCTCTGGTGAAAGGAACTCGTGGTAGCGCAGGTAATTTTCGGCTGCTAATTTCGGATTCACTTTCAGCATCTGAGCCAGCTCTTCGGCAGTAAACTGGGTCATATACAAGGCGTTTTCGCGGGCCTCTTTCAGAAAATGAGGAGTACTGGTTTCTGGATATGGAGTTTTGCTACGTGCGGTCATAGTCTTGGCACACGAGATAAATGTCATCATACGCGCTCTTGTTTTTCGTTAAAACTATTTACAAAGATAGACTCCTCGGCGGATTTTCCAGCGGTTTACGGTATATTTGTCAGGGTTTAACATTTTATAGAAAGGAAAGAACAATGAAAAATTTACGGATTTGGAGCCTTTTGTGTCTGATTTGGATGGGCGTACTGGCTGCTTCAGCACAAGACACCGGAAAAGAAAAAATCAGTTTGGATGATGCCATGCCTGCCATTACCCTGAGTTCGGAGATATATGGTAAAGTGACACCTGCCGATTTGAAAGGAAAGGTAGTGCTGGTCAGTTTGTTTGCTACGTGGTGCGGTCCTTGTCAGATAGAACTGGCTGAGGTTCAGAAGACTTTGTGGCCCAAATACAAGGATAACAAGGATTTCAAGCTGTTAGTTATCGGTCGGGAGCATACGGATGCGGAACTGAAAAAATACAATGAACGGAAGAAGTTCAGTTTTCCGCTCTATCCGGACCCTAAACGGGAAGTCTTCTCTCTTTTTGCCGACCAGACAATTCCCAGAGCGTATCTATTCGGGAAAGACGGTAAGCTGATTCATGCCTCAATAGGTTATACAAAGGCGGAATTTCAAGAACTTATGGTTGATATAGAAGCCGCTTTGAAATAAGAAAAAGGTATATGAAAAAAACGTCCTTGCGTTTAAGGGAAAACGCAAGGACGTTTTAGTTGAAACGCAAGTGCATTTTACTTCAAACGCA
>CAMFND010000141.1 GCA_945965395.1 uncultured Bacteroides sp.
GAAGGTGTGCTTTTTGACACACCTTCTTCTTCATTAATAAAACCTATAATTAATCAACCAAAGGGAACATAAAGCCTTTTCCATCATTGTCGTCAAACTTAGTCCCTGAAGGAAGAGGGAGATGTTTGGCATTGTTACTGAAATCCCAAAGCATGGTTTCGTCCTCGGTGATTTCTCCTGTTTCAAGGTTGCGCTTCTTTCCGTTCAACGGATAATACAGCACCAGATTTTCGTCACTTCCGTCTACCGTTTTCCACATGAACTGCTTCAACTGCTGAGGTGTGCGGGCCGTCTTCCAGAAACGGATTTCACGAACCAGCTCGTTCGCACCGCCAATCCAGAAACCTACCAGACCGTAAGGCCCTGTACGGATTTCACGGTCAGCCACCAGTTCTCCATTCACATATACATAGTTTTTCTTACCGTCGTACACGAAAGCTATCATATACCAGGTGTCGGGCTGCGCTGTAAAGACATCCGCCGGCACGTCAATCTGAGAACCTCCAGTCTTAAACTGAAGCTGGTCGGGACGGATAGTCACGTCACCGAAGCGAGGATAGATTTCATCGAGTGCACCGGCTCCAGATACGAGTTTGGTACCACAGATCGAGCGGTTATTGCTCTGGTATGCACTACGGTTTACCATGACCTCCATCGTCCACTGGTCTACCTTGAAATCGTCCGGGAACATCTTGGCATCTTCACTGCCGTATCCGTCAATGCGAAGACACTTCGTATTGATGCGCTGCTCCAGTACAATCAGTGATTCAGATTCACTGTCAATCACGGGTACCGTACCGCCCCTCAGTTTTACCGGCAAGGCGTAGCTTCCCTGCAAGGAGAATTTCACATCCTTGAACTTTACCGGCAGATATTGCAGTGTCTGCTTGGAGTTGAACACCACTTCCTTGCCCACTTCATACATTTCGGGCGGAAGCATCAGGTAATCCGTTCCGTGCTTCTTGTTGTATGCTTCCAGCTGCTCCTTGTTGCCGGCCTCTACCGTCACCGTCTTAGTATCATTTTCCTGCTGTACCAGTGATACGGTGATAGACTTCACGTCGACTTCCTTTCCTTCTTCCACGAATACCTGCGAAGATTCGCCAGTCTTGATGTAAGCCCCCTGTGCCGACCGGTATTCACTGGTTGCATCCTTGTATAATTCATTCTGGCAGGAACAAATCAGCAAGGCTCCTGCGAATATGCTGAAATATAAATTCTTTTTCATAATCCAAATTTTAATCTAACTTACCCGGATAAACCACATTTCCCAAGCGCAAGGCTTCTCTGAGCCATTTGTAAGGAGGTGTATTTCCATAGTCGTATTCCATGTGATACGTCCCGATGCCACCGATGCGTCTGCCGTCGGGAAGGTCCAGCGTAGCATAATCAAAAATCTGACGTCCTTCCGGATAAGCATTGATTTCCGGACGTACGCTGGTGTACTCATCTACTCCACCTGTCTGCCAGCCTTGCTCAAACTCTACGGTGATAATGGTCTTCCGCTCCCAGTTTTCAAGGTGAGGCTGATTGATTTTCCTAAGGACCTGTGCGGTGGAACGTTCCCAGTATGCCTGATAAATATAGTGGTCGATGTACTTGGAAGCCTCGGTAGAAAGTTTCTCAGGCTGACCGTCCATTACCAACATTCTGCCGGCCGGACGCAAACGGTCTGAAAGGGTTTTGATAAATACGAACATGTCCGTATTGCCCGAATTTTCGCTGATCATCTCACCGTTAGCCATCGAACCTGAATGACCATAGCCGGGCTCATAGTCAATGTCGAAACCGTCCAGGTTGTACTTCTCAATGGTATCGCAGATGGCATTTGCATAGGCCTTCACGCCTTCCACAAAGTTACCCCCTCCTTTTTCTTCAATCCAGTATTTCTTCGGTTCCTGTCCCGGAGGAGTCATCTGGTCGCCCAGATCCTGTACAATCCAGCACAACAGCGCTTTTCCGCCCTTGATTTCCTGAAAGAACTTCAAGTCTTTTTTCTGTTCTTCCGAAAGGTTTCCACGCGTACCCCACAAGGATACGAAGTCCACGCTATCGGGCAGCATCTTCAGGTAGTTCTGCGCATTGCTGCCTCGTCCGGTCCAGTTGCCGAACCAGCCGAATCCCTTCACATGAGGCGTCTGACGGTATTCTCTCAGTTTGGCAAAATAGTCACGCATGGAGGGAGTCAGGTCGGCTTCACTTTCCGCCTCCAGCAAGGGAATGTATTTTTCCAGGTTCTCCTGGTTTTCGAACGTTTCTCTTTCAGGCACGTTCCATTCGGAACAGGCCACGAAGCCTGCCGCCAGCAGCAGGGCTCCTGCATATCTTATGATTTTTTTCATCGCTTCATTTGTTACACTTTTCCGTAAAACTCATTTCTCATTTCGGCTGTTTGGGACGGTTGTTGCGCACCCACCACAGCTTGGTTGCTCCCTGGTCTTCCCCACCCAGCAGCACCGGCACTTCCGACATGTTGGGATTTGTACCATATTCTGCCGGAGCAAAACGGAATCTTTCGGGCGTAATGGCATCTTCTTCACCTCCTATGCTCACGTAAGCTTTGTCATAAGCCGGCTTGAGCAGATAAGGATAGCCTGTTCGGCGATATTCGGTCCAGGCTTCCACGGCATTGGGATAGAGTGCCAGATATTTCTGGGTAATGATTTTCTGCAATTTCACTTCATCCGAATCGGCATCGTTCCACTTGGGAGCCACATTTCCGGGAGAAAGCTTGCAGGAATATTCACGGTTATAAGGCAACACAGAACGGTTGATGTCGTAAGGAAGGTCGTCAGTCTGCAGATAAGCTGCAACTCCATTCGCACCGTTTTCCTCGAACGACTTGGTAACACCTTCTTCATACAAATCTTTCGGATTGCCTCCCGCCAGTTTGTAAAGAGCAGCCTCTGCTTTCAGGAAAGACACCTCCGAGGCACGCATCCAGAACAAAGGAGAAGCGGCATCGACCTTGGGTTTGGAAGCCCCATTCTTGGCCTCCGTACTAAGGGGATTGTAGTTTGTAGGAGGAATAGGTACGAAATAGCCATTCGAAGTAGCCGTAAAATAAGCAAGCAAGCGAGGGTCTTTATATCCCTGCATGTAAGCCCAGATGGTAGCCCCCAGACGGCATTCTCCGTAGTCCTCCACCGTTGGCAGCATGGAGTTCATCAGCGGCAGCTTATCCGTGCTCCGTATCTTGGCCTCCTGTGCCACGGTTTCTATAACACCCCCGTGAGAAGGGTCAAGGGCAAACGTGATGTATTCCTTTGCCAGCGCCTCATCCTTGAAATGCACGCGGACAGCCATGCGCAGCATCAGAGAGTTGGCCAGACGAACCCAACTGGAAGCATTTCCGTCATAAATCAAATCGTACGACGGAAGCACTTTCGAAGCGGTATTTACCAGCAGTTCCGAAGCGTCCTTCAGGTCGGCCAGCATCGCTTTGTACACGGCCTCCTGCGAATCCAGTTTCGGTGCAATATCTCCGTTGCCGGCGTTGGTATATACAATCGGACCGAACACATCCGTCGCGCGGAGCCAGGCAACAGCCTTGACAATATTGGCCACAGCCCGCACTTCCTTATCGGCAGGGTCTTCAGAATCCTTCGTATGCTTGTAGATGTCATTCCATGCACGGAACAGTTTCGAATAGAAATTCTGGTAGGCATAGCTCATACGGGCATCCGTAAAGTTCCACGTGGCCTCCGTGTTGAAATTCCAGTTGTTGTTCATGCCCCAGTAGCCGATGTAGTTGCCGGCCGACATGATGTCTGTATTGGCCAGGTCATTACCCGGTCCTGTCGATTCAGTGGGCGAACCGATGGGAATAACCAGCTTCTGCATGTCCATGAAAGGAGCCCCATACAGCAGTCCGCCCGTCTTCATTCCTTCTTCCGTCACACCATAGATATTTGTATTGATCTGCTCATAGTTGCAAGATGCAAGTGCCAATACGGAAAATACAGGTATCAAATAGTTTCTTATCTTCATATTATACGTTGTTTTTCATGATTTGTTAGAATCCAAATTTAAGGCTCACTCCATACGTGCGCTGGCTGGGCAACATAAAGTAATCGTATCCTTGTCCGAACGTGCCGGTAGAAGCCGTCAGTTCCGGATCGAAAGGAGCTTTGTTGTAAATCATCCAGAGGTTGGTGCCATACACGGACAGGTTCACGCTATGGAACGGAGTACCCTTGAACCAGGAATTGGGGAAGGTGTATCCCAGACTGGCTTCCTGCAGGCGGACGTTAGTAGCAGAGTACACATTATACGCATCCAGATTCACCACCGATTCATAATAGTCTTTTGGCTGAACTGCCACATTTCCCACCATGACTTTTCCGGCATCACGTGCATCGGCCGAGGCCTGCGACACACCGAACTGGTCGAGCACGGCCTGTGTCTTGGATATCACGATACCTCCCAAACGGGCAGTCACAAGGAAGTTCAGGTTAAAGCCTTTGTAGGTAAAGCCGTTTCTCCAGCCCAGGTTCCATTTGGCATTGACACTACCCAGCTTATAGGGTTCCGTAGATTCCGTGGTTATGGTCTGGCCTTCGTTGTACACGATGTAGCCGTCCTGATCACGTTTCAGGCGTTCTTCCGCATATATCGTACCCACTTCTTCTCCTTCGCGCAGGCGGAAACGTCCCACCTTGATGTCGCTCAGGTCGAGTGCCTCTCCGGTCACGGGGTTCTTCACGTTCGAAGCCAGTTCGATGATTTTATTGCGGTTGGCAGTAGCTGTCAGCGAGGTACTGTATGAGAAATTGCCAAAGGTCTGATCGTATCCCAGCGTCAGTTCGATACCCCGGTTTTCTACGTTACCGGCCTGCACGAACATATAGTCATAACCTGACGTTTCCGACAGTTTGGCTTCGAGCAACTGGTCGTAGGTATTCGATTTATACAACGTCACACCCAGCGACACGGTATTGTTCAGCCACTTGGAGTCGATACCTACTTCATAAGAGCGGGTTCTTTCCGGCTTCAGTTCCGGCAGCGGATAATACTTGAAAGGTTTGATTACACCACCTTCAATGGAGTGCGTAATGGTGCCGGGAGTCAGTCCGGTGTAAGGAATAGGCGAACCCACCTCCGTATACGAAGCACGCACTTTCAGAAAGCCCAGCACCGGTGAAATGGACTGGCGCATGGTTTCGGGCAACAAGTCCGTCACAATGGCCGAAAGTCCGACAGAAGGATAGAATATCCAGGGCGACTTGCTGTTGACCAGCTGAGAAGGCTTGTCGGCACGACCGGTCAATGTGAGATACACAGCCGACTTCCATGAGATTTCCGCAGAGCCGAACACACCGAGATTCATCTTACGGTTGTCGCCTCCCGTCTGTGAAGGTACGCCGGTAGAAGGGTCTATGTTATCATAAGCAAACAGATTCGGCACCTTAAGCAGCTGTCCGCCATATCCTCTTCCTTTTGTATCGTATTCCTCGAAAGAAGCACCCACGTTGACATTGGCATAAAAATCTCCGGCAAAAGGCTTCGAAAGGTTGGCCATGATGTCCGCATATTTCTGACGGAAGGTTTCATTCGAATAGATGTAACGCCCCAGCGATTTGGCAAACGTACCGTGTGTAGAAGCATAGCGTTTGTCTTCTCTTTCCGTATAGGTATTGTCCAGACGGCCTCGTGCACTCACGTTCAGGTAATCGGTGATTTCGTATTTCAATGAGGCATACAGCATGTAACGGTCTTTCACCTCGGGACGCAAATTGCGGTAAGCCACCCAATAGGGATTCTGCACAGCCATACCGAAGTCGCCCGGTGTCCACGACTGCACATTGTAGCCCAGTTCGGCATCATAGCGCTCAAAATACTTTTCCTTTTCAAAATTCTCTCCACGCGGATACAGATAAGCTCCCAGAAGAGGGTTGAAATACGTACCGTAAGACATCATATTGTTGTAATACTCACGCACGTAGCTGGCCGACAAGTCCATGGTCAACTTATCGTTGAAGAACTTGGTGGTGTTTCGCACCATGGCATTGTAGCGGTGGTATTTGTTGTTGGGCACGATGCCCTTGGCATTGACCGCCGAACCGGACACATACGTCTGGTTCTTGTCATTTCCCACAGACAGATTAAAAGAATTGGTGAAAGTGGTTCCGGTATTGAAGAAGTCGGCCGGATTATACGAAGAAGGTACAGGCAGTTTTTCTCCCCATGAGGCGGCCTCCCCACTCACGTTTCCGTAAGTATTCTGGAAGCGCGGCAGCACAAAAGGATTCGAGAATTCAGCCGATGACGACACGTTGACATTCACCTTTCCGGCAGCACCTTTCTTCGTGGTAATCAGGATGACACCGTTGGCTGCATTGGCTCCGTAGAGTGCGGCAGCCGAAGGTCCTGTCAGCACCGACAGACTTTCAATATCTTCAGGGTTGAAGCTGGCTATACCTTCACTCGACGTACGTCCTGCACCGAAGCCCGTACCGTCGCCTGTGCGGTCGGCCTGATTGCCCATGGGCACACCGTCAATCACATACAGCACGTTGTTGTCTCCCTTGATAGACTTGTTTCCACGCATCACCACGCGGGTACCTCCCCCCACCCCCGAAGCACTGCGCTGGATACTCACACCGGCTACTTTTCCGTTCAGGCTGTTCACGAAGTTGGCATCCTTCACCTTTGTCAGTACGTCATTCTTTACTTCCTGCACATTGTAGCTCAAAGCCTTCTGAGAACGCTTGATACCCAGTGCCGTAACCACCACTTCATCCAGCTGTTCCGTGTCTTCCTTCATGACCAGAACACCCAGTGTTTCCTTGGCGGAAACCGTCAGGTTCTGATACCCTACGTAAGAAATTTCAATCGTAGCCCCTTCGCCTGCTGACATGGTGAAGTTTCCGTCCATGTCGGTAATCGTACCGTTTCCGGTACCTTTTTCCAGCACGCTCACTCCTACCAGAGGTTCTCCATTCACGTCAACGACTGTTCCACTCACTGTGATTTTATTTGCTTGCGCCGACACCTGTACGGAAGAAGCACTGGCTCCTCGCGGAAGGTTGGCATAGGCTGCATTTCCTCCCTGACTTATCAGCAAAAGGAACAGCAGCTGAGTAGCTCTTTCTATTTTCATAGATGATTTAAGATTTTGTTGTACAATTAAGTTTAGTTATCACGGTTTAGTAGCATCCTGAGGAAGGGAATTCCCCCTCCCCAGATGCCGGTTAAAAAATCCTGTTTGTTTTTTGTTAAAAAAATGGGTGTAACATTCCTGCCCAGGTACCTCCCTCAACTGCGAAAACAGTCTGCGGGCCGTATCTGTCCTTCTTGTCAGTTTTATTCTTCGATTTTAGAAGAACGCTTTCTCTATCCTTTTTAAATAATGATACAGGCTCGGTTTATTATCGGCCTTACGAAGTGATTTTTTTCTGTAGTTTAGCTTAAGCTCGTTCAGTTTGTGTCCGTAAAAACAAGGTCGGTAGTTTTATCGGGTTGCAAATATATGCAATTTTTATAAACTTACAAGCGTTTATAAAAGAAAAAGAGAAAATCAACGATATTTACACCGCTTGATTTTCTCTTATTTTCCGTGATTCCGCTGCGATTCGAACGCAGGACCCACGCCTTAGAAGGGCGTTGCTCTATCCAGCTGAGCTACGGAACCATCCTTGTAA
>CAMFND010000142.1 GCA_945965395.1 uncultured Bacteroides sp.
GCTTATATTTGTGCAGGAGCGGTTGTTTTGCCAGGAGTTACAATCGGTGAGGGGGCTGTCGTTGGTGCGAACTCTGTAGTTGACCGCGACTTGAAACCTTGGACAATTTATCATGGTAATCCTGTTAAGAAAGTTGGTGAACGTGAAAGACCTACTGAAGAACATAGAAAGATTATAGAGTCTATGGACTGGACTAAGCATTTCTGATTATGTCCAAACTTATTGTTAATAGTGTTGATGACTTTCTTACATTGAGAGGCAAGTCGTTGGGTAAGTCCGATTGGCTTGAGATTTCACAAGGGGTTATAAATAACTTTGCAGATGCTACATTTGACCACCAGTGGATTCATGTGGATGCAGAAAGGGTAAAGCTCGAAAACCCTCTTGGTTCAACCATTGCTCATGGTTACTTGATTTTGTCGCTAATCCCTTATATGCTTAACGAAATCATTTCAGTAAATAATCTCAGGAAGCTTGTAAACTATGGTATCGAAAAAATGCTTTACAAGAATACTGTGCCAGTAGGAAGCCGCTTGCGCTTGCATGCTACACTTGTCAAAGCAAGAGACCTCGGAGGAATCTGCCAGACAACGATACAATGTAAATTTGAGATAGAAGGACAAGAATATCCTGTACTGGAAGGCTCAATAATTTACTTATACTACTTTAACGAACAATAGTTATTTATCATTTAATATGTTGTAATATGGAAATCAAACAATTTATTGCTGATTTTGCTGATCAGTTTGACGAAACTGAACTTAACGAGTTCCAACCTAAAACAGAGTTCCGTGAACTTGAAGAGTGGAGCTCTTTGGCGGGCCTTGCTATACTTAATATGATTGGCAAAAAGTATGGAGTAAAAATTTCAGCTTCAGAAATTAAGGGTATAGATACCATTGAGGCTCTATACAATTTAGTTTTGTCAAAAAAGTAATGAAGACTATTTTTTCATTGGAAGGTAAGGTTATTCTCATAACTGGAGCATCCTCTGGTATCGGCAAAGCTGTGGCACTACAATGTGCTGCGGCTGGTGCCACATGCATCATAACAGCTCGTAATGAGATGCGCCTTCAGGAGACGTTTGATGGTTTAAGAGGTGAAGGTCATAAGATGGTTTTGGCCGACTTATCTTCATTATTAGGTGTCAACATTTTGCTATCTCATATATTGGGTAAGATTGATGGGGTTGTGGCTTGTGCAGGTATAGTTGAAACCAAGATACTGAAATTTACGGAAGAAGAAGACCTAATGCGCTTGTTTGATACAAATGCTTTTTCTTCTATCAGATTGATTCGTGAACTGGTTCAGCAGAAAAAATTACAGAATGGTGCATCTGTCGTTATGATATCTTCTATTTCAGGTACGAAATGCGGGTATATTGGTGGCGCTCTTTATGGTGCAACAAAAGGTGCGCTGGAAGGTTTTGCTAAGGCAACTGCACTTGAGTTGTCACCCCAAAGAATTCGGGTAAATACAATAGTACCAGGCATGATTGAAACTCCATTATTGGAAGGCAGTGAAATTGGTAGTGAGGAATTGGAGGTAGACAAACTTCGGTATCCATTAAAAAGATATGGGCATCCTGACGAAATAGGATATGCTTCCGTATATCTTTTATCTGATGCAACAATGTGGATGACGGGTACTTCGTTATTGATTGATGGAGGTTATACTCTGAATTGAAATGATGAAAGCATATATTAAAGCGGTGGATTATTATCTTCCGGATAGGATACTTACTAACGAGGAAATAGCGAGACTATTTCCCCAATGGTCGGCTGAAAAAGTTGCTTCAAAAGTAGGCATATTGGAAAGGCATATCGCTGCGGATAATGAAACTGCTACAGACATGGCATTTAAGGCTGCTCAAAAATTGTTTTCCAATAATAGTCATCTACGGGAATCGCTAGATTTCATTTTGTTGTGTTCCCAAAGTGTTGATTATAAATTACCTTCTTCTTCGTGTATTCTTCAGCACCGGTTAGGACTCAAAAATACTTGTGGTGCACTTGATTTTAATCTGGGCTGTTCTGGTTATGAATACGGTTTGGCGATGGCTAAGGGGTTAATTGTTTCTGGAGTAGCGACAAATGTGCTTCTGTTGACAGCTGAGACTTATACAAAATATATACATCCGGAAGACAAAGGGAATCTGACTATCTTTGGCGATGCGGCAACTGCAACAATCGTTTCAACTGACGGCTTTGGAGAAATAGGTGAATTTGAGTTAGGAACTGACGGTTCCGGTGCAGAGTATCTCATGGTCAAAACTGGTGGCTCCCGCATTGTTAATAGAACAGGAAACGTCACTTTGGATTCTAATGGGAATAACAAATGGGATGACAATCTATATATGGATGGGGGAACTATTTTTAATTTTACCTCTGATGTTGTACCGACAATGGTTGAGCGTCTGTTGGAAAAGGAAAAAATCTCTCAGGATGATATTGATTTGTGGATTTTTCACCAAGCGAACAAATACATGATCAATTATTTGCGTAAGTTGATGGAAATAGAAAAAGATAAGTTCTTTATCTATATGGAAAAGGTGGGCAATACCGTATCTTCGACTATTCCTATTGCAATTACGGAGGCATTAAAGCAGGAGCGTCTTCATGGCAATGTATTACTAGCTGGGTTTGGTGTAGGATTAAGTTGGGGAGCTACGGTTATTCGCTGTAAGTAAGCCTTGTATGTTAGAAATAGTATCGCATGTTAATTCAATTTATAATTCTATAAGCTATGTCCTGTTAGAACATGGGACTAAAGAATGTTGGATTATTGATGTAGGTGATTTTGATGTTATAAAGTCTTTGTTTGATGGCTATAACCTAAGAGGTGTACTATTGACGCATGTTCATTACGATCATATATATGGACTGAATGAATTGCAAGCTGACTATCCGGATGTACCTATATATACAAATGAATATGGTGCAAAGAATCTGGTTAGCCCTATAGAGAATTTGTCGTCATATCATGGTGAGGATTTTATCTTATCAAGAACGAATGGTGTTAAGATTATTAAAGAGGGGAATGTGATTCTTATAGGTAGCTATTGTTTATTGGTAATTGATACTCCCGGCCATGATTATTCTTGTCTAAGCTTTTGTGTGGACAACAATCTTTTTACAGGTGATTCCTATATACCTGGAGAAAAGGTGTTTACGAAACTGCAAAATGGTAATAAGCAATTGGCAGAATATTCTTGTCAACGATTATTGCGATTAGGAGAGAAATGTTTTATAAGACCTGGTCATTCTATTTCCTTTGAAAATTGTATGAGTACTTGTTGTTAATAATGTTTTTGTTTAGAAAAGCAAAAAGAACTTATAGAAACAGTTTTAATAGTAAAGTTGATTGTGGTTGGAAATTCGAAGAAAATATGGATTATGTAATAGGAAAGGTATGGTATGTGGAAAAACTCTTTGTGTGCTCTGCATAAAATAATACTTTTTGCTATTGTCTTAAAACTAATTTAAATTTTATTTTGACGTTTTCTCCAGAAAGGCACTTGCTTATGGAATATTTCTTGAAAATACTATACGTTAAAACTATATACTGATTAATGAATTGATAAATGAATGATACTTTAAAAATAGTAGAGGAAGTCCCGTTGGTTAGTGTAATAACTTTAGCATATAACCATGAGAGTTATATACGTGATTGTCTTGAGGGGATTTTAATGCAAAAAACCTCGTTTAAGTTTGAGTTAATTATCCATGATGACGCCTCTACTGATGGGACAGCTGAGATTATTAGAGAATATGTAGCTAAGTACCCCGATATTATTAAACCAATTTATCAATCTGAAAATCAGTATAGCAAAGGAGTACCAATAGGGCGTACTTTTTTATATCCCCGTGTAAAAGGAAAATACATAGCAGAGTGTGAAGGTGATGATTATTGGATTGATCCATTTAAGCTACAAAAGCAGGTTGATTTATTAGAATTGGATTCAGAAATTGCTATGGTGCATACTGATGTGAATGTGCTTTATCAAGAATCAGGAATTGTTTCCAAATGCTATAATAGAAGAAAAAAACTGTTAAACAGTAAATCTGCAATAGAAAAAATCGCAATTAAGAATATATTAAACGGGCAATATTTTGTTAAAACAGCAACAGTGCTTTTTCGAAAGGATTTGCATGACGAGTATGTTCAATCTTCGATTTACAAGTATATACAGAATAATTTTCCTATGGGAGATACCCCATTATGGGTATATTTGGCTTATAAAAAGAAAATAGCTTATTTAGATGAGGTTACTGCAGTCTATCGTAGAAATTCAGGTTCGGTTAGTAATCCTAAGTCAAAACAGAATAAGCTGTATTTTGATTTAAAAAGTTCTGAATTAAGGAAATATTGTAT
>CAMFND010000143.1 GCA_945965395.1 uncultured Bacteroides sp.
TTTTAGTAGATGACAAAATATAAATTATGTTGTTATATGCCTAATTATTAGGTGTTTATACTTGCAAAAGTCCCTAAGAATCAGTATCTTTAAAGAAAAGTTTGCCCGCTTTTTCGTATGAAGACAACTGACTTTAAGGACTTGGGCAAAGTTAACCAAATCCTTCCGATTATGCAAGAACATTTTGGGGAATCGATGAATCTGGCCCGCATAAAGTTTATGGCTTTCATGCTCCATGCCCTGTGTGTAGTACAGACCGTAAGCCTCCATAAACTCGCGGCGGCAATGCCAACCTCTGTTGAAAGGGACTCCAACCTTCGCCGCATTCAAAGATTCATAGCCAAGTACGCCCTCAACTTTGACCTTGTGGCGCAGATGATATACTCTCTGCTTCCCGTCAAGACAGGGCTGGTGCTGAGCATGGACCGTACAAACTGGAAGTTCGGTGATTTCAACATCAACATCCTCATGCTCGGCGTGGCATACAAGGGGATTGCATTCCCATTGATGTTCAGCCTTCTGCCTAAGAAAGGGAACTCCAATTGGAAGGAACGCAAGGCAATCGTTGAACGATTTGTCCGACTGTTCGGCTCCGAATGCATCGACTCTCTTGTTGCCGACCGGGAGTTTGTCGGCAAGGATTGGATCGGTTGGCTCAACCGCAATCATATACGATATTATATCCGGATCCGGCAGAATTTCTGGCTTGTCAAGCCTTCCACAGGGGAAAGAATCCGTGCATGGTGGCTCTTCAATTCCCTGAAAGTGGGGCAGGAAAGATTTTATTACAAGCTTTTCCTGCACAAAGGTGAGTACGTTTATCTTGCCGGAAGCCGAATCAAGAACTCCGACGGTGTGCCTGAACTTCAGATCCTCATCTGCTTCAACCGCCCGGAAAAGGGTGTAGACACTTATAAAAGGCGATGGGAGATCGAGACCGCATTCCGGGCTATGAAATCCTCCGGATTCAATATCGAAGACACGCATTTGCGCGACACAGAGCGGATTGCAAGACTTCTGGCAATGGTTTGTATTGCTCTTGTATGGGCGTATCTCGTTGGGGAACATAAAGATGAAAACGTAAAGCCTATAAAGACATTGAAACATGGACGTAAAGCCAAATCTTTAGTAAAGTACGGCTTGGAGGAAATCTCCAACGTGCTTTTTCGACCAATTTATGTCCCGAAATTTGATGTATTCAAATTTTTGTCATGTACTTAGAGGTTGGATATAAGATTATTTCTAGTCCCTTCCCGTATATAGGTCATGCAATTTGCATAAAATTTATCTGAAGCATCCATCAAATCAACCAGATTCATTCTGGATCGAGTCAGGAATTCCATTAAATTAGAATATTCTTTAAGGCCCTCATATTCTTGTGAATACCCAAAAATCTTTGCAAAATTCCTAAATTCACAAGCCCTGATAGATACATTCCAATCTACAATAACCACAATCGGCATCCTACGTTCCAACACTTGAATATCAAACTCAGCTAGATGCAATTCCACCGCATAATACGAAGATATTTCCTGTTTCGTGAAGGCAATTATCCTGTCAAATTTACTAGATTTATCATGTGCTGGAATAAAAGTCACTTCATAAAAAATCACATCATTAACAATTACAGGATGTAGCTTTTCAATATAGAATCGCCCATGCTGATTCATTTTCTGGGCTATAGCATCTCTATTTTCGAGTACTTTCTCTATAGCTTCATAATATTCGGCAAATGCAGTATCCGTATTCAACGGGAACTTATGAAGATTTTCTAACAACTCTATTCCATAATTATCCTTCATAAAAGTTCTTATGCGCAACAGATACTCATAATATTTAAGCATCAATCTCTCCGAACTATCCGGGTCCAATGTATAATGAGAGACGGATATTTGCAATAATTTATGGAATTGATTCAAGAAACGATACTTTCCTTGAAGAGTATTTATAAACTTAATAGCGTTTTTTATGTTTTGATATTCATTCTCTACCAACGGGTTGCTTGAAGCCACATAAATTTTTACAAAAATACATTCCAAAAAATTACGCAATTGAGATAAAATGTTCTGAGACAACAACCCCCGTTCATTATCCTGTAATGACTCTATGTTTTTACAGATTGCCTCATTGCAAGAATATATTCTTTTATCTATAACGTCCATAGCCATATATTTACGCTGTTTTAAAATACGATAAACTTCACTTGTTTCATCTGTTTATCTTACTTTATTTCCTAAATAATATCCCCCACCACATACACCGGCTGATACTTCGTCCCCGCATTCTTCAACACCCCATCTTTCAACAATTCCCGAATCACCCGCGTAGACTTTGACGAATTAAACCCGGTGAGCCGTTCAAAATCGCGGCGTTGCAGGAAAGAATATTGCTTGAAATACTCTGCTAATTTCTGTTTCACCTCTTCCTCGTCCAGTTTGGCAGAATGATGCGCCTCGTCCACCTTGCGCTCCAGATACACACTCTGAAAGCGGTCTATCAAATCCTTGTCGGGCGTGAACTTGATGCTTCTCACCTGTACATCGTCATCCTTAATATACTTCGGATTAATGTCCGGCGCACATTTCAGGCTCAGACTGAAATAGCCGATTCCTTCCAGATGCACCGCATATCCGTTGCTCAGGTTCTCATAGAGTTCATCGTTCAGGGCCGTGATGACGGCTGCCACATCGGCTGGAGAGACGGTACATTTCCTGCGTATCGCTTCACGGATTTCACGGGTGGTCACCACGTCTTTGGTAATCACTTTTGCATGCAACTTCGGTACGGAGACTCCCTCCTTTACCGGATTCTCAAACAGGTCAAATTTTATAGCCATAATCGTTTTAGTTATATTGTTATTATACTTCTTTCGAAACGCTTATACAGAGAAAACGCATCAAAATTTCTTTAACAGCATTTAGCTTTTTGATATTTATATGTTATTGATTATCAATTTATTATATTTGCATATATCTGTATTTTTCCTTATCTTTATAATAAAAAAACAGATAAAAATATGGATTCAATATCAAAGAAATTCTTGATTATGGATAATTTGGCAAAAGCCATGGAGCCTTTGGACACACGTGTACAAGGTATGGTCCAACATTCTACCTCTACTATTTTTTTAATAACTCTTGCTGGGGTATTTGCCAAGTGCCAGACCTGGAATGAAATAGCAGATTATGGAAAGATAAAGATCGATTTCTTCAGGAGCTTCATCCCGGGGCTTGAATCAACCCCTTCCCATGATACCTTCAGGCGTTTTTTCAGCATCATAAATCCAGACAAGCTTGAAAGTCTGTACAGGGAATGGGCCTGCTGCCTTTCCGAGTCAAACGCCTCGAATACGGATTCTTCTACATCAATTAAAAGGCATATTGCCATTGACGGGAAAAGAATGCGCTCCGCCGGCAAGGAGAATCGTTCTATTCTGTCATGTATTATAAATGAAATCAACAATGCCGACAATGATGGCGGCAAGGCCAGCGTACACATTGTAAGTGCATACGATGTGACCAATGAGGTTTCTCTCGGACAGGAACGTGTACCGGCAAAAAGCAATGAGATTACAGCTGACAAAGCACTGATAGAATCGTTGTCAATTGGTAAAGGAGACCTTATAACAATGGACGCCATGGGTACACAGAAGGAAATAGCGGAGGCGATTTTCAGAAAAGGAGCTGATTATCTTCTTATAGTCAAGGACAACCAGCTTCTTTTGCGTAAGGAGATAGAGGAGATTGTCGGCTGGAATATGCTCAAAAAGAGAGAGAACCGTAATGATGATGTTACCATAGTTGATGAAAAGGCTCACGGATATACCGTAACCAGAAGCTGTTTTACCGTTCAGGAAAAATACATGCTGGGAAGCATGTACAAGAAATGGGAGGGAATAAAGACTTTCGGAGTATTCAACACCATACGCAAGAACAAGAAAACCGGAGAGGAAACAAAAGATACACAATACTTTATTACCTCTCTAGGAAAAGATGCCGCAAGTCTGATTATGCATAAGAGGAATCACTGGCAGGTGGAAAATGGACTTCACAGGATGCTTGATGTGGAATTCAGGGAAGATGACAGTAAAAAGAAAATGAACTCGGCTATAAACTATTCTATTATAACGAAAATGGTTACTGCAGTGCTTAAGAGGAATGAAAAGAAAATACCCATAGGAAGAAAAAGACTGATGGCAGGATGGGATGAGAATTTCATGGAGAAACTTATTCTGGAAACTATTAACTTTCTTAATATCGGAGATTGATGCGTTTTCTCTGAACGCTTATACAAAAATACCTCGACACGTTGCTGTCAAGGTCTCGACTCGAACGTGACGAGACATCCGCACGAACGTGTCAAGACCTCGTCACGTACGTGTCGAGGTAAAAACGTCAAGGACATGATAATAAAACCCCAGCCTGCTGTCTGCTTTTCACGCAAGAGTCGTGGCTTTTTATCCTAAAAGAACCTTATAAATAGGGATTATTTGCAAAATGTTTCTTATTTTTGTGCCCAGAATGAGTTAATATACTAACAAATGAACGTATTAGAATTAAGCGAACAGGAAATAATCAGACGCAACAGCCTGAATGAGTTGAGAGCAATGGGGATTGAACCATACCCTGCTGCCGAGTATGTAACCAACGCTTTTTCGACTGACATAAAAGCCGAATTCAAAGATGATGCTGAACCTCGCAAAGTATCCGTTGCAGGACGTATCATGTCTCGTCGTGTAATGGGGAAAGCGTCTTTCATTGAATTACAGGATTCTAAAGGCCGTATACAAGTATATATAACCCGCGATGATATTTGTCCGGATGAAAACAAAGATTTATATAATGTAGTTTTCAAACGCTTGCTGGATTTAGGTGATTTCGTAGGAATCGAAGGTTTTGTATTCCGTACCCAGATGGGCGAAATCTCTATCCATGCACAGAAACTGACTGTATTGTCGAAATCAATTCGTCCGCTCCCGATTGTAAAATACAAAGATGGAGTGGCTTACGATAAGTTTGAAGACCCTGAACTCCGTTACCGTCAGCGCTATGTAGACTTGGTAGTAAACGACGGAGTAAAAGAAATCTTCCTGAAACGGAACAAGGTCTACAACTCTATGAGAGAGTATTTCAACTCGAAAGGATATATCGAAGTAGAAACTCCGATTCTTCAGTCTATTGCCGGAGGTGCTGCGGCACGTCCGTTTATCACTCACCACAATGCGTTAGATATTCCATTGTACATGCGTATTGCCAGTGAGCTGTACCTGAAGAGACTGATTGTAGGTGGTTTCGAAGGTGTGTATGAAATCGGTAAGAACTTCCGTAACGAAGGTATGGACCGTACACACAATCCGGAATTTACCTGTATGGAAATCTACGTAGCTTACAAGGATTACAACTGGATGATGAAGTTTACAGAAAACATGATTGAAAAAATCTGTCTGGATGTAAACGGTACTACAGAAGTTCAGGTAGGCGACAACGTAATCAACTTCAAAGCTCCGTTCAAACGTGTAACCATGCTGGATTCTATCAAGGAATTCACCGGCTATGACCTGACAGGCATGAACGAAGAGCAGATTCGTGAAGTTTGCAAGAAACTCAACATGGAAATTGATGACACCATGGGTAAGGGTAAGCTGATTGACGAAATCTTCGGCGAATTCTGCGAAGGCAACTACATTCAGCCGACTTTCATCACTGACTATCCTATCGAAATGTCTCCGCTGACAAAGAAACACCGCAGCAATCCGGATCTGACAGAACGCTTTGAGCTGATGGTGAACGGTAAAGAGTTGTGTAACGCATACTCTGAATTGAACGACCCGATTGACCAGCTGGAACGCTTCGAAGAGCAGATGAGACTGAGCGAAAAAGGAGACGACGAAGCAATGATTATCGACAAGGACTTCGTTCGCGCATTGGAATACGGTATGCCTCCTACTTCAGGTATGGGTATCGGTATGGACCGTCTGGTAATGCTGATGACCGGTCAGAGTACTATCCAGGAAGTGTTATTCTTCCCGCAGATGCGTCCGGAAAAAGTAATCCCGAAAGATACGCCTGCTAAATTCATGGAATTAGGAATTGCTGAAGACTGGGTTCCGGTAATTCAGAAAGCCGGATACAACCTCGTGACTGACATGAAGGACGTGAATCCGCAGAAACTTCATCAGGACATTTGTGGCATCAACAAGAAATACAAACTGGAACTTGCCAACCCCACAGTAGACGAAGTAGCTGGCTGGATAGAAAAGATTAAATAAATGAATGAAAGTGTATGAAGGACAAAGCACATGTTTTGTCCTTCATATCTGTTTTTCATTAAATATAAGAGTATGAAATTACCCGGGAAAATAGCGATTATGGGGGGAGGCAGCTGGGCCACTGCTATAGCTAAAATCATTTTAACCCAGGCTGAATCCATAAACTGGTACATGCGCCGTGACGACCGAATTGAAGAATTCAAGCGTCTGGGTCACAATCCAGCCTATCTGACAAGTGTGCGTTTCGACATGAAATGCATCAACTTTTCATCAGACATCAACAAGGTAGTGAGAGAGTCGGATACCCTGATTTTTGTCACACCTTCACCGTATCTGAAAAGTCACCTCAAAAAGCTAAAAACCAAGCTGAAGGATAAATTCATCGTTACTGCCATCAAGGGTATCGTACCCGACGAAAACCTGATCGTATCCGATTATTTCCACAAGATTTATGACGTCCCTGAAAACAATATAGCTGTACTGGCAGGGCCTTGTCATGCGGAAGAAGTGGCATTGGAACGGCTTTCTTATCTCACCGTGGGATGCAAGGACATTGAAAAAGCCAAGATGTTTGCACGGCAACTGGCCGGTCACTACATCAAGACTTCGGTCAATACGGACGTAGCCGGCATTGAATATGCTTCTGTACTGAAGAATGTATATGCCATTGCAGCCGGAATCTGTAGTGGTCTGAAATATGGAGACAACTTCCAGGCCGTACTGGTATCCAACGCCTTACAGGAAATGAACCGGTTCTTAGATACCGTACATCCCGTAAACCGCTGTACAAACGACTCGGCCTATCTGGGCGATCTTCTCGTGACTTCTTATTCCAATTTCAGCCGTAACCGTGTGTTCGGTACCATGATTGGTAAGGGGTATTCCGTAAAAAGTGCCCAGATTGAAATGGAAATGATTGCCGAAGGATATTATGGCACCAAATGTATCAAGGAGCTGAACAAGCACCTGCATGTCAATATGCCCATTGTAGATGCCGTCTATAATATTCTTTACGAACGCATATCACCAATGATAGAAATCAAATTATTAACTGACTCATTTAGATAAAATCAGAAAACAGTTATGGAAAACATTAGACTGAACATCGAAAAGACTTTAGACTTTATATCTAAGGAAAAATTGGCTTCTTATGAACCAAAGGTAAAAGCTTGTATGGAAACGCTGGAAAAAGGCACAGGCTTAGGAAACGACTTCTTGGGTTGGTTGCATTTACCTTCTTCCATCACAAAGGAACACCTGAATGACCTGAAAGCTACCGCACAGACACTTCGCGAAAACTGCGATGTAGTAATCGTAGCTGGTATCGGAGGAAGTTACCTGGGCGCACGCGCAGTCATCGAAGCCATGTCAAACAGCTTTGCTTGGTTGCAGGAGAAAAAAGCCGGACAGCCTACTATTATTTTTGCCGGACACAACATCAGCGAAGACTACCTGTTCGAACTGACTGAATTCCTGAAAGACAAAAAATTCGGTGTAATCAACATATCTAAATCTGGAACAACTACTGAAACCGCTCTTGCTTTCCGTCTGCTGAAAAAGCAGTGCGAAGACCAGAGAGGTAAGGAAATGGCTCGCAAGGTTATCGTAGCTGTTACAGATGCCAAGAAAGGTGCAGCCCGTACAACAGCCGACAAGGAAGGTTACAAATCATTCATCATTCCTGACAATGTAGGCGGACGTTTCTCTGTATTGACTCCGGTAGGCTTGCTTCCTATTGCAGTAGCTGGAATCGACATTGACCAGCTGGTTGCCGGCGCTTGCGAAATGGAAAAAGTCTGTGCCAACGAAAACATGTACGAAAACCCGGCTGCTTTGTATGCTGCTACTCGTAACGAACTATATCAGAGCGGAAAGAAAATTGAAATCTTAGTAAACTTCCAGCCGAAACTTCACTACTTCATGGAATGGTGGAAACAGCTGTACGGTGAATCTGAAGGCAAGGACCTGAAAGGTATCTATCCAAGCTCTGTAGACTTCTCTACTGACCTGCACTCTATGGGACAGTGGATTCAGCAGGGTGAACGCAGCATCTTTGAAACTGTGGTTTCTGTAGAAACTCCAAGCCACGAACTTCACTTCCCGAGCGATGAAGAAAATCTGGACGGTCTGAACTTCCTGGCAGGCAAACGCATCGATGAAGTAAACAAGATGGCCGAACTCGGTACACAGCTTGCACACGTAGACGGTGGAGTTCCTAACCTGCGTGTAAGCGTTCCTTCATTGAACGAATACTACTTGGGACAGCTTATCTATTTCTTCGAAAAGGCATGCGGAATCAGCGGATACCTGCTCGAAGTAAATCCGTTCAACCAGCCGGGCGTAGAAGCTTACAAGAAAAATATGTTTGCTCTTCTGAACAAGCCTGGATACGAAAAAGAATCTGAAGCAATTCAGGCTCGTCTGAAAAAATAAATAAACGAGAGTCTATCACTCCGTTTTTAATTGACAGGCACGAATTACATGAAAAGCACTCTTTCTTTTACAAGGAAAGTGCATTCATGTAATGCGTGCCTGAATATTATAAACCATATCATCATGTTCCAACAAGAAATCAACCAATATCTTACCACCCATCATTATACACGCATTGACTTAAAAGCCGTATTGTTCGATATGGACGGAGTATTATTCGACTCCATGAAGAATCATGCCAGCGCCTGGCATGAGGCAATGAAGCAATACGGAATGAGCCTGAGCAGAGAAGAAGCCTACCTTCACGAAGGACGTACCGGTGCGGCAACCATCAACATCGTCAGCCAGCGAGAAAGAGGCTATGAAGCCGATGAGGAAGAAATCAAACGAATCTACCAGACCAAGAGCGATATATTCAATCAGTTACCTAAAGCCGAGCCTATGCCCGGTGCATTCGAAGTCCTGAAAAAGATAAAAGCTGCCGGACTGACTCCGATGGTTGTAACCGGTTCCGGACAACTCTCCTTATTGGACAAGTTGAACCACTACTTTCCGAACATCTTCCAGCGAGAACTGATGGTAACCGCTTTTGATGTAAAATACGGAAAGCCCAATCCAGAACCTTACCTGATGGCTTTACAAAAGGCCGGCATACAAGCCAACGAGGCATTAGTCATAGAGAATGCACCGTTAGGAGTCAGAGCTGGAGTGGCTGCCAGTATCTTCACTATTGCACTGAACACTGGCCCGCTTCCAGACGACGTACTTCTGCAAGAAGGTGCCAACATCTTGTTTCCGTCCATGTCTGCGTTTAATGAGAATTGGGAAACTTGCCGCCAAAGTTTACAAGAAGTATCTCTATAAAGAAAAATCCACGGAAAACTAAAACTAACATTCCAGTTTCCCGTGGATTTTTTATGCCAAATAAATTACTTATTCCAAAGCAAACAGCTTGCTTCTTGACAACAAAGAAGAACCTATAACATTTGCTTTTTCTTTCAGCTCAGACAACACAATATCCGAGTCTTTATACATCAAATTCAACGTATACTTACGAACTGCAGAAATAACCGGTGGCAACAAATACTCTCCCACCTTCGAGAATTCTCCTCCGATAATTACCTGTTCCGGATTAAACACATTAATCAGGTCACCAATGTGACGTCCCAGCTTCGCACCAATCTCTTCTACCAGCTCAATGGCCAGTACATCTTCACGGCGAACTGCAGAAATAATATCAGCCAATGTAATCTCGTCGATTGTCTTTTCTTTCAGCAATACAGAGTTCTCCCCCTGACGCAGACGCGCAATAAACTTACGGTACAAAGCTGAGCATGATACTTCAGTTTCAATACAGCCTTTCTTTCCACAATAACAAATCTGCTGGTTATCATATCCGTAATTATGTCCAAACTCACCAGCAAAACCAGACATCCCCGAATACAACTTTCCGTCAATAATAATAGCAAGTCCCAACCCCCAGTTTACATTTACATAAATCAGGTTCTTCGGACATTTCTCTGAACGCATAATGTATTCTCCGTATGCCATTGCCCGGCTATCATTATCAATACACACATTAATACCCAATCTTTCTGAAAACATCTCTGCCAAAGGTTTTTCACCAAAAGTCAGATGCGTATAACTACAACCCGTTTCCGGATTTACCCGCCCGGTCATACCAAGACAGATATTCAAAATCTTTGATTTATCACATGGAAGTTCATCGATAAATGTTTCTATTTCCTGACAGATATGTTCTAAACATTCCGGTGTATTTTCCAACTTAAACGGAATCTCCATTTTAGTCTGAAGCACATCCCCCTTAAAGTTGATTGCCCCCAGGCTTAACGACTGTACCGCCATCGCTACCCCGATAAAATAGGCAGAATCCGCATTCAGTCCATACAAACTTGGATGACGACCTCCACTGGTTTCCAGTTTTCCACAATCGTTCACATATCCCTCCTTACACATTTCATCCACAAACTTTGTCACGGTAGGCACACTTAGTCCCATCGATTTAGACAAATCTGTGATTGTAGTGCTTCCTGCATAAATCAGGTGCGTAATGATACGCTGCTTTACCAATGCACTTTTTACGCCTTTCTGTATATTCTTCAATAGAGTCTGACCCATATTTGTTATTTTTTATAGAAACATTTACAAATGTAGAATTTTTCTTTAAAAACTCATGCATAAAAAAACTATTTTTTTATTTGCCTTTCTGAGTAAGCTTTGATATATTTGCATGGAGTAAGAAAATTCTTATCAAAGAAACAAGTTAATTTAATTTCAATATTCAAAATTCTAACCACCATGAGATTAATCATTGAACCCGATTACAGTTCTCTGTCCAACTGGGCAGCAAACTATGTTGCAAAAAAAATCAACGCAGCTAATCCTACCAAAGAAAAACCGTTTGTATTAGGACTTCCCACAGGTTCATCTCCTCTGGGTATGTATAAGGCCCTGATTGAATTAAACAAGAAGGGAGTGGTATCATTCAAGAATGTAGTAACTTTCAATATGGACGAATACGTAGGCTTGCCGGAATCTCATCCTGAAAGCTACCATTCATTCATGTTCAATAACTTCTTTAATCATATTGATATCTGCAAGGAAAACATTCACATCCTGAACGGTAACGCAGCCGACCTGGAAGCAGAATGTGCCAACTATGAAAAAGAAATTGAAAAGTTCGGCGGCATCGACTTGTTCTTAGGAGGTATCGGTCCTGACGGTCACATTGCTTTCAACGAACCGGGCTCTTCACTGACTTCACGCACACGTGTGAAAACACTGACTACTGATACCATCATTGCCAATTCACGCTTCTTCGACAATGATGTGAACAAAGTGCCTAAGACAGCATTGACCGTAGGTGTTGGTACTGTTCTTTCTGCAAAAGAAGTGCTGATTATCTGCAACGGACACAACAAGGCACGTGCGTTGCAGCATGCAGTAGAAGGCGGCATCACACAGATGTGGACTATCAGCGCATTGCAGATGCACCAGCACGGTATCATCGTATGTGATGAAGCTGCTACTGACGAACTGAAAGTCGGTACCTACAAGTACTTCAAAGATATTGAAAAGAACAACCTCTAATTCGCTGAATCATGAGAACCAATCTTAGCTCTCAAATTTCACTGAATCGCGTTTCCCCACGTTACTATCGTCCGGGAAACGCAGTAGAACGTTCTGTCCTGACGCGACTAGAAAAAATCCCGACCAACATCTTCGAAACCAGCGAAGAAGGTGTGACTCAAATTGCCAATGAAATCGTTGCAAAAATACAGGACAGACAGCGTGAAGGAAAATTCTGTACAATTGCGATAGGTACAGGTACTTCCCTGCGTCCGCTATTCACTGAACTGATTCGCAAGCACAAGGACGAAGGCGTAAGTTTCCGCAACGTGGTATTCTTCAATTTATATGAATATTATCCGTTGACTGAAGGAGCTGGAAGCAGTTTCAGCCACCTGAACAAGCTTTTCCTTTCGCAGATAGATATTGACCGCCAGAATATTTTTACAATGGATGGTAGTATCCCTCAGGAAGCCATCGTTGAACACTGCCGTTTGTACGAACAGCGTATACAGACCTTCGGAGGTCTTGATATGGTCATCATGGGAATCGGCCGTGAAGGAAACATCGGTATGAACGAGCCCGGTTCACACGCCAGTTCTACTACCCGCTTGATTTTGATTGATGCAACTTCTCTTTCTGAAGCCGCACACAACATTGGTGTAGACAATCTTCCCCCCTGCTCCATTACTATGGGTATCCATACCATTATGGAAGCCAGAAAAGTTTATATGCTGGCTTGGGGTGAAGACAAAGCTGACATCATCCGAAGTGCTGTGGAAGACAAGGTAAGTGATACATTGCCGGCATCTTACTTACAGCTTCATGCCAATGCTTCTGTTTGTGTAGATCTGGCCGCAGCAGCCCACCTGACTCGTATTCAACGTCCATGGCTGGTAACCAGTTGCGAATGGAACGACAAATTGGTAAGAAGTGCCATTGTATGGTTGTGTACTACCCTTAACAAGCCTATCCTAAAACTGACCAACAAGGACTACAATGAAAACGGCTTGAGCGAACTGCTGGCTCTTTACGGCTCAGCCTACAATGCCAACATCAAGGTATTCAACGACTTGCAGCACACCATTACCGGATGGCCGGGCGGCAAACCAAATGCCGATGATACCTATCGCCCGGAACGTGCCAAGCCGTTCCCGAAACGCGTAGTGGTATTCTCTCCGCATCCGGATGACGATGTAATCTCTATGGGAGGTACATTGCGCCGCCTCGTACAGCAGGGACATGAAGTACACGTTGCTTACGAAACTTCCGGAAACATTGCTGTAGGTGATGAAGAAGTGGTACGCTTCATGCATTTCATCAACGGATTTAACCAGTTGTTTGAAAATAGCGAAGATAAGGTCATCTGCGACAAATATGCTGAAATCAAACAGTTCTTCTCTGCCAAGAAAGAAGGTGACATGGACACACGCGACATCCTGACCATCAAAGGTCTGATTCGTCGTGGTGAAGCTCGTACCGCTTGTACGTTCAACCGTATTCCGCTCAACCGCTGCCACTTCCTTGACCTTCCGTTCTATGAAACCGGAAAGATTGAAAAGAACCCGATTAGCGAAGCCGACGTAGAAATCGTACTCAACCTGCTCCGTGAAGTGAAACCTCATCAGATTTACGTAGCCGGTGACCTGGCCGACCCGCACGGTACTCACCGCGTATGTACGGACGCTGTTTTTGCCGCTATTGATGAAGAAAAGAATGCCGGTGCAGAATGGCTGAACGACTGCCGCATCTGGATGTACCGTGGCGCATGGGCAGAATGGGAAATCGAAAACATCGAAATGGCCGTACCGTTGAGTCCGGAAGAACTCCGTGCAAAACGTAATTCTATTCTGAAACATCAGTCTCAGATGGAAAGTGCACCATTCTTAGGTAACGACGAGCGTCTGTTCTGGCAAAGAAGCGAAGACCGTAACCGCGGAACTGCTTCACTTTATGACCAGTTAGGTCTGGCTTGCTATGAAGCTATGGAAGCATTTGTAGAATATAAACCTATCTAAGTGCATATTACATTTTAAGTCAAAAAGACACAGAAACGCAGAAGTTCACCCTATGGGAAGAACTTCTCGTTTCCGTGCCTTTTTTATTTCCGTATTTACCAAATCTTTTTATATATACATGAAAAAACTATTTATACCCGCATTTGCATTTTGGCTCAGCTGCCTCTTCCCGTCGTGTACCTCGACTTCTCCCAACCATTTTCTGAAAGAAGCCGACTATCGCAACAAAGTGGAAGCTGATTTCGGACAGAAAAGGGAAATTCTCAACCAGGGAAATCTTTTTGACATCTTCAATGAAGACATGTCGCTGGAGGAACGGGAAGCCATGATGTTCCTGTATGCCTACATGACTCCAGGCGATATTTCCGATTATTCCGGAGAGTTCTATCTGAAAAATGTACGTCTGGCACTTCAGAACCGAAAAGAGACTTCATGGGGAGCCGGAATTCCTGACATGATATTCCGCCACTTTGTACTCCCAGTCAGAGTGAACAACGAAAATCTGGACAATGCACGCGAAGTGTTCCGTAAGGAACTGATGCCACGTGTGGAAAAACTGTCGATGTACGATGCCGTGCTGGAAGTAAACCACTGGTGCCATGAAAAAGTAATCTATACCCCGACCGACATCCGTACCAGTGCTCCGATGGCTACTGTGAAAACGGCTTACGGACGTTGTGGTGAAGAATCGACCTTCCTGGTAGCCGCTCTCCGCGCCGTAGGTATCCCTGCCCGTCAGGTGTACACCCCGCGTTGGGCACATACTGACGACAACCATGCCTGGGTAGAAGCCTGGGTGGACGGCAAATGGTACTTCCTCGGTGCCTGCGAACCGGAACCGGTACTGAATTTGGGATGGTTCAACGCTCCTGCCAGCAGAGGTATGCTAATGCACACCAAAGTATTCGGTGCATACGACGGACCGGAAGAAGTGATGAAAACTACGGCCAACTATACGGAAATCAACATCATCGATAACTACGGACAGAGTGCCCCTGTCACTGTTACAGTGGTAGATACTCAGGGTAAAGCCGTAGAAGGTGCACACGTAGAGTTTAAGATTTACAATTACGCCGAATTCTTCACCGTAGCCAACAAAACGACCGACACACAAGGAAAAGCGTCTCTGTCTGCCGGATTGGGCGACATGGTAGTCTACGCTTCGGCAAATGACCACTTCGGCTTGCAGAAAGTTTCTTTCGGAAAAGATAAAGAAGTCACACTGACGCTTTCTCATCGTCCGGGAGATGTATTTACCGATACCTTGCATATCGTACCACCGGCTGAAAAGGCCAACTTCCCGGAAGTGACCGATGCACAGCGTAAGGAAAATACCCTGCGCATGGCTCAGGAAGATTCTATCCGCAACGCCTACGTAGCCAGCTTCCCGACCGAAGAAAAGGCCAAAACTTTTGCAGAAGGACTGAAACTGGATGTGAACCAGACAAGCACATACATTCTGAAATCCAGAGGAAACCATGCGGACATCATGCAGTTCCTGTCGAATGCAGCAGAAAAAGGACAGGGTGCCCGTGCATTGGAATTACTCAGCACACTGGCTGATAAAGACCTGCGCGATACACCTTGCAGTATCCTGGAAGACCATTTGTATGCTACCGATGCGAAAGCTAACGTAAAAGAAGTGCTTGCACCGCGTATTGCGACTGAAATGCTGACTCCTTACCGTACCTACCTGCAGAAAGCCTTGTCTGCCGAACTGGCCGCACAAATCAAAGCTGACCCGCAAGTGCTCGTGAAATGGTGTAAGGACAGCCTGTCTATCCGCAACGACCTGAGTACGATATTCACCATTACCTCACCCGAGGGCGTATGGCGCAGCCGCGTGACTGACTCACAGTCCAGAGACATTTTCTTTGTTGCTGCTGCCCGCAGCTTAGGTATCCCCGCCTGGAAGGATGAAGTAAATGGCAACATCTGCTACCGCCTCAACGGGAAACCGATATTGGTGGACTTTGAAAGTTCAGAAGGTGGAAGTCTGTCGGAAGGTGTATTGAAAGCTACTTACCAGCCTATTCCGCGACTGGACAATCCGAAATATTACACTCACTTCACCCTGTCGAAGTATGACAACGGCACATTCCAGTTGCAGAACCATCCGGAAGATGCCAGCTGGGCTTCTCTGCTGAAAAACGGAAGCAGCATGTCGACCGGTTATTATATGATGGTAACGGGTAGCCGTATGGCCAACGGAGGTGTATTGAGCCAGGTTTCATTCTTCTCTGTCGACAAAGGAAAGACCACAGTGACTCCTCTCTGCATGCGCAACAATACGGAAGAAGTACGTGTTATCGGCAGCTTCAATTCCGAAGCACTCTACACCCGTCCGGGCACAGACGAACAAGTATCTGTACTCAACACTACCGGAAGAGGATATTACATTGTCGGCGTATTGGGCGTAGGTCAGGAACCGACCAACCATGCCCTGAAAGACATCGAAGTAAAGAAAGCAGAATTTGAAAAATGGGGACGTACGATTGTACTGCTCTTCACAGACGAAGCAGCCTATAAGAAATTCGACCGCAAGGAATTCCCCAACCTTCCGTCGAACGTAGTATTCGGTATAGACAAAGACGGAAGCATTCTGAAAATGATTGCTGAAAATATGAAGCTGGGCAGCAAACCCACCCTGCCGGTGATTATCCTGGGCGATACGTTCAACCGTGTAGTCTTCGAATCACACGGATACACCATCGGCATGGGCGAGCAACTGCTCCATGTTATCCACGGACTGTAAGCGCCTCAATGGTGCGACGCACCTTTTCGGGAGTCGTGACCGGATGAGCATATTCATCCATATCCGTACCTCCCATCGACAAAGCCGGATTGCGAAGAAGCATCCGGCTTTCTTTTTGTTCGCGCGCCGAAAAATGGAACTCACCGGCTCCCGTCACACGGGCCAGTTCCACAATGTTATGTTCGTTCACTCCGCAGCCCGGCATGATGATAATGCGATCACCCGCCTGCTTCACCAGTTCAGCCAGCAAGGGTGCCCCTTCCATGGCCGTAGGCATCTGGCCGGAAGTCAGCACACGGTTCACCCCCATGCCTATCAGTTCTTCAAGTGCCTCACGGGGGGACTTGACATAATCAAACGCACGGTGGAAAGTCACCGAAAGTCCTTTAGAAGCTTCCATCAGACGCTGCATAGCCGGCTTGTCCAGTTCGCCTTCCGGTGTAAGGCAACCGAACACCACTCCATCGGCTCCCGCCTGACGGGCAGCCCGAATATCTTCTTCCATAATCTCCAGTTCAGAAGGCGTGTACAGAAAATCTCCTCCACGCGGACGGATAATGACATGCAGACGGATGTCAATCAACTTACGGGCCACTTTTATCTCACCCAACGATGGGGTAGTTCCACCTTCCGGCATACCGGCACACAATTCTACCCGATGAGCCCCTCCCTGCTGGGCAGCCACGCAACTCTCTGCAGAGTTCGCACAAATTTCAAACATGTAGTTTTTCATCTCTCAGTCGACTTTAAACAGTGATTTTTTTCACCCTCAGAAAAGGCCTTTGCATTTACCGGAAAACGCTTTGACGCTTCAATCAAAACGCAAGTGCGTTTTACTTAAAACACAAGTGCGTTTTACATGAAACGCAAGTACGTTTTATATCAAACGCAAAGGCGTTTTAGCACAAACGTAAGAGCGTTTTTTCCGAAAATACAAATCGCGATGCCTGAAGGCTGGTATCTATAAACAAAAAAGCTTATTAAACCGTTCTTTTTCAGTCTAATAAGCTTTATGTACGCCCGTGGGGAGTCGAACCCCAATCGAAGGAACCGGAATCCTTTATTCTATCCATTGAACTACGGGCGCAAATATAAATAAACACACTTTCCAACGTCCTTTTTTGAGAAAGGATATTTCGAAAGCGTGACAAAAATACAATTATTCAGTCTTTTCTCCTAATTTTTTCCTGAAAAAATAGGGAGTGAAAACTAAAATAGTTGTACCCTTACACGCCTATACGACCTCACGCATCAGAACTGGAAGTAGATAAACGGCTGAATATCGCTGCTTTTCACCTGAATGACCAGATAAATCAGTGCAATCATTATCAGTGCCTGAGCTATGAGCGGCATGCGTACCATGCCCCGGCTGCACGCATTCTGCCAGCTGTCGGGACAGAAATGAAGCAAGAAGCCCACTCCCATCAGTGCAGACACTTTCCAGTAACCCGTCAAGAGCTGTTCCAGCAACTCTGGATGGAAGGCTGTAAATATCTGGCGAATCATGGTCACCGAAGCCTCAAACGTGGAGTTTCGGAAGAATATCCAGCAGAAGCATACAAAATGGAAGGTCAGCACCACGGCAAAGAATTTACGTATTCCCCGGCTGCGATATTGTTTGGGCCGACCCAATAGGTTACGGAAAAACTTATGCAAGGCCAGTGCCACTCCGTGCAATCCGCCCCACACCACAAAGTTCCACGAAGCACCGTGCCACAAACCACCCAAAAGCATGGTCAGTATCAGGTTGATGTAGGTACGGATTTTTCCCTTTCGATTACCGCCCAGGGAAATATAAAGATAGTCGCGCAACCAGGACGACAAAGAAATGTGCCAACGATGCCAGAAATCGGTCACACTGTCCGACTTATAAGGGGAGTCGAAGTTGAGCGGGAAACGGAATCCCAGCAACAAGGCAATACCAATGGCCATGTCACTGTAGCCCGAAAAGTCACAGTATATCTGCAAGGCATATCCGTAGACACCAAACAGGTTTTCCAGTCCGGAATACAGTCCCGGATTATCGAAGATACGTTCCACAAAATTCACGCTGATATAGTCTGAAATCACCGCTTTCTTGAACAAGCCGCTTACAATGAAGAAAATGCCTTGTCCGAACATCTCAGATGATACAAACAAGGGCTGACGGATTTGCGGGATAAAGTCGCGTGCACGGACGATAGGTCCTGCCACCAACTGCGGAAAGAAGGACACATAAAACGCGTAATCCAGCAAGTTAGTCAGCGGTTTCAGGTCATGACGGTACACATCGATGGTATAACTCAGCGACTGGAAGGTAAAGAAGGAAATTCCCACCGGAAGGAATATGTCCAGCGGTTCAAACTTCCCGTGCCACAACGGAACCAGCATCTCATAAAAGAAGTTGGTATACTTGAAATAACAAAGCAAACCGAGGTTGATGCACAAGCTGCATAACACCAGCAGTTTCCGTTTCCAAAGCTGTACGGTCTGCTCCATCCTGCGAGCCAGCAAGAAGTCGGACACTGTGACAATACCCAGTAGAAAGAAATAAAACCCGCTGCTCTTATAATAGAAATAATAAGAAAACAAGGTAACAAACAGCAGACGTGCCGTAGTCTTTTTCTGCAAAATCAGGTAAATCAGGCTGAATCCGAGAAAAAGCAGCAAGAAGAAGCCACTGCTGAAAATCATCGGCTGTGACGCATCGTATGCCAGCACCTCCTTAAGTCTGTCCCAGTCAATTCCAAGTTCCGCCCAGTTGAGTTTCCACATAATTGTTGTATGATTTGATAATCGCTTCGTGTAATAATAAGCCCTGTAAAATATATCCGTCCTGCGTAAAATGAATCTTGTCACGTTGATAATAGTTTCCGCCACTCCAGTTCAGACAGGCATAGCGTTCACCTCCTACCACGTGATACATATCCCATATAGCAAGCTTCCGCGAACCTGCATAATCCAGTTCTGTCTTTACCACTAATTTCGTGCGAGGATTGATTACCCTTGCTCCCCGTCGGCCATTGCGGACATACGCTCCGGGAGGAGTAGTCAACAGATACACAGCCTGCGGACATCCCTTCCTCAGTTCTCCCAACAGGTTGTCCATCTGAGCCAGATGCTCCGCCGAAGAGTAACGGCGACCATGCGCTTCATTGGTACCGAACGAAAGAATAACCAGGTCCGGATTCAGTTCGATAATCTGACGAATATTCTCAGGGGTAGCAAAAGAAGCACAAGTCGCTCCGTTCACCCCCATTATGTGATACACAATTCCTGCCGCCCCCGTTTCCTGCGCCAGTCCCGAAGTACGGTAACTCACCTGCATATCGAGCACGGCCTCCCGCCCGAAATCGTCCTCCAGCTGCCGCCGTACAATATAAGGATACACATGTCCCCGCACATGAGAATCACCAATGTGCACGATACGTAACGGTCGGTCGAGTACGGAAAGCTTCTGCCAGAAAGGCTTCAGTTCATGCATAGGGTCTATAATCGTATTTTCAGTCGTCCCCTTAAATCCGGCAGGTATCGGATTGCTGACTTCCACAAAGCGCATCAGCTGCTGTATGGCCTCGCTGTCGGACACATGACCGAAATGACGGTCCGGACGCGATTTCTCCGGCAACGCATCCTGCGCTAAAAGCGGCAATGCTCCCAAAAGGAACACGAAAAATATCCCCAAAAAACGTATCTCACTCCATTTCATAAGCTTTTCGTTTTTCATACTGTTCCTTACCGTACATCAACGTTTCAAACAAAAGTCCGGCAATGTGCTTTCCTCCCCTGAAATTGATGTGAGTATAATCATAATTGGCCATCTGAGGTTTGTGGTTCACCATCTCTACCATACTACCTTCTCCCCCCATGGCTTCGAACATATTCCAGAATGCCACACCCGTTTCGGCCGCAAGTGCCTGCTGGTAACGAATCAGGCGCTTCACACCCGGCATGGTACGCAATTCGCCGTTTTCATCCTTGTTTTCTCTATCTCCCACCCCGACAATCAGGACAGAAGCCTCTGGGAAGGCCGTCTTCAAACGCTCCACTATAGGTTTCATCGCGTCCTTGTAATAGGTATAGTTCATTATCTTGTCTGAAGCTACATTCAGCCCGTACTGCAACACAATCAAATCGTATGTACGCAGACGGTTATACTGACGAAGTATCGACATCGGAATATTACCCAACTGCTGTCCGCTGCTTCCGCGGGTACTGAAATTATCTACTACCACACCTTGACGCGGGTCCATCGTCACGGCATAGAACAAAGCCGTAGAATCCAGTTGCTCCACTTTCCAGCGCACAGAACCGATACGTCCGTTCACAGACACAGCCTGCAACTCTTCTTTTCCATCCACAGAAAATGGCTGTACTTCCCCTCCATTGACAGATGCAGTCAGCCGCAAAGAAGCGGAAGTCAGGAAATAACAGGTAGACACCTCACAGGTATCAATACGCGACAAGAAGCGTTTCTCACCTTTCAGGCTTACATAAGCTCCCGAAGAAGGAACAAAATAATGATTGGAAATATCCTGACAGGAACGGTCGAAATACGTGGAATCCGTAATGGAATGACTTCCCCATCCGCCGAACGAATGGTGTACCGTAGGACGGAAACCGGCTATTTTCGTTGTGATGGACACATATCCCACCCCGCATCCGCCAAAACGCTTCTGCAACATTTCACGTAAGTCACCGGTCAGGATGTCGGCCTCAATAAATGAATCTCCGAAATAGGCAATACGTACCGGGCGGTCCAAAGAAGAAACTTTTCCCAAAGCTTCATAGAAATACTCCATTCCACGCCCTGCAGAATCGGCATATTCTTCAATGCAGACCATTCCACTCTTGCAGGTATCCACAAAAGCAGGCTTTACGGGAGGCGGCAGCACCAAAGTATCAGAATCCATTGGTTCTGCTATTTCCTTCTTTATACGAATGTCTGAAAGCAAATCAACCCTTCTCAAAGGTTCGCCACGAAAAGAAACAGACGGCAAAAAATGCATGGCAAACAGACCTGCCACCACCAGAAGGGTGAACAGAAAAGTGTATAACAATTTATTCTTCATGAACTTTCCTCTAAAACTGGGTGCAAAGATAGCGAAAGGTGAGTGCAATACCAAGCCAAAAGCTTGCTTTTGAGCGCAAGCATTGCCGAACTGCATCCTATCTTCGAGGAGTCAAAGATAGTGAAAGGTGAGAGCAATACCAAGCCAAAAGCTTGCTTTTGAGCGCAAG
>CAMFND010000144.1 GCA_945965395.1 uncultured Bacteroides sp.
CCTGCCAACCCCGACAACCCGTCAAGATTCGTCTTTTTCTCCTCCATGAAGGGCCGCTTTTCTTGTCTTTCAAAACGCCTTTGCGTTCAAATCAAAACGCACTTGCGTTTAAGGTCAAACGTCCTTGCGTTTTACTTCAAACGCACTTGCGTTTTAGATCGAATGCACTTGCGTTTTTTTTGCCTGCCGATTTGTTTAAAAGTTCGAAATAGTTTTCGGTTGGATTTATGTGTATGAGTTGCTCTCTACGTGGGGAGTATTTTAAATATAATTCTCTTTAAATTCCAGTTTTAATTGGATAGGAGTGGAACTGGCAGCGTTAGCTAACTCGTGTTCTTCTTTCGGGTTGGATACCGACAAGCCTAACAGGCGGATGGGATGCAGACTATAGTCCACTCCTTTCAGCAGCCGTTTGGCTAATGGAAGAATATCGTCCAGGCGTTGGAGCGGCCGTTCCACACTCACACTGCGGGTAATTTGAGAAAAATCGTCGAACTTCACTTTCAATGTGAGGGTATTCCCTTTAAAATCCTTGGCTTTCAGTCGGTCGGTGAGTTCGCGTGCCACATGATACAGTTCGATGATGAGTGACATTTCTGCCGAAAGATCTTTTTCCAATGTATGTTCACAGCCGATAGATTTGCGGATGCGTACAGCTTCTACCGGACGGTCGTCCATACCACGGGCAAAGTTGAAATAAATTAATCCGTTTTTCCCGAACTGCCGTTGCAGCATTTCCAACGAGCATTTACGCAGGGTCTCTCCGTTATAAATACCTAAGGTATGCATCTTTTTGGCCGTAATAGGTCCCACTCCCCAGAAAGATTCAATAGGCAACCGGCGGATAAACTCATCGGCCTGGTCGGGGTGAATGGTACAAAGTCCGTCAGGCTTTCGGTAATCGGAGGCGATTTTAGCTAAGAATTTATTGTAGGATACACCGGCTGAGGCCACTAAATGAAGTTCCTGGCGGATACGTAGCTTGATTTCTTTGGCTATATCCACCGCCAATGGAATTCCTTTCTTGTTTTCCGTGACATCCAGAAACGCTTCGTCCAGCGAGATAGGCTCGATGAGGTCAGTATAGTCGTGAAAGATTTCATGTATCTGTGCAGAAACGCTTTTGTAAACTTCCATCCGCCCCTCCACGAAAATCAGTTGTGGACATAGTTTTTTCGCTTTCTGTGAAGACATGGCCGAACGTACGCCAAACTTGCGGGCTTCATAGCTGGCGGCAGCTACCACTCCTCGTTTCTCTGCATGCCCCACGGCGATGGGCTTTCCGCGTAGTTCAGGGTGGTCGCGCTGTTCGACCGACGCATAGAAAGCGTCCATATCAATGTGGATAATTTTTCGTTCGGTGTGCATGAATGAGTGGATAGCTTTTCTGCAAAAAAACAAAACATTCTTGGGAAATCCTAAAAATCATTTGTATTTTTGCTGTTTGTAAAATGGTTTTGATGACTTTTTTGACAGTAAAAAATAAAGAGATATGATGAAGGATGAGATTAAAAAAGCCTGCGAAGTATTACAGAAAGGAGGAGTGATTCTTTATCCGACGGATACTGTGTGGGGGATAGGATGTGATGCGACAAATGAAGAGGCTGTGAAGCGGGTGTTTGAAATAAAGCAGCGGGCTGACAGCAAGGCGATGCTGGTGCTGGTAGACAGTCCGGTGAAGGTGGATTTTTATGTACAGGATGTGCCTTCCGTAGCATGGGACTTGATTGAAATGACTACGAAACCTTTGACCATTATTTACGATGGAGCGAGAAATCTGGCTCCGAATCTGATTGCAGCCGACGGCAGTGTAGGTATTCGTGTCACCTCGGAGGAGTTTTCCAAACAACTTTGTTTCCGCTTCCGCAAAGCCATTGTATCTACGTCTGCCAATATCAGCGGACAGCCTGCACCGGCCGTGTTCAGTGAAATCACGGAAGAAATCAAGCAGGCGGTAGATTATGTGGTGGATTACCGTCGGGAAGAAACCGGTCACCCCAAACCGTCCAGCATTGTCAAATTAGGCAAAGGGGGCGTGGTAAAAATTATTAGAGAATAAATTTTTTTCTTTCATGAAAGTTGTAGACGAGAAGAACAGCTTGCTCCAGGGCTTTCTCCGTTGGAGAGAAAGACATATAAAGGACAAGCAGTTTGTATTGATTTTAAGCTTTTTAGTAGGAATCTGTACGGCGCTGGCCGCTTGTCTGTTGAAGTTCCTGGTAGAGTATATCAAGGAGTTCCTGACAGAAAACTTTGATTCTACAGGAGTAAACTGGTTGTACTTGGTGTATCCGGTGGTAGGTATCTTCCTGACCGGACTGTTCATTCGAAAAGTGGTGCGTGACGACATCAGTCATGGTGTGACCAAAATTCTGTATGCCATTTCGCGTAAGCAAAGCCGTATCAAGCGGCATAATGTATGGTCTTCCGTTTTCGCTTCGGCCATAACCATCGGTTGTGGTGGATCGGTCGGTGCCGAAGCGCCGATTGTGCTGACCGGTTCTGCCATTGGTTCGAATTTGGGCAGCATTTTCCGTATGGACCACAAGACACTGATGCTGCTGGTGGGATGTGGAGCTGCCGGAGCGGTTTCGGGTATTTTTAAGGCGCCGATAGCCGGTGTGGTCTTTACGCTGGAAGTACTGATGATTGACCTGACTATGGCTTCTTTACTTCCCTTGCTGATTACCAGTGTGATGGCAGCCTCTGTTTCTTATCTGCTTACAGGTACGGAAGCCATGTTCCAGTTTCACCTGGATTATCCGTTCTCTTTGGAACGTATTCCATACGCCATTGCATTGGGCATTTTCTGCGGACTGGTGGCCTGGTATTTTACCCGTTCCATGAACTGGATTGAGAATATTTTTCGCCGTTATAATAGTCCGTATGTGAAGTTCCTGATTGGAGGAGCCATGCTGAGTATATTGATTTTCCTGTTTCCACCGTTGTATGGTGAAGGTTATGACACCATTTCACTATTGCTTAACGGTCGGTCGAATGCCGAATGGGACACGGTAATGAACAATTCACTTTTCTATGGGGACTCACAGTTGCTGGTGGTGTATTTACTGTTGATAATTTTGTTTAAGGTATTCGCATCGAGTGCGACCAATGGTGGCGGCGGTTGTGGTGGTATTTTTGCACCGAGCTTGTTCTTGGGATGTATTGCCGGCTTTGTATTCTCGTATGTGTGCAATGAGTTCCAGTTGGGAGGTACCTACATTCCGGAAAAGAACTTTGCCCTGATGGGAATGGCGGGATTGATGTCGGGCGTCATGCATGCTCCTTTGACCGGAGTCTTCCTGATAGCTGAGCTGACCGGTGGATACGGTTTGTTCCTGCCGCTGATGATTGTGTCGGTCTGCGCGTACCTTACTATTATCGTGTTTGAACCCCACAGTATCTATTCCATGCGTCTGGCGAAGAGTGGAGAATTGATTACGCATCATAAGGATAAGGCGGCTTTGACGATGATGAGTATGGAAACCGTTATTGAAACAGATTTTCAGGTGGTTCGTCCGGACATGGATTTGGCGGAGATGGTGAAGGCCATTTCGAAATCCGGCCGTAATCTGTTTCCGGTGGTAGATGCACGCAATGAATTGATTGGACTGGTAATATTGAACGACATTCGCAACATTATGTTCCGTCAGGAATTGTATCATAAATATCGGGTGGAGAATTTTATGGTCACACCTAAGGCCTTTATTATAACGACGGATTCAATGGAAGACGTAATGGATAAGTTTGATAAGACAGGTTCCTGGAACTTGCCGGTGGTAGACGAAGACAACAAGTACATCGGTTTTGTATCCAAATCGCGCATCCTTTCTACTTATCGTCAGGTGATGGTGGATTTTTCAGCAGAATAAACAACGAAAAGAAATATGGAGAAGAAAGATTTACGAATTGTATATATGGGCACTCCTGAATTTGCCGTGGAGAGTTTGAAGCGGCTGGTGGAAGGAGGCTATCAGGTGGTGGGAGTCATCACCATGCCCGACAAGCCGATGGGACGGCATGGCAGCGTGCTTCAGCCGAGCCCGGTAAAGCAATATGCCGTGTCGCAAGGATTGAAGGTGCTTCAGCCGGAAAAACTGAAGGATGAGAATTTCCTGACTGAGCTGAGAGACTTGAAAGCGGACTTGCAGATTGTGGTAGCTTTCCGTATGTTGCCGGAGGTGGTATGGAACATGCCGTGCCTGGGTACATTCAATCTGCATGCCTCTTTGCTTCCGCAGTATCGTGGTGCAGCTCCTATCAACTGGGCGGTAATCAATGGGGAAACAGAAACAGGTATTACCACTTTCTTCCTGAAGCATGAGATTGATACGGGTGAGATTATCGACCAGGTACGTGTGCCTATTGCGGATACGGATAATGTGGAGATTGTGTACGACAAGCTGATGCACTTAGGGGGAGACTTGGTGGTGAAGACAGTGGATGCCATTTTGGAAGGAAATGTGAAGACCATTCCACAGGAACAGTTGGCGGCTGCTACGGAACTTCGTCCGGCTCCTAAGATCTTCAAGGAAACTTGTCGTATAGACTGGCAGGCCGGAGTGAAAAAGGTATACGATTTTGTACGTGGTCTTTCTCCATATCCTGCTGCATGGACGGAATTGCATCAGGGCGATGCCGCTCCGCTGGCCTTGAAGATTTTTGAAACAGAGAAAGTCTTTGCCGCACATAATCTGAAACCCGGTAGCATTGTAACCGATAAGAAGACGTATTTCCAGATTGCTTCTACCGACGGGTTTGTCAAAGTGCTGTCTTTGCAGCTGGCGGGTAAGAAACGAATGGAGGTAGCTGACTTCCTTCGCGGGTATCGCTACGTGGAAGATTCTTTCGTAGAATAAAGAGTGTTATGATATTTATTTTTGCAGGGTGACGGTATGCGTATCGTCACCCTCTTTGTTTTTATAAAGGATGCGGAAACCCTTGAAGGCGGAGTCCTGAAATTGCGGAATGCTGGAAAGCGTAAAGGATACGACTCCCCAAAACGGGTTGATTTGCAAATCAGTTTCAGGGTTGTGCCGTAGTTCCACTGGCAGTAATCCGTTTTCATCCAATTGAGCGTTCTGTGCAACCAACAAACTGATACGGTGACTGATGTCGCTGTCATTTCCTCCGATTTCATACTGGATATTCAGATGTTCTTTACTGATACTGGAAGAAGTGATAACTATCGGAGCGTTGCCGAAAGTCTCATCAATAGCAGCATCTGTTTCGTCGGGCGTGACGATATTGGCGTCTTTGGTCAGCACTTTGTAAAGACTGATAATTTTTACTTCTTTGTCTTCTGTGTTATTTCGTTTGTCCTCGTTGAGAAATAAAATTTCCAGTAAAACTCTTTGTCCTAAAATGTTCAACTTTTTTTCAGTGAAGATGCTGACGTTTGTAGGGAGTAAGGTACCATAAGTGTCAGAGTCTATAGTGATTCGTTCTGTGTCTATTACGGTCCCCAATGTAGAAAAGCTTCCGCTATTTGAGGATAGTAAAAGTGAATCTTCCTGATCAAAAGAACAAGAAGAAAGTAATCCGTATAACAGAAATAAAAACAAATAAGTTATGTATTTGGTACGTTTCATATTTTAGGTGGCTTTTACGTATAGATAAATAAAATGATTGAGGGATACTGCATCTTTTTTTGTTAAAAACATTTTAATGAAGATTTTAATTAGAAAAAGGTGCAGTATTTTTGTGTATTCATCATTTACTAACAAAAGCACGATAGGCTGAATATGACAGAAGAAGAATTGGCGTCGAAATGCAAGCTGGCAGATAATCAGGCTCGCAAGGAGTTGTACGAGCTGTATGGCGGTTCGCTGATGGCCATTTGTCTTCGTTATACAGGTGATCGGGAGGCTGCAGAAGATGTGTTGCATGATGGTTTTGTCCGGATTTTTCAATCCATCGGACAGTTTACCTATCAGGGCGTCGGTTCTTTGAAAGCGTGGCTTTCGCGTGTGATGGTGAATGAGGCGTTGGGGTATTTACGGAAGCGTAATCAATTGGCGCAGCAGGAAGTCTTGATGGAGCAGTTACCTGATACGGAGGAGGATGATGACGATGTGGGAGATATTCCTCAGTCTGAGCTGATGAAGATGATTGCGGAACTTCCAGATGGGTATCGTACGGTATTCAACTTATATGTGTTTGAAGATAAGAGTCATAAGGAGATTGCCCAGTTGCTGGGAATAACAGAGCATACTTCTTCTTCTCAGTTTTATCGGGCAAAGACCTTATTGGCAAAGAAAATCAATGAATATAGAAAGAAATTATAGGCAATGAAGAGCGAGAAAGAATGGATTAATAACTTACGTAACCGGATGGAGGACTATTCCGAGCCTCTTCCAGAGGGCCTTTGGGATAAGTTGTCCAAGGAACTGGAAGGGCCGAAGACTCCGAAGGTGATTCCGATATGGAGACGGTGGCAGGCAGCAGCGGCAGTGCTGGTCTTGCTGGTGTCTTCTCTGACGTACTGGTTCTGGTCTTCTCCAGAAGCGGACTTCCGTAATCAGGAACTGGCGGTGGAGGTGAAGAATACTCCTTTGCCAGCGCAAACTTCTTCTTTAGATGAGCAAGTGGCTGAAGTAAAGCATGCTGAGCCTTTCCAGGAAGAACCTGTGGCTCTTTTAGCCAATGTTTCTTCTAAAAAATCTGTCGGAGAAGTGCCGGAAGAAATAGTAGAGGTGGAGAATCCTGCTTCAGTTTCATTGGCTGAGCAGGAGGAGCATATAGAATCGGCTGAAGAGAGCACAAGACCACAAGAGCTAGAAGTAGCTGGTTCTGCCGAAAGAAGCCGGAAAGTGAAAGAAAGTCGCGCGGCTGACCGGGAACAGATGGAGCGTAATGCCATGGCACTGAAAAATAAGTCGGACAAATCTTCAGGCTTTTCTGTGGGGGTTGGTGCTGGAAATACACCTTATAGTTCTTTGAATACATTTGATGGAATGGGAAGTTTTGTAGCCCGTTCGGCTTATTATACCTCCTCAGATTTGAATATGTCTCCGATAAATAATAACGGACTGGCCTATAGTCAGGTGTTACTGGAGAATGCCATACAAACTCCTCAGACAACGGTAAAGCACCATATACCTGTTACAGTGGGTCTGACTCTGGCCTGGCATTTTCATGAAAACTGGGCATTGGAAACGGGATTGAACTATACATTGTTAACCTCTGATATTCGTTCCGGATCTAAGTCCTATGTGGAAGAAACGCAGAAATTGCATTATATAGGTATTCCGCTTAAGCTGCATCGTTCTATCTGGAAAAATAACTGGCTTTCAGTATATGCGTCGGTCGGAGGAGTCATGGAAAAGTGTGTATCTGGAAATTTGGAAACTGTGACAGTAACAAATGGAGGAAATCGTACGTCTGAAAATACTTCATTAGATGTGGATCCGCTTCAATGGTCTGTAACCGCAGCTGCAGGAGCACAAGTAAACTTTACTTCACGTTTTGGATTGTATCTGGAGCCGGGAGTCGCTTATTATTTTGATGATCATAGTGGTGTGGAGACTATACGAAAGGAACATCCGTTCAATTTTAATTTGCAACTGGGTTTGCGTTTTAATGTGACCAAATAATTTTTTTATAGTTGATTTATGAGAAAAGATGCTTATCTTTGTTGAAAAGAATCTGATTAACTAAATAAATCGATGGAAAAAATTATGGTAGCTCCTTCCTTGCTCTCTGCAAATTTTGCTGATTTGAAGAGTGACTTGGAAAAAATAAATCAAAGTAAGGCGGACTGGTTGCATCTAGACGTTATGGACGGGGTATTTGTTCCCAATATATCTTTTGGTTTTCCTGTATTAAAATATGTGGCGGAACTTAGTCAAAAGCCACTGGATGTACATCTGATGATTGTGCAGCCTGAAAAGTTTATTCAGGAAGTGAAGAAGTTAGGAGCCATGATGATGAATGTGCATTATGAAGCTTGCCCTCACTTGCATCGCGTCATTCAGCAGATTAAGGATGCAGGTATGAAGGCGGGGGTTACGTTGAATCCGGCTACACCGGTCTCCGTGTTAGAGGATATTATCACAGAGGTGGATATGGTGTTACTCATGAGTGTCAACCCGGGATTTGGTGGTCAGAAATTTATTCCTAATACATTTAAAAAGATTGAGCAACTTCGTGAAATGATAACCCGTAATGGGGCTTCTGCTCTTATCGAAGTGGACGGAGGTGTCAATCCGGAAAATGCTCCCTTGCTGCAACGTGCCGGGGCAGATGTGCTGGTGGCCGGCAGTTCTGTTTTTAAGGCGCCGGATATGATAAAAGCTATTCAGGAGTTGAAATATGTGGAGTAAGTATTGGGAACCTTACATTCTTTGATAGCGTACCCTTTGTTCCGGTTGACTATTTGTCTGGCAACCGGAATTTTTTTATTCGACACGTTGTGGCCGGAAAATCTTTCGTGGAAATATGGGGCCGCGATATGGCTGCTTTTTGCAGGTATTTGCGGGGGAGTATTCTGGCTTTCCCGTTGGCGGTGGCGATGGCTCTTCGGCGGAGTGGCCGGAGGGGCTTTTTTCTTGTGGGGAGGAATATCGGTACTTCATCAGAGGGAAACGGTGCAATATAGCTGGGTTGGAGATCCTGCTATATATAAAGGTATAGTGGAAAGCATGCCGGAAGTCAGGGGAAAAACACTCCGGGCGGAAGTGCGTGTAGATGTACAGCGGTTGACTGGTGGAAAATGGAAAAGGGTAGACCGGAATATCCTTTTGTCGTGGATGCCGGATTCTTTGTCAAGACCTTTAGCTTGTGGGGACAGTGTTTGCTTTTATGCAAAAGTTTCACGTCCTTTTTCTGAAAAGGAACTGACGGGATTTGATTATGGAGATTATCTTTTGCGAAAAGGTATCAGCGGAACGGCTCTGGCTTATGCGGAAAACTGGCACTGTACGGGAAAACCTCATTCATTGTCTGTAATGCAGCTGGCAAAGGTGTGTCAGCAAAAGGTGGTGGATGTGTATCAAAGCTGGGGGTTGGAGGAAGATGTACAGGCTGTGGTGTCGGCATTGACAATCGGGGAGAAAAGTGAGCTGACTCCTGAATTGAAAGCGGTATACAGCGCGGCAGGTGCCAGTCATGTTCTGGCGTTGTCGGGCTTGCATGTGGGAATTCTCTCGTGTGTTCTTTTGTGGCTGTTCTATCCGTTGACTTATTTGAGACACGGTCGCAAGGTTCTGGCTTTGCTGGTTGTCTGCTTGTTGTGGGGCTTTGCCTTTATCTCCGGATTAAGTTCGTCGGTGGTACGTGCAGTAGTGATGTATAGTTTATATACTTTTGCTTCATTTTGTTCAGAAGAGCGTTTTTCGGGCATGCATTCTCTGGTATTGGCTGCTTTTCTGATGTTGATATATAATCCGTTTTTCCTTTTTGACATAAGTTTTCAGCTCTCGTTTGCAGCCGTCTTTTCCATTCTGGCGTTTTATCCTTTGTTTTCACGTGGCTTGTGTATTAAAAATCGTGTGTTACGTTATGTATGGAATACACTCAGCTTGTCTATGTCGGCTCAGTTAGGTACATTACCTTTTATTCTGTATTATTTTGGAAATTTTCCTACTTATTTCCTGCTGGCCAACTTAGTTGTGGTTATATTGGCTGCTGGAATACTGGTGCTGACATTGATAGCATTATGCTTAGCTTCCATACCTGTGGCAGGAAATATGGTGATTACCTTATTGGAATGGTGTACTTCAATCTTGAATGAATCCATGCAATGGGTGCAGCAACTGGCCGGGGCTCAGATTACTTCCATTTATTTATCGTCTTCTCAGGCCTGTTTGCTGGCCGGAGTGATTATTTGCCTTTATCTTTGCTGGGCATCCGGAATACATCGCAAGGCTTCCGATTGGATTCGTTTATTGGCGGTTTGTAATCTGTTTGTAGCAGTGTCTTGTGTGGAATATGCAGAAGAAGCTCCGGAACAGTTGTATTTTTTCCGCTCGCAAGTATACACCCGTCAGAAAGATTGTGTTTCTACTCATCACTCTGAAACGGGGTTATTGCATATTCGGAATGCGCATATTGCTGTGCTGAATGATGCTCGCTGGAGAACCTGCGAGTCTTCATTGCGTTTTCCTTTGGAATATGCATATATATGTAAGGGGTTTAAAGGGAGCCTTTCGCAGTTGAATAAACTGTTTGTCATTCGGCAGGTTATTTTGGACAGCTCGCTGAGTGATACTTTTCGGGAAAAACTTATAAAGGAATGTCAATTACTTAAAATATCTTATACTGACCTTTCTGTTCAAGGTTCTTATTCCGTTGTGCTGTAGTTTATGAAAATAAATTTGTACTTTTGCTCCTTTCAAAAGTGTAAGTTTAAGAAAAAGAATATGTTGTCAAAAGTAATTCTTCAGGCTCATATTGATAAAGTTGAGACCTATTTTGACCGGGCTGATAAAGTGGTGATTGTGACCCATGTTTCTCCTGACGGGGATGCCTTGGGGTCTTCATTGGGCTTGTATCATTTTTTGTCTGTACATGGTAAGACGGTGAATGTGATTGTACCCAATGCATTTCCTGATTTCTTACGTTGGATGCCTGGAGCGAAAGATATTATCCGTTATGATAAATATGCGGAGTTTGCCGATAAACTGATTGCCGAGGCTGATGTAATCTGTTGCCTTGATTTTAATGCATTGTCGCGTATTGACCGGATGGCAGATGCAGTAAGGGAGGCACAGGGAAGAAAAGTGATGATTGACCACCATCTGAATCCGGAACCTTTCTGCCGGGTGACTATTTCACATCCGGAGATTTCTTCTACTTCGGAGTTGATCTTTAGATTGATATGCCGTCTGGGATGTTTTGATGACATTACTTTGGAAGGTGCAGAATGTATCTATACCGGAATGATGACGGATACAGGAGGCTTTACTTATAACTCCAATAGCCGTGAGATTTATTTCATTATCAGCGAACTGCTTTCCAAGGGTATTGATAAAGATGATATTTATCGTAAAGTTTTCAATACGTATTCAGAGGGACGTCTTCGCCTGATGGGGTATGTGCTTTATGAGAAAATGCAGGTATATCCTCAGTTCCGTGCGGCTTTAATCTGCCTTTCAAAGGAAGAACAGGGCAAATTCCGTTATGTAAAAGGAGATACGGAAGGCTTTGTAAACATTCCTCTCCAGATGAAGGGAGTTTGCTTTTCGGTATTCTTGCGCGAAGATACCGAGAAGGATATGATTAAGGTTTCGCTTCGTTCGGTAGGAGCATTCCCCTGTAATCAGGTAGCTGCTGAGTTCTTCAATGGAGGTGGGCATTTGAATGCTTCCGGAGGAGAGTTTTACGGCACGATGGATGAGGCTGTAGACTTGTTTAAGCAGGCTTTGGTGAAATATGAGAGCTTGTTATTGAAAAATTAGTGAGAAATTTTTATTCTTGAACAATATTAGACATAATTGGACAAAATAGGAAGGATGTTTTTGAGACATTTTACTACATTTGCCCCTGTAAACATGCTTATTAAGATGAAAAAGAACTATTTGTTGTGGGCTGTGACCGCCCTGATAATGTTGGCGCTGCAGAGTTGTAATAACGGAAAGACTTACGCTGAAATGAAGGAAGAGGAAGCAGATGCCATTAATAAGTACATTTTGGAAAATGATATAAAGGTGATTTCTGAGGCAGATTTTGCTGCACAGGACTCTACTACGAAAGAAAATGAATATGTGCTGCTGGATGAAAGTGGAGTGTATATGCATGTGGATAATCGTGGACCAGGAAAAGAGGTACTGGGAGAGGGAACATATGATATGGTTACACGTTTTGTAGAAGTAGCTCTTCAGACACGCAGTGACTTAGGTATGACAGCGGGAGATACATTGTTGGCTAATTTTCATGTGTCCAATCCTTCCTATATAATTAAAGGAGAAGATTTTAAACTGACTATTAAAGGTGAGTCGTATTCTGCTTCATTTACCCGCAATGATTCTTTTAGCATGTATGGTATGTATGGAACGGTGGCCGTTCCTTCTGGCTGGTTGATTCCGCTGCGTTATCTGAAACCGGGAAGAACCAATGATATGGAGAAAATTGCACGCGTAAAATTGATTGTGCCTCACAGTCAGGGTACTTCTTCGGCCACTCAGTCTGTATATCCATGTTTTTATGAATTGACCTATAACATGACAAGATAACCTAAATAATTAAAAACCTTTATTTATGACACTTATTAAATCTATTTCCGGTATTCGTGGCACTATAGGCGGCCATGCCGGCGAAGGATTGAATCCTTTGGACATCGTGAAATTCACTTCAGCGTATGCTACATTGATTCGTAAGACTACGACCAATAAATCAAATAAGATTGTAGTAGGCCGTGATGCACGTATCTCTGGTGAGATGGTAAAAAATGTGGTTTGCGGAACGTTGATGGGAATGGGATTCGATGTAGTAAATATCGGCTTGGCTTCTACTCCGACTACAGAACTTGCAGTAACTATGGAAGGCGCATGCGGTGGTATTATTTTGACTGCCAGCCATAATCCGAGACAATGGAATGCCTTGAAGTTGTTGAATGAACATGGTGAATTCCTGAATGCGGCAGAAGGTAATGAGGTATTGCGCATTGCTGCTGCTGAAGAATTTGAATTTGCAGACATCGAACATATTGGTAAGTACCGTGAAGACAATACATACAATCAGAAACATATTGACAGTGTATTGGCGTTGAAACTGGTAGATGTGGAAGCTATCCGTAAGGCTAATTTCCGTGTGGCAATTGATTGTGTGAACTCTGTTGGCGGTGTGGTATTGCCTCAGTTGTTGGAGCAGTTGGGCGTACTGCATGTAGAAAAATTGTATTGCGAGCCGACTGGCGACTTCCAGCATAATCCGGAACCTCTGGAAAAGAACTTGGGTGACATCATGGGCTTGATGAAGAAAGGTACTTGTGATGTAGCCTTTGTGGTAGACCCCGACGTAGACCGTCTGGCTATTATCTGTGAGAACGGAGCTATGTATGGAGAAGAATATACACTGGTTACAGTAGCAGATTATGTATTGAAGCATACTCCGGGTAATACAGTTTCTAACCTGAGTTCTACTCGTGCACTGCGTGATGTAACCCGTAAATACGGCATGGAATACAATGCTTCTGCAGTAGGTGAAGTAAATGTGGTAACCAAGATGAAAGCTACTAATGCGGTTATTGGCGGTGAAGGTAATGGGGGAGTGATTTATCCGGAATCTCACTACGGACGTGATGCATTGGTAGGTATTGCTTTGTTCTTGAGTCATCTGGCACACGAAGGAAAGAAAGTAAGCGAATTGCGTGCTACTTATCCTAACTATTTCATTGCGAAGAATCGTATTGACCTGACTCCGGAAACAGATGTAGATGCTATCTTGGCGAAGGTAAAAGAGCTTTACAAGAATGAAGAAATCAATGACATCGACGGTGTGAAGATTGATTTCCCTGATAAGTGGGTTCACCTGCGTAAGAGTAACACGGAACCGATTATTCGTGTGTATTCAGAAGCTTCTACAATGGAAGCTGCTGATGAAATCGGTAAGCAGATTATGGACATTGTATACAGTCTGGCTAAATAAGAAGAGCGTTAGCACATTCTTTTGAAAATAAAATGAATTCCGGAATGAAATAAAGCGGTTAGCTGGTTTTCATTCCGGAATTTTTTTGTGAATGTGTGATAGAAAAAATGTGTGTAAGGGTTATTCCTTTTCAGATTTTTCTGAAGAAATGGGAGCTAATTCTGAATGTAATGCCGATTCTTTTTGTGGTGAACCAATAGGGGATGAGTTTTCTTCTGACGAGAAACCAGCATGGAATAATGCGTAAAAGAAGGGCAGAATAACTTTTTGAGTTTCCATAATGCGTTGTTTTTAGGGGTTTGTAATGAAAACGCCAAAATGTGAATATCCCCCTATCTGGAAAGTGTTAAATAATCTAATCGTCCACCCATAGCAGGTCGCTCATGATTCCATCAGAAATAAATATCCCTTTTTCTGTGAGTTTCATGATGTGATTATCAAGTGTCAGAAAACCTTGTTTCAAGTGAGGAGAAGCCATGCGCATGCAGTAATCGAATAAGGTTTCTCCAAATGTTTCTTTCAGTATATGGGTGGGGATACCGTAAGCAGTGCGCAGGCGGGTAATGATAAAGTCATTATAGCGCGTATACAGATCAAGTTCTTCTTTTTCCTGATAAGGTGTTCCTTCTTGAATACCTTGTATGTACAGAGAAAGGGAAGCTACGTTCCATTGTCTGGAAGTCCCGTCGTAGGAATGGGCAGAAGGACCGCAGCCCAGGTATTTTTTGCCTGTCCAGTAACTGGAGTTGTGGCGTGAATAAAATCCCGGGCGACAGAAATTGGATATTTCATAATGTTCATATCCGTTACTTTTGAGGGTATGGATTAACTCTTTGAATAAGGAGACACTTAAATCTTCATCTGTTTCTTCCACTTGATGTGCTTCTTTCAATTTCCATAAAGGAGTACCTTCTTCATAAATCAGGTGATAGGCTGAAATATGCTCCGGATGCATCTGAAGGGCTGTTTGAAGGTCTTTTTGCCAATCTTCTAATGTTTCTCCAGGTAGTCCGTACATTAAGTCGATACTGATATTCTGAAAACCGGCTTCTCGGCAATGTTGGTATGCTTGTTGAGCCTGAGCAGCCGTGTGCCGGCGGTGAAGCAGACGAAGAGTATCTTCCTTGAAGGTTTGTATGCCCATGCTTAACCGGTTAAATGGGAGGGTACGCAGCATGGCTATGTATTCAGGTGTCAGGTCGTCGGGATTCGCTTCAAGAGTTATTTCGGCTTCCGGATTTACGGTATATATTCTATAAATAGTTTCAAAAAGTTGGATGAAATCTTTTCCTTCTAATTGTGAAGGTGTACCTCCGCCAAAATAGATGGTGTCAATAATTTCTCCGTCCAGATCGTCTTTCCGCAGCTCAAGTTCTTTGGAAATAGCCTGTACGTATGTACTTTTTTTATCATTTTCTGTTGTAGAAAAGAAGTCGCAATAAATGCAACGCCGTTTGCAAAAAGGGATATGAAGATAGATTCCAGCCATAATTAATCTACTGTAAGAAGTTGTTTTACGGGTGTAAAGATACGGATAATTTATGGGAGGAAAGAAGGAATACAGATTTTGTATGTCTGAAAACATAGTTTAGTAACACGAAACTTTTTATTGTTTTTCTGAATTATAATCTCTAATTTGCGCTTCGTTAAAAAATAAGAGATATGAAAAGCATATCCTTTCGTTACTAAACTAAATCTTGAAATACCATGAAAGTATATCAGACAAACGAAATCAAGAACATTGCCCTTCTCGGTAATGATGGCTCAGGTAAAACCACTCTCACAGAAGCTTTGCTCTATGAGAGTGGTATTATAAAACGTCGCGGAAGAATTACTGCCAAGAATACAGTGAGTGATTATTTCCCGGTAGAGCAAGAATATGGATATTCGGTATTTTCTACTGTGTATCATGTAGAGTGGAACGGAAAGAAGTTGAATATTATCGACTGTCCGGGAAGTGATGACTTCGTGGGAGCTGCCATTACCGCATTGAATGTGACTGATACAGCCATCTTGTTATTGAACGGGCAATATGGTCCGGAAGTGGGTACACAGAATCACTTCCGTTATACTGAAAAACTGGGTAAGCCGGTGATTTTCCTGGTAAACCAGTTGGATAGTGAAAAATGCGATTTTGACCATGTGCTTGAACAGTTGAAAGAGAATTATGGTTCTAAAGTTGTTCCGGTTCAGTATCCGCTCAGTACAGGACCCGACTTCAATTCGTTGATTGATGTACTTTTAATGAAGAAATATTCTTGGGGACCGGACGGCGGTGCTCCAATTATTGAAGACATTCCGGCAGAAGAAATGGAAAAAGCGCAGGAATGGCATAAGACGCTGGTGGAAGCTGCGGCTGAACACGACGAGAGCCTGATGGAAAAATTCTTTGAATCTGAATCGCTGACAGAAGATGAAATGCGTGAAGGTATTCGTAAGGGTTTGGCTGCCAGAGGTATGTTCCCGGTATTCTGTGTATGTGCAGGTAAAGACATGGGCGTGCGCCGCTTGATGGAATTCTTGGGTAATGTGGTACCGTTCGTGGATGAAATGCCGGTAGTTCACAATACACGTGGTGTTCCTGTTCCTCCCAATCCGAATGGTCCTACTTCACTTTACTTCTTTAAGACAGCTGTGGAACCTCATATCGGAGATGTACAGTACTTTAAAGTAATGAGTGGTGTGGTGCATGAAGGCGATGATTTGAGCAACGCAGACAGAGGTTCGAAAGAACGTATGGCACAGCTTTATGTATGTGCAGGTGCCAACCGTGAAAAAGTGGATGAACTGCGTGCGGGAGATATTGGTTGTACAGTAAAATTGAAAGATGTGAAGACGGGCAATACCTTGAATGGCAAGGATTGTGAGAACCGATTCAATTTCATTAAATATCCGAATCCGAAGTATACGAGAGCTATCAAGCCGGTAAATGAAGCCGATACAGAAAAGATGATGGCGGTATTGAACCGTATGCGTGAAGAAGATCCGACTTGGATTGTAGAACAGTCTAAGGAATTGCGTCAGATTCTGGTACACGGTCAGGGAGAATTTCATCTGCGTACGTTGAAATGGCGCCTGGAAAACAACGAAAAGTTGCAGATTCAGTTCTATGAACCTAAGATTCCATATCGTGAAACAATTACTAAGTCGGCTCGTGCAGACTATCGTCATAAGAAACAGTCGGGTGGTGCCGGACAGTTTGGTGAAGTTCACTTGATTGTAGAACCTTATTATGAAGGTATGCCTGCTCCGGAAGTGTACAAATTCAACGGTCAGGAGTATAAGATGAACGTGAAGGGTACGGAAGTAATCGACTTGGAATGGGGTGGTAAGCTCGTATTTGTCAACAGTGTGGTTGGTGGAGCAATTGATGCCCGTTTCATGCCGGCTATTTTGAAAGGTATCATGAGTCGTATGGAACAGGGACCGCTGACTGGTTCATACGCACGTGATGTACGTGTTATTGTGTACGACGGTAAGATGCACCCGGTAGATTCAAATGAAATTTCCTTCATGTTGGCTGGTCGCCATGCGTTTAGTGAAGCATTTAAGAATGCAGGTCCGAAGATTTTGGAACCGATTTACGATGTGGAAGTATTCGTTCCGAGTGACAAGTTGGGTGATGTGATGAGTGACATGCAAGGTCGTCGCGGTATGATTATGGGGATGACCAGTGAAAAGGGATATGAAAAGTTGAGTGCTAAAGTTCCATTGAAAGAAATGTCGAACTATTCTACTTCTTTGAGCTCATTGACCGGAGGTCGTGCTTCATTCATTATGAAATTTGCCAGCTATGAACTGGTTCCAACGGATGTACAGACCAAGCTGATGAAGGAATTTGAAGAGCAAGAAAAGGACGAAGCATAATATTAGTTGTGATTTTTATAGATAAAAAAGTCGTGTTTCTTAAAAAAACGCGGCTTTTTTGTTTAACTTAGCTTAAACAAAACCATCTGTTTATTTGTTATTAATCTAAAATTCTATTATTTTTGTAGTATGCAAGTGTAGGAAATGATAGATAGTGATGATTTTATCAGGTAAAATTTGATTTATGGTTAATATACGACAAAATCTTATTTAAAGCTTGTTAATCTGTTAGCGTCGTATTTGTCAGGTTGTTAAATTTGTCCGTATGAAAAAATCGACTATTTGGATATTAGGAGTTGTAATGGGACTGTCTTTTTTGAGCTTGCTTTATTTACAGGTAAGTTATATTGAGGAGATGGTCAAAATGAGGCGTAGTCAGTTTGAAGAGAATGTAAACCGCAGTTTGGGAAAGGCTGTGCATAACTTGGAACTGGTTGAAACGAAAAAATATCTGGAGAAAGATGTGGCAGCGCAGGAACGTGCGGCATTGTTGTCCAGACAATACCAGGAAAAGAATGATACAGGCGAGAATGTGGTAGAACATCATCAGTATACGATTACCGCCCCCGATGGTTCTACTTACTCTACTTTTGAGTTGAAGACCATAATGAACCGACCGTCGAATGTACCGAAAGTGGTTATATCTACTGGAAGAACTATTCCACAAACATCGCGTGCATTGCAGGAGATTCTGAAAGAACGTTATGTGTATCAACGCGCATTGCTGGATGAGGTAGTATACAATATTCTTTATACGGCAAGTGACAAGCCTCTGAAAGAAAGAGTCAACTTTAAACAGCTTGACCACTTCCTGAAAACGGAACTGTTTAATAATGGCATCGATATTCCTTATCATTTTTCGGTGACAGACCGGGACGGGAAAGAGGTGTACCGTTGTTCAGATTATGTGCATGACGATGAAAAAATCTATTCTCGTTTGCTCTTTGAAAAAGATCCTCCTGCTAAGATGGGATTTGTGAATATTTTTTTTCCTACACTGGATAATTATATATTCAGTTCTGTGAAGTTTATGATTCCATCCATCATCTTTACAGTGGTGTTGTTGATTACATTTATTTTTACGATTTACATTATATTCCGTCAGAAACGTTTGACTGAAATTAAGAATGATTTCATCAACAACATGACGCATGAGTTTAAAACTCCGATTTCTACCATATCGTTGGCTGCCCAAATGCTGAATGATCCGGCAGTGGGTAAATCGCCAGTGATGTTTAAGCATATATCAGGGGTTATCAATGATGAAACAAAACGTTTGCGTTTTCAGGTAGAAAAGGTGTTGCAGATGTCTATGTTTGAACGACAGAGTGTAACACTCAAGAAAAAGGAAATTGACGCACATGAGTTGATTAATGGAGTGGTGAATACCTTTCGTTTGAAGGTAGAGAAAAATAATGGCACACTGGAGGCGGAATTGAATGCACAAGATCCGGTGATTTTTGTGGATGAAATGCATTTCACCAATGTGGTATTCAATTTGCTGGATAATGCAGTGAAATATAAGAGTTCAGATCGTGACATTGCCTTGAAAATCCGGACGTGGAATGAAAACGGAAAGTTGTGTATTTCCATTGAGGACAACGGTATTGGAATTAAGAAAGAAAATTTGAAAAAAATATTCGATAAGTTTTATCGGGTTCATACCGGAAACTTACATAATGTGAAAGGTTTTGGGCTTGGTTTGGCTTATGTGAAGAAGATAATCGCAGACCATAAAGGTTCTATCCGGGCTGAAAGCGAATTAAATGTAGGAACAAAATTTATAATTACTATACCATTATTTAAAGAAGAATAAGATATGGACGACAAATTGCGTATTTTGCTGTGCGAAGATGATGAGAATCTTGGCATGCTTTTGAGAGAATATTTACAGGCAAAAGGTTACAATGCAGATCTTTTTCCAGATGGAGAAGTTGGATTCAAGGCTTTTCTGAAGAGTAAATATGATTTGGTAGTAACAGACGTAATGATGCCAAAGAAAGATGGTTTTACTTTGGCACAGGAAATCCGTCAGGCAAATGTGGAAGTTCCTATTATTTTCTTGACGGCTAAAACACTGAAAGAAGATATTCTGGAGGGATTCAAAATCGGTGCTGACGATTATATAACAAAGCCTTTCAGTATGGAGGAACTGACATTCCGTATCGAAGCAATTTTGCGTCGTGTACGTGGAAAACGTAACCGTGAAAGTACAGTGTACAAGATTGGTCGTTTTACTTTTGATACTCAGAAACAGATTCTGTCAATTGGTGACAAGCAGACGAAACTGACTACAAAAGAATCTGAATTGTTAGGTCTGCTTTGTGCACATGCAAATGAAATTCTTCAGAGAGACTTTGCGTTGAAAACTATCTGGATTGATGACAACTACTTCAATGCAAGAAGTATGGATGTGTATATCACCAAATTGCGTAAACACCTGAAAGAAGATGATTCAATTGAAATTATCAATATTCACGGAAAGGGATATAAATTGATTACTCCGGAAGGTGAGTAAAGTGGTTTCGGAAGCAAGCAATAAAAAAGCCTGAATGTTTAATTCAGGCTTTTTTATTGCTTTTGATTGAAAAATCAATCTGTAATTCTTTTGTTCAGGACGATATATGAAATCAATCCGGCAACAACGAGTAACAAAGAAACTCCCAATACTGCATTGTTGTTCACATTACCTGTTGCATAGCTTGCAATGAGAATCACAGCACCGATGATAACCAATATCACTCCTAAATTCTGTAATAAGCTTTTCATGTGTGTCTTCTTTTTTATGGTTTATTTATTCATGGTTACAAATTAAAGCATAATTCTTTTATCCAAAAAATTATTTCGTGAAAAAAAACGGAAAATTGAGCATATATATAAGCCGTTTTATAAAAGCTTGACAAATGAGATGATTTTTATGCTTCTTGCTGTGGATAGCAAGCCTGAACGATTCCGTCTTTTTAGTCTTTTGTGTTGTTAAATATTTTCCGAAGCACTTCCTGACTGATTCTTAATTCTTCTAATGTAAGTCCGTGTAAGGCTTCTTTTAATGTTTTGTTGGCGATGAAACGCGCTTTTTCTTCTAATTTTTTTCCATTTTCTGTCAGGTGAATTTTATTGGTCCGGCGATCTTTTCTGTCGGGTACACGTATAACCAGATGTTGCCTTTCCATGTTGTCAATCAGCCGGGTCATGCTGGGCTTGTCTTTAAAAGTGGCATTGCACAACTCCTGCTGGGTGACTCCGTCCTTTTCCCAAAGGTAGAGTAGCACGGTCCATTGCTCCGGTGTAATTTCCATGTCGTTTAATCGGAAATTCCGGCTCAGCTTTCTGTTAATAGCGGCAGATACTTTTCCGTTTAAAATGGCAAATATCAGTTGAATGTCAAAATTGAATTGTTCTATCATGTAATTATTGTTTAAACAACTTTGCAAATATACGATATTTCACCTATATATGAGCAAGGAAGAGAGGAGTTTGGAGGATAAATCTCTCTTTTTTAAGAATCTTTATTGCATAAATATATGGGAAGTCTTGGTTTCTTAATTGAAAAGTCGTACCTTTGCCGCGCAAATAAAAAATCATTATTAATTAATTTAATTAACGAATAGTATGAATCAATACGAAACCGTTTTCATTTTAACTCCCGTTTTGTCTGATGTTCAGATGAAGGAAGCGGTAGAGAAGTTCAAAGCTATCCTTACTCAGGAAGGTGCGGAGATCATCAATGAAGAAAACTGGGGATTGAAAAAATTGGCTTACCCAATTCAGAAAAAATCAACAGGCTTCTATCAACTGATTGAATTCAAAGCTGCCCCGTCTGTAATCGAGAAGCTGGAAATCAACTACCGTCGTGATGAACGTGTAATCCGTTTCTTGACTTTCAAGATGGATAAGTATGCTGCGGAATACGCTGCTAAGAGAAGAAATGTAAAATCAACTAAAAAGGAGGAAAATTAATCATGGCACAGCAACAATCAGAAATCAGATATTTAACTCCGCCTTCAGTAGACGTGAAGAAGAAAAAATACTGTCGTTTTAAAAAGAGCGGTATTAAGTACATCGACTACAAAGATCCTGAATTCTTGAA